>JAUNLD010000052.1 GCA_030532425.1 Lautropia sp. | reverse complement strand
ACCGCCAGTTCAAGATGTACAACGACCCGGCCTTCAACCCGGCGCTGGTGGCTGAACGCGGGGCCTGAGGGGCCTGAAGGGGCTCATGGGGCGAAGCCCCCCTTCCTGCCCGGGATGGGGGCTGGTCGATGCCGCGATGCGCGTTTGCCATCACGGGGTTGAGCCAGCCATCCACAATAAATATTGTCAATAACCAAGCGACACATCATGGCTACGAAATCCGTTCAAGAACTCCTGGATGACATTCGCCTGCTTGGCAACGAGCAACGCTCATTGGTTGAATCTGTTCGCGATCTTGTCAAAAAAACCATTCCGTCCGTGACCGAGGAAGTCAAGTACGGTGGCATCATTTTTTCCTCAGGCGTGCCGTTCTGCGGCGTGTTTGCCTACAAGCAACATGTCTCGGTCGAGTTTGGTAGCGGCGCCAAAATTTCAGACACGCTCGGCCATCTGGAAGGTGGCGGCAAGGGCCGACGACACATCAAGCTGCGCTCGGCAACGGACATCGAGACCAAAGAATTGGCTCACTATCTTCCGCTGGCTCTGGAGGCTGCGAAAAGTAGCGCTTGACCATGCATTCAGGCCGGTACCGCTGCGCGGTCACGGTTCAGGTTGTGGAAGGCCGGGATGACAGTGCCGAGGTCAGGGCGCTTGCCAGGGGTCGATCAGTGCCACGCCGGTTGCTGCAAAGTCGGCGACATTGCGTGTGACGACTGCCATGCCATGTACAAGTGCGGTGGCGGCAATGAGCGCATCGCGTTCGCTCCGTCTGTCGGGGACGTGCAATCGGGCGCATCGTCGTGCCACGGAGGTGTCAATGGCCAGTGTGCGGTCGCGGAATTCGGCAAGGACGGATTGTTCCAGCCAGGTGCGCAGGCGATGGCCCTGTCGTGCATCCCGACGTTCGATGGCCAGGATCCCGATTTCAAGTTCCATGACCGTGATGGTTGAAATGTAGAGTTGGGCAGCATCGACATGCTCTGCCCATGTGGCAACCTGTCTGTCGGCTTTGCCCGTGCGGATCTTGCGTATTTCGGACACCACGTTGGTGTCGAGCAGGTACATCATGAGAGATCCACGGCCTGAAGGCCCACGGTGATTCGCGGTGGATCAAACTCGATCTCGGCGGTTTCTGCCGGCATGGCCAGTGCGTCGGCGATGCTGCGCTTTTGCCGGCTGAGCTTCTGATAATCCTCGAAACTCAACAACACATGTGCGGGCTTGCCACGATCCGTGATGATGACGGGCCCCTTCAGTGAGGCCCGCTTGGCCCGGCTGACGTCCTGGTTCAGCTCACGGCTGGATAGGGTGGTGATGGTCATGGCGTCATCCCCGGTTGAATCATGTAGGCATGTTACTACATAGGGGGCGCGCCAGCTGTTTTAGATCGTGTCAGCGTGGCAGGCCCAGAGAGCTCAGGTGTTTCACCACCGTGCCGATGCGGGTAAAGGGGTTTTCTTCGTGGAGCCCCTGTGCCCTGCGCAGTGCATCGGGCAAGCGTTTTCTGGTGTGTGCGTAGGTGTGGGCCGTCCCCTTCTTGTAGCCGGGCCAGTGGCGCTGCAAGCGGCGCAACACGTCGGTGGGCTGAAGGGGGGCACCCACTTCCTCGAAGTGCAGCAACAGCCAGAGTTCGAAGCAGGGGGCCGACGGGATCGCAGCAAAAGAGACGGCTTGTCTGTTGTCGTTCTTCAGTGTGCCATCAAGGGTGTGTGCCCGCCTGATGGCTTCCTGATACGAGGGGTGCCGATCCCGGTCGAAAACGGCGTAGATCTGCTCGAAGGCCTTCTTTTCGATACGCTGTTGGTGATCGCCTTCGCGGAACAGCCGTTCGGCGTATTCCACCACCTGCAGCGGTGCAGTGCCGTGCTTGCCGGGCAGCACCACGACGTTGGCGGTCGGGATGCGGCGTTCCTGGCAGATTTCCCTGAAGTAGTTGGGCTCGGTCTGGCTGCCTTCGGTGACGATCAGGATTCGGTCGAAGCTGGCGCGTGATCCGGCTTTCTTGCGGGCAAGCTGTGTCCTCTGTCGTTCCTTGGGCGAATGGTCACGTCCCATGTGGCAGCAGCCCTCGTGAGCGGTTCAGCAGCGGGATGCCGCCGTAGCGGCCGATCAGGTAGCCCCGCTCCAGGGCCTCATTCTTGCGCGGACTGTATTCCGACAGGCTGATCAGTTCGGAGGCCTGGTCGGCCCCTTTTTCCATGAACCAGATCTGGTCCCGGCGGAACAGCCCGTCGGCGTCCAGCAGCGAGGTGTCGTGGGTGGTGAAGATCAGCTGTGCATGGCCGGGGTTGGTGGCCGGGTTGTTGAACAGCCGTACCAGCTCGCGTACCAGCAGGGTGTGCAGGCTGGTGTCCAGTTCGTCGACCAGCAGGACGGCACCGCTTTGGAGAATGTCCATGATGGGAGCTGCCAGATAGAGCAGGTTGCGTGTGCCGTTGGACTCTTCTTCGATGGGAAAGCTGGCACGGCCTTCATCCGTGATGTGATGAAAACGCAGGTCGAACACATCCATTTCTTCCGGGCTGGCATCCATCTTGCGGGCACCGGCATCGTCACGACGCGGCTGGGCAGGTACCTTGCGGGTCGTCACTTCGATGTCGGCAAGGCTGATGTCGGCTGCGCGGATGAAGTCACACAGGCGCTTTTTGCTCTTGGTTTCCTGAAGCGCCTGGACGGCGGCTTCGGAGGTCAGGGGACTGTATTCGTTGAAGATGACCAGGTTGTTGGTGATCCAGTCGAAAACCGGTCGAAGGGAGGTGCTGTTGAGCTGTGCTGCCATCGACAGGAACAGGGCATTGGGCCGGGTGGCGTCTTCCCAGACCTGCTTCTTGCCTTTCAGGCCGGGGCCGAACTCGTAGATGTCCTGGTTGGTGTGGATGTCGTGATGGCGCTGGAACCAGCGTTGCGGCTTGAAGGCCTTGTAGACCAGCAGGTGCTCGCTGACGATGCGTTCGGCCGTCATGGCAAAACCGTACTGGTAGCGGATGCCTTCATCCAGAAACGACAGCTCGAACGCGGTTGCCTCGGTTGCCGAGGCCTCGTCCAGGCGGAAGGGCTGAACGGAAAATTTCTCTCCTGGCCGGATTCGGGTGGCGGATCTGGCGACCAGTTCCTGCATGAATTGCAAGGCCCGCAGCAGTGTGGACTTGCCGCTGGCGTTGGCGCCATAGATGGCGGCCGAGCGCAGCAGGCCGGGTGCCGCCTTCAGGCCCGTGGCAAACACATGCGTGTCTTTCAGGGTCTTGTCCGGAGACGCCACCATGCTCAGTACCTGCTCGTCGCGCAGGCTGCGGAAGTTCTTGACGCGGAACTCGATCAGCATGAGCCTGATTCCTTGTGATGTGCGTCCAGGCGCGTGGGCGGAGGGAAAGTTGCCGGCAGCCCCATGCTGTGGGCTGCTACAGGACAGGCCTGATGTGCTCTATCCAGTTTGATCTTCTAAAGTATAAGCAATATTTGCACCTTCTAAGCGATAATTTTGATTATTTTAAGGCGTTGACGACGAATCGGCTGCTGTCCGGGATGGGCGGTCGACACCGCGGCGGTCTTGGGCCGCAGTGTCGGTGGGCGTTGGGGCCAGCGTGGGGGCGAATCCGTTCATGACACGCGCCAACCCGCATCGGGGGGCGGGCTGACATCCAGCAGCACCTGGTCGCCGTGCTCGATGAGGGCGCGCGGGGTGGGGTCGAGCAGCAGCGTGGTCTTCAGGTGCTCGCCCTCGTGGGCGCCTTCGGCCAGCCAGCTGTAGTGGCGCCTGTCCAGATGCAGGGCGCGGGTGCGTGCGGTGCACAGCCAGGGGTGCTGGTGGCGGATGTGGCAGAGTTGTTGCACCAGCTGATACATCCAGCCGTTTTCAGGGGGAAGATCAGCCGGGTGGGCGGGGAAGGCCGGGCGCAGCGGGTCGTCGGTGCTGTCGCCCGTGCCCTTGTCGCCGCGCATCAGCTGTTCGTCGCCGTAGTAGATGGAGGGGATGCCGCCCACGGTGAGCAGGATCACGTGAGCCAGCGCGGTGCGGGCGTTGCCCAGGCGGGTGGCGAGGCGGATCACGTCGTGGTTGCCGATGAAGCTCATCGGCGTGAAATCGTTCAGCGTGTCGTTCTGGCGTTGCAGGCAGGCATCCAGCTCCGAAAAGTCGCCTTCGGCCAGGCTGCTCCAGATGGCATGCCACAGGTCGTACTGGGTGACGGCATCCAGGCCCGATTCGTGCACGTAGTGCGAGTAGTCGCCGTGAATCATCTCGCCCACGAACCAGGCCTCGGGAAAGCGCTCGCGCACGGTGGGCAGTACCCGGCGCCAGAACCTGGGCGGCACGGCATAGGCGGCATCCAGCCGCCAGGCCGAGGCACCGCGGCCCAGCCAGTGGCACATCACGTCGATGACCAGTTCGGCCACCTCGTCGACCTCGTGGTTGAAGGCCGGCAGCTGCTGGTGGCCCTCGAAATCGGCATAGTCGATGCGGCCGTCGTCGTGGCGGGTGATGCGGAACATCCGCTCGGCGGCCGGATCGCCCTGCATGGCCTGCAGGAACAGCGGGTGGACGTGGCCGACGTGATTGAAGACGCCATCGAGCATCAGGTGCAGGCCGCGTGCCCGGCAGCCTGCCACCAGGCGGTCGAAGGCGGCGTCGTCACCCAGGCGCGAGTCGAGGCGGAAGAAGTCGGTGGTGTCGTAGCCGTGGGTGTTGGACTGGAAGATGGGGCACAGCGCCAGCCCGTTGGCGCCCAGGTCGCGCAGGTAGTCCAGCCACGGCAGGAGCTGGTCCAGCCGGGGTTGCAGGGCACGTTCGGCCTCGTCGGCCGGGCGGATGGGGGCGCCGGTGAAGCCCAGCGGGTAGAGGTGCCACCAGATGGTGTGTGAGATCCAGGGGGGCATCATGCTTCCTTGCCTGGCAGGTGTCGTGAAAACACGCTCGCGACACGTTTCAGAGAGAGAGAGATGGGGTCTCACTCTAGCAGGACTGGCGCCTGGCGGTTGTAAAGACCGGTGTGGGGTGTTGCCGTGGGTGGGGAGGGGGAGTCAGCGCGGGGCCATCAGCGCAGCCATGGCCCCAGCGCCTCCAGCCACTGCGTGCGCTTGGCGGCCAGGCTGAGGCTGGCGTGGGCGGGGCTGGTGGAGGGCAGGGTGGCGGTGGCGTAGCCCAGGGCCTCGAAGGCGCGGCGCTGGCGGGCGGCGTGCTGGCCGTTGAAGCCGATGCCCCGCAGCTGGGGCAGCTGGGCGAGCAGTTGCTGGAACTCGTTGCCGATGGCGTGGCGGATGTTGCTGTCGAGGCTGCCCTGGCGCTGGCAGTGGCCGACGGTGTCCCACAGGGCGATGCGGTGGGCACGCAGCTGTTCCAGCCGCTCGGGGTAGGGGAGGTCGGCCAGCGGCACGTTGATGAGGCTGCCGACGATGGGCCAGAACTGGTTGCGGGGGTGGGCGTAGTAGGACTGGGCTGCCAGCGAGGCGGTGCCGGGAAAGCTGCCCAGCAGCAGGATGCGGGCATCGGCGCGCCAGACGGGCGGCAGGCCGGCCTGGGGGGCGGGGCCGGTTTGGGTGGGTGGTGCTGGAGGCCGGGTGCTCATGGGGCGATTATCTTGCAGATGCAGGGTGGCGCGGTGCCGACGCGGGCTGCCCGCGCCGGAAGGCCGACGGTAGAATGGGCCGGAGTGCGGCCGCCGCTGGCGCCAGTCGGGGCGGGCGGCTGTGTCGTTGGGGTTGCGCCGGGCGCGGACGGCTGTCTGGGGTCGTGCCGGGGCGCAATGTCCTTGTGTCATCGCGCGGCGCACGTTGCGGCTGCCGGGCGGTTGTGCCGGGCTGTCGCCGGTGTGGCGGCGGGAAGGCCCGTGGTGTGCTTTTCTGGCCGGGTGCCGATAGAGTCGAGTTCATGTTTGATAAGGTGATCTTCGCCGGGGGTGGACATCGCTGCTGGTGGCAGGCGGGGTTCTGGGAGGTGCTGCGCGCCGAGATCGAGCTGCGCCCACGGGTGATCGGTGCGGTGTCGATGGGGGCGTTCATGGCCTGTCTGGTGCATGCCAACGACAGCCGGCGGGCACTGGCCTGGTACGAGCGCGAGCTGTCGGGCGTGCGCACCAATCTGGAATGGAAGCATCTGTTCAGGCGGGGCGAGCCTTTCTTCCGGCAGGGGGGCATCTATCGCAAGGCGTTGCGGGCGCTGCTGGGGGGCGAGCATTTTCGGCAGCTGATGTGGCAGGCGCCCGAGATCCGGGTGGCGTTTGCGGTGCCGCCGCAGGCGATGAACGAGCGGCAGCTGCGCTGGCACGCCTGGCGCGAATACCGGCGCGATGCGCGGCTGGCGGCGCAGGGACTGCACCCGTCGATGGCGACGGATTCGCCGCTGCTGACGCCGGGGGTGAAGCGCTTGCAGGATTGCCGCAGCGAGCGCGAGATGGTGGAACTGTTGATGGCCAGCAGCTGTCTGCCGCCGCTGTTCCAGATGGCAGAAGTTGATGGTGAGCGCTCACTATCAGGTGAGCTGTACGATCCGGTGCCGGTGGGCACGGTGGCCGATGTGCCGGGTCAGACGCTGGTGCTGACGACACGCACCTATGACCGCAAGACGCCGGTGTTTGCCATGCAGGGGCGGATCTATGTGCAGCCCTCGACGCCGGTGCTGGCGGCCAGCTGGGATTTCACCTCGCCGCGCCGTTTTGTGAAGACCTATGAACAGGGTCGCGAAGATGCCGAGGCTTTCCTGAAGCTGTTCGGGCTGGGGGCTTTTCAGGGTGCGGCGGCCTTTGGGGGGGCGTTGCTGGCCGGAGCCGCGTGGCCGGGCGAGCAGGTGCCTGCCACCGAGATCGTGGCGGCCGGGGCCGATGGCCAGGCAGGCCGGGAAGGCATGGATGATGCCTCTGGCGTGGGGGCGGCGGATGAGGATGGGGCCGGTGGGCGTGTGGAGGATCGGCCGGCGGCCGGGATGCACGATCCGGCCGCACCGTCTGCCGAGGGCGATGCCGAGGCAGCGGCAAAAGCGGGCACGGGTGCTGCTGCGCGCGCAGCCATGCGCCGTGATGGGGAGGCAGGCGCCGGTGTACGGGAGGGTGCCGGCACTGATGGCATGTCGGGTGAGGTGCCGGCCGGGGCGTCTGACGGGCATCGGACATCCGAGGCGGCGCCTGACGGGATGCGGGCGGTGACGGAAGGGCCGGGTGCTGCCGAGAATCTCGACCCGCACACGCTGGGCGAGCTGAGCGACAAGCTGTTCGAGCGGGGGCGGCGCAAGCGCTGAGCCGCCGGGGGCGTTGGCCCGCGCTCAGTCGGCCCGGCGGGCGGCCAGCCACATGGCGGCACCCACCAGCATCAGCAGCCAGGCCAGCAGCGTGGCGGTGACGGAGACGTGGAGGATGGCGGGGGCCGACAACAGCAGGCCGGCCGCCAGGATGTAGCGGGCGGTGGTGCTGGTGCGCTGGGCTGGAGTCAGGTCGGGCATCGGTGAGTCCGTGTCGAGAAAAACACTCTGCACCATGCGTGCCCCGGCGCGATGATGGCGGGCACAGGGCATGCCAACGGGTGGCCGATTGCCGCAGATACCGCAACCGGCAAGGAGGAAAAAATGGCGCGCCCGGCACGAATCGAACGTGCGACCCTTGGCTTCGGAGGCCAATACTCTATCCCCTGAGCTACGGGCGCGTTGCAGCTTCAAGAGAATACCCGCTTTTGCCGGTGGCGTCCAGCCTGGGGCAGGTGGCTGGCTGTGCCGACGGATGGCGCCGGACATGCGGTGGAAGTTTGGTTTAAGTCAAAACGTGCGGCGGGCAATCTCGCTAGGATGCCCATTTCAGGGGCAGGGTATTGGTACGGCCGTCGGGCGTCGGCACGGCCCGCCCGCATGTCTATCGGAGCATTCATGGCGAACGCATCTAACGCTGGCGGCGAAGGCCGCAACGCCGAGCCGGCAGGGCTTTTCAAGTCGCCGACGCAACTGGTGACGGTGGTGACGACGGCGCTGGTGGTACCGGTGGCTGTCATCGGCATCGTGGTGGGTTACATGGGCAACGCCGCCGTAGACCCCGAGATGACGCCCGAGGCCATCGAGGCCCGCATCCGGCCGGTGGCCGGCTTCGAGCTGAAGGAAGTGAAGAAGGGCGGTCCGGCCCGCGCCGGTGAGGTCGTCTTCAAGGGCGTCTGTGCCGCCTGCCATGACACCGGTGTGTCGGGGGCGCCCAAGTATGGTGATGCTGCGGCCTGGGCGCCGCGCATCGCCCAGGGCCTGGATACCCTGCTCAATTCGGCGATGAAGGGCAAGGGCGCGATGGCGCCGCAGTCCGGAGGCGAGTACACCGATCAGGAAATTGCCAACGCGGTGGTCTATCTGGCCAATGCCGGCGGTGGCTCCTTCGAGGCGCCCAAGCTGGAGGCCGACAAGCCCGCCGAGGGCGAGTAAGGGGACCAGGGAGGCCAAGGCGTCGACCGAGGCTGGCGCCCGACCCCGGCATGGGGGCTGCGCCACTTGCGTTGCTGGAGGCAGGCCCCGTGAGAGGCCCGTTCGCCGGGGCCGCTGTGAAGGGGGCGACGGCGGGTACGCTGAAGTTGCTGGCGGGCATCCGCCGGCTCAGGCGGCGCCCTGTTTCTTTCTCTCCAGCATCGCCTGCAGGGCTGCCAGGCGCTGTCTCGCCTCGTCGGCCGAGACCGGGGTGTTGCGCGCGTTGTCGGCTTCCAGCCCCATTTCGGTGATGAAGCGTGAGGGCTGGCAATCCACCATCAGCCGGGCGCGCTTGCGCTGCTTGCACCATGAGAGGGTGAGGCTGCGCCGGGCGCGGGTGATGGCCACATACATCAGCCGGCGCTCTTCTTCCAGGCGTTCGGCGTCGATCTGTTCGCGGTCGACCGGCATGCCGTTGACATCGTCCAGCCCGTCTTCTTCGCGGCCGGCGTGGGGCATCAGCCCTTCTTCGACCCCGATCAGGAAGACGTGCGGGTATTCCAGCCCCTTGCTGGCGTGCACGGTCGACAGGCGCACGGCATCCCCGTCGTCATCGCGGCCTTCCAGCCGGGTGACGAGCGAGATGTATTGCGACATCTCGATCAGGGTCTTGCCGTCTTCGTCGCCCCGCTTGCCGATCCAGTCGCGGAACTCGCAGACGTATTGCCAGCGGGTGGTGGCGCTGCGCTCGTCGCCCTGATCGGCCAGATGGTTCTGGTAGTCGATGGCGGTGATGAGGGCGTCGAGCACGGTGGAGGCGGCCTCGCGCTCGGCCCGCCAGCGGAGGCGGTTGATGAAGTCGCCGAAGGCGCGCAGCGGGTGCAGCTGACGCTCGGGCAGGCGGCTTTCGACGCCGGTCTCGAACATCGCCTGAAACAGGCTGATGTCGCGCTCGCCGGCGTATTCGCCCAGCAGCTTGAGGGTTTGCGGGCCGATGCCGCGACGTGGGGTGGTGGCGGCGCGGATGAAGGCCGGGTCGTCGTCGTCGTTGGCCAGCAGGCGCAGGTAGGCGCACAGGTCCTTGATCTCGGCCCGGTCGAAGAAGGACTGGCCGCCCGAGATCTGATAGGGGATGCGTTCCTTGCGCAGCATCTGTTCGATGATGCGGGCCTGGTGGTTGCCGCGGTAGAGGATGGCAAAGTCGGACCAGCTGAGCCGCCGCTCGAAGCGGGCGGCCTGGATGCGCTTGACGACGGTTTCGGCCTCGTCCTCGTCGTCGTCGCAGCCCAGCACCTTCAGGGGGTCGCCCTCGCCCAGGGCCGACCACAGGGTCTTGGCGTAGAGCTTGGGGTTTTTCTGGATGAGGGTGTTGGCTGCATGCAGGATGGTGCGGGTGGAGCGGTAGTTCTGCTCCAGCTTGATGACGGTCAGCCCCGGAAAATCCTGTCCCAGGCGCTTGAGGTTGTCGAGGGTGGCGCCGCGCCAGCCGTAGATCGACTGGTCGTCGTCGCCCACGGCGGTGAGGCCGCTGCGGTCGCCGACCAGCGCCTTGAGCAGGGCGTACTGGGCGGCATTGGTGTCCTGGTACTCATCGACCAGAAAGTAGCGCAGGCGTTCGTGCCAGTAGCGCCGGGCTTCGTCGTCGGTCTGCAGCAGCTTGAGCGGCAGCCGGATCAGGTCGTCGAAGTCGACGGCCTGGTAGCCTTCCAGGGTGGCCTGATACTCCAGGTAGGCGCGGGCCAGACGCAGCTCGCTCTCGCCCCGTGCGGCTTTCAGGGCGGCCTCGGGTTCGATCATGGCGTTTTTCCAGAGCGAGATCTTGGCGGCGCCCAGACGGACCAGTTTGCGATCGGTGGTTTGCAGCAGCTGCGCCAGCAGGCCGGCGCAATCGTCGGCATCGAAGATCGAAAAGGAGGACTTGAGGCCGACGCCCCGTCCACTGGTGCGCAGCATGCGCATGCCCAGCGAGTGAAAGGTGGAGATGGTGGGGCGATCGGCCGCGGGCAGCTTGCGTTGCTGGGCAAAGCGCTCGGCCATCTCGGCTGCGGCCTTGTTGGTGAAGGTGATGGCCGCAATGGCGCGGCCGGTGAAGCCGGCATCGATCAGGTGGCCGAGCTTGGCGGTGATGACGCGCGTCTTGCCCGAACCGGCGCCGGCGATGACCAGGCTGGGTCCTTGCAGGTGACGGACAGCCTCGGCCTGGGCAGGATTGAGATCAGCCAGCATGATGCAACGTAATTACAGTGAATTATAGAGAGTGAATGCTCACGTCGTGAGACAGGAGAGAGGCTTGGGCCCGTGTGGCCGGGGGATAGGGGCCGGTGCGCCTGGCGCAGCCTGGAGCGGCCAGCCCGTTGATCGGCGGCGTGCTGGCGGGGGCCGTGCCCGTGAAGCCTTCCCGGGAGGCGTTGAGGCCACGGGGAAGCCACGAAGGTGCGGCGCGGCCAGTCGCGCAGTGTAACCGCTGGCGGGCCGTCGTGCTGCGGATGGCGGGGCGCGGACGGCACGGTGTTGTCACGATGGGTAATCGTGATGGTCGATGGGCTACGGGCTATATGGGTGATGGGTGGTGGGCACGCCAGCCGGTGTGAACTGGAACCGGGGGGGCTGCCCTCAAGGCCGGCGGCTCAGATTTCCTGGGGGTCGATGATGAGTTGCCAGCGCAGGTCGTGGCGGCGGTTGCCGGCCTTGCCGGCACGGGCGGCCTCGCCGCGCTGCGCCACCCAGGCCTCCCAGGCGGCCAGCAGGATGTGCAGGCTCTGACGGTGGCTGGATTCGACCAGCAGCTGGGCCCGGCAGACGTGATTGATCTGGGCGAGCGGCATGGGTACCGGGTCGCAGATGTTGACGGCGGCCTGCGCGACGGGTGTGGTGGACGGGGGCACGGGTGTGGCGGATGAGGATGCGGCGGGCACTGCGTGGTGTTCCGGGGCTCTGTGGGGGTGTGCCCGCGGGTCGGGATGAGCGCTGCCGGCCTGGTGTTGTGTTGGTGGGGCTGATCCACCGGCAAGGGGGCGTGATTCTGAATCAGGAATTACATGATGATGTTGCGTGCGTGTGGCGAGCTGGTGAGCGACGTAATTACTGTTCTGTAGAGAAAGCAAGTACTCACATGAATCCTGCAGGAAAGTTAGTGCCGATTCCATGTCGCGGGCCTGGGCGGTGATGAGTGCCTGGTAGCCATAGGGCGGCAGGCCACCCAGTTCGCGTTCCTGCAGCTGGGCCTGGGCAAAGGCCGGGTAGTCGTGCCGGCGCAGCGCGGCAAAGATCGGCAGCTCGGGATGCCGGGTCTGGATCAGGGTGCGGGCGTGCTGGCTGCGGTGGCGCCCGGCGCGGCCGGCCACCTGCATCAGCGTGGCAAAGCTGCGCTCGGGCGCACGGAAGTTGGTGGTGAACAGACCGGCATCGGCATCGACGACGACGACCAGCGTCAGCCGGTCGAAATCATGGCCCTTGGCCAGCATCTGGGTGCCCACCAGCAGATCGGTCTCGCCGGCGTGCACGGCACTGAGAAAGGCTTCGGTGGCACCACGCCGTCGGGCCACGTCGGCGTCCAGCCGGCCGATGCGGGCGTCGGGAAAGAGGCTGGCCAGTGCGTCTTCGAGTTTCTGGGTGCCACGGCCCAGCGGGGCCAGGTCCTGGTTGCCGCAGGCGGGGCAGGCGCGGGGTACGGCCTGGCCGGTTCCGCAGTGGTGGCAGATCAGGTGATAGCGGCGGGGGACGTCGGGGCGCCCGGCACCCGGGGCGCGGTGCAGCACGCGGTAGGCATCGCAGCGGTCGCAGCGCGAGAGCCAGCCGCAGGCATCGCAGGACAGCACCGGTGCATAGCCGCGGCGGTTGAGAAAGAGCAGCGCCTGTTCCTTGCGTGCCAGCGTCTCGTGGATGGCGTGCAGGCTTTCTTCGGCCAGCCCTTCGCGGGTTCTGGCGCCGCGCAGCGACACCAGCTCGATGCTGGGCAGGCTGGCATTGCTGCGCGCGCGCTGGGTGAGTGACAGCAGGCGGTAGCGGCCCTGGTGGGCGTTGTGCCAGCTTTCCATCGATGGGGTGGCCGAGCCCAGCAGGATCGGCAGCCCTGCCAGGCTGGCACGGGCGACGGCCATGTCGCGGGCGGAATAACGCAGGCCTTCCTGCTGCTTGTAGGAGGGGTCGTGTTCTTCGTCGATGATGATGGCGCGCAGCCGGGGCAGGGGGGCGAGCACCGCCAGCCGGGTGCCCAGCACGATGCGGGCGGTGCCACTGGCGGCGGCCAGCCAGTGGCTGGCACGGGCGGCATCGGTCATCTCGCTGTGCAGGATGGCGATGGTCTGATCCGGAAAGCGTTGTTGCAGCTGGCGCTGGACAGCGGGGGTGAGGCCGATTTCGGGGACCAGCAGCAGCACCTGTCCATGCGGGTCCTGCTGCAGCAGATGGGCCATCCAGTGCAGGTAGACCTCGGTCTTGCCGCTGCCGGTAATGCCGTGCAGCAGCCACGGGCGCGGTTTGCCCGGGGGCGGCTGGCAGAGGGCATCGAGTACCGCCTGCTGGGCAGCCGTCAGTGTGGGCACGCCCCCGGCATCGGCCCCTTCGTGCAGCAGGCCGGCCGGCGCATGGAGGGCATGGGTGTCGCTGAAGGCCGCCAGGCGCTGGTGGGCCGTCTTGCGGCTGCGTGCCGTCGGTGGCGTGCGCAGCAGCTTGGGCAGTGTGCCCACCGCCAGATCGGCCAGGTTGCCGTGGTAATAGGTGGCCACAAAGCGCAGGAAGGGCAGCCAGTCGGGCGGTGGGGCGGGGATGTCGTCGCGCACCGCCTCGATGGGGCGGATACTGTCGGCCGACAGGCCGGCGGGCAGGCTGTCTTCACCACTGACGGAAACGGCCAGCCCGGTGCGCCGTCCCTTGCCCCAGGGCACCGTCACCCAGTGGCCGATGGCGGCCTCGGGGCGCAAGGGGACAGTATTGATGCCGGCAGCTGCTTCGGTGCCGCGGATGCTGGTGGTGTCGGAGCTGCTGGCGTCCGGGCTGGGGGTGTGGGTCGTGGGCTTGTCGGCAGCGCGGGCCCCGGTGGCGCTGGCGGTGTCTGGCGATGAGGGCGCAGGTGCGCTGGTGTTGCCGGGGCAGCGATAGGCAAAGCTGCCGGCCAACGGACCATCGATCAATACCTGAATGAACGGAAGGGACACGGCGCGCGGCAGGACGGGCTGCGAAAAGCGGGAAGGAGGGCGGCAGACAGCCTGGGAAAACGGCAGGTGAGCGTGCCGGCTGGGCCTGGCGGATGGGCTGGGGCACCACCATATTGTGCCAGCCGGGGGGGCGCACGTCTGGTGGGGTGGGCAGGTTGTTTGCCACAGGGGAGAAGTTGTCGCATGCGGGCGACGATGACTGCCCAGCCGACAGATGGTCTTGGTGGCTGCCGGAAAAAAACGTGCCGAGGGAGGCAGCGTCTTTGGCATCTTTGGTGAAGTTGTTTGGACAAAAATGCTTGTAACTAACTGAAGAAAAAGAACTTATCTGGTTGTTCACAAAAAATGTGGACAACTCTGTTGAGAATCTGGCCCGATCGCCCCAAAAGCCGCGTCATTATTGGAAAGAGGGTGCTCTGCCCAGAAATCTGTCAAAAAATAAACCCTTGAATATCAATGACTTGAAGAAATGGCAACCCGATTTGCACAAAGCGGCGCGCTTGTGGCAGCCGGGCCGCGCCGATGTGCATAAGTGCCTGCATGTCTTGTTTTTGAGTTAGGAAGTACTTGCCTACGGCAGAAGCCCGAAAAGACTGGGGGCTATCGTGTCTGGGTAGGCGATTGGCGACCGGTGGCGGATGGCCGGCGACGGGTGGTGAGCGCAACGGGGGATGAACGGCACTATGGTGTTGCAGCCCGGGCGGGCGGGGCGCGGCTGGGTGATGGCGCAGGAGAGGGAGCAGGACAGGGAGCAGCGCGGTGGGCAAGGGTGGGCCGCATGGGCAGGAGCTGGCAGGCACGCGGCTGGAGGCGTGTGAGGGACAGGGGATCCTGTTGGTCGCACGATCATCAGGACGGTGATCGGCAGCGGACGAACGGCTGCTGGAGGGGGAGGCGTCGGTGCCCCGGTGTGCACTTCTGCACAAAAACAGTGGATAACGGTGTGAGGAGGCGGCAGGAAAGCTGCCGGAAACCGCTGATGATGCGGCCTGGCGGGGGGCTGTCCATTTTTTGGGCAGATGGGGCAAATGGGGGGGGAAGCCTGAATCCGGGCTGATGGGCCACCGGTGCGAGGTGGGCCGACTTTTGTCATGACGAAACCTGCCACCGCAGTGGCTGGGCATGAGGAGTCTTATCCGGGCAGGATGGGCTGCCTGCTCACCATGGCCAAGCGGCTGGGGCACTTCGCTGTCGTTGGCCCCCGAAGGAGGCAGGGAATGGCGCAACTGGCCTGCTGTCGGGGTCATCCACATAGTGAGTGGACACTCGTGTTTACCCTGGGTGGCCTGGTCATCAGCCCCCGTGTTGCTGAGGTGGCAACGCAGCGGAGCCTGGATGTTGTGGGATGTTGACAGCTTTGGGGACAGGCTGGATCAGGCGCCGCGTTTGTGCTGGGGGCTTGCCGGTCTGTTGCTGGGCCAGGGTGGCGCAGCCAGCGGGCTGGGCTTGCTCACAAAAACTGTGGACAACGTTGTGGGCGGTAGGGGAGGAAGCGCCGTGGATCCAGTGCTGATGCGGGTTTGGCTGGTGCTGCCTGCTTTTTGAACACCCGGTCGATGGCGGCAGACGGGCGGTTGAAATGGTACGCAGTGCATCGGCGCGGTGGGGGGTGGAGACGCCGGATATTGCCTGAGAACAAGGCAGAATTTGCCCACAAAAACAGTGGATAACTCTGTGGGAAGCTGGGGGGTGGATGACGATGAGCCCTTAATTATGGGAACTTGGTTGGCCGCTCCGGGGTATGCCGCTTTTTTGGACGCGCTGTCCCATCGGACATGATCCGCGCACGCGACGACAAGCGTGGGGCTGATGAACGGTCGCCCGGGCGGCGTCGAAGGGGGGTGTGCACGCCGGGCGACGTGTGCTTTTGCACAAAAACGGTGGATAACTGTGTGGGAAGCCTTCGGGTAAACCGCCATGGGCCTGTTGCCATGCGGCCTGGCAGACATCTGCCTGTTTTTTAAGCAATGGTGCAGCGGCGTTGTCCGGAGCGCCGGCTGTGGGCAAAGGCGCGGTTTCTGTGCAGAACGGGGTGACGTGGGGGGAGAAAATTGTGGATAACTTTGTGGAACAAGCCAGGCGCCGCTTGTCAAATGCGTGTCACTGTCATCTTGTACAGGGAGAAATTCTGGCCACATCAGAGAAAAGCTGATTCTTATCAATAGGTTGTATGTTCTAATCCAAGAATCGCCCTGACGATGCCGATGCAAGGCAGCCCGTGTTTTTCTGTGAATAACTTTAGGGATAAGTGGGGGCGCCACCGGCCCGAGGTGCCTGCATCATGGTCAATGAAACCCGCAAGATCCAGTCGGTAGAGCGCGCGATGTACGTGCTGGAGAGGATGGCGGCTGCGGGTGGGCGCCTGCGGCTGGCCGAGCTGGTGGCATGCACCGGGCTGAACAAGAGCACGCTGCATGGGCTGCTGAACACGCTGGCGGCACTGGGTTATGTGGCGCGTGAGGGGCGCTGCTATGTGCTGGGGCTGCGGCTGCGGGAGGTGGCGCAGGTGCTGTCGGACGAGGATGAGCGGCTGCGGCGCCAGTTTCGGGGACTGGTGGCGGAGCTGCATGCCCGCTGGGGAGAGAACGTCTATCTGGCGGTGCCCTGCGGCACGCGCGAGTATCTCTACATCGATTTTCTGGGGGATGGGGATCATTTCCGTGGCGTCAGTCCGCGTGGACGGCGCGAGGGGCTGACCACCTCGGCGATGGGCAAGGTATTTCTGGCCAACATCGATGAGATGGCGCGCAGCCTGCGTCGGGCCGAAAAGCTGCCGCCGGCGCTGTGGGGAGAGCTGTGCGCGGTACGGCGTGATGGCTTTGCGCTGGATCTGGAAGTGGCCGAACCGGGGCTGAATGCCTTTGCGATCCCGCTGCGGCTCAATGGCCGAACGGTGGCGGGGGTGTCGGTGGCGGGCCCGGCCGAACGCCTGCCGCCCGAGCGCCTGGTCGCCCTGGCCCGGCAGGCGATGAGCCTGGTCCGGGTTTGATGATGGCGAACTTTGCCGCGTTTTTGCCGTGATCGGTTCTTTTCGGTGCGCTTCTTCGGTAAGGTTGACCGGGTGTCGGCCATGCCGGCCTGGCCCGGTGCGTGTCGCGCGGGCTCGGCGCGCCCGCCGGCCGATGTCCCGTTCTGACAGGAGGAGACCGATGGCTCACATGGAGATGCCGACCGATGTCGGCCAGACGATTCGACAGACCAAGGCAGCGCTGAAGGCGGCGTTGCCCGAATACAAGCGGGTATTTCAAGAAGTAAGTGCCAACATTCGCGAGCAGGTGGACGAGATCAGGGCCATGCGGGCTGCGGGCAGGAATCCGGTGCCGCAGCTGCAGGCCGACGACATCGTGGCAGGCCGGGTGACGCCAGCGCAGGTGGACGAGATCCGCAAGCGCGGCTGTGTGGTGGTGCATGGGGTGTTCGACCGTGCGCAGGCCGAGGGGTGGAACCAGGAGATCGGCCGCTATCTGGACGAGAACGATTTTGACAAGGCGCTGGAGAACGCGGCCGAAGACAACTACTTCGGCACGCTGGACCAGGGCAAGCCGCAGATCTACGGGGTGTACTGGAGCCGGCCGCAGGTGCTGGCCCGCCAGGACGCACGGATGAAGGCGGTGCAGTGTTTTCTGAATGGGCTGTGGAAGACGCGCAGCGGCGATCAGCAGCATTTCGACCCCGAGAACATCATTTCCTATGCCGACCGGGTGCGTCGCCGGCCGCCGCGCTCGAAGCCGCTGGGGCTCTCGCCCCATGTCGACAGTGGCACCATCGAGCGCTGGCTGGATGAGAACTTCCGGCATGTGTACCGCCATGTCTTCAGCGGCAACTGGCGCGATTACGATCCCTTCGACGGTGAGGGCCGCACCGAGGTGCGCGAGATTCCGTCGCCCGCCAATGCCTCGATTTTCCGGACCTTCCAGGGCTGGACCTCGCTGTCGCCCCAGCGGGCCAATGGCGGCACGCTGAAGCTGGTGCCGGTGGCCAATGCGATGGCCTACATCCTGCTGCGTGCCCTGCAGGACGATGTGCCCGAGGATGATTTCTGCGGTGCCAGGCCGATGCGGGCCCTGGGCGTGTTCGAGCAGTGGCATGGGCTGCTGCTGGAGGCGGAGTGCCCGATCCCGGACATGGAGGCGGGCGATTGTGTCTTCTGGCACTGCGACGTGGTGCATTCGGTCGAGGCCGAGCACCATGGCGAATTCGACAGCAACGTCATGTACATCGGCGTGGCGCCGCGCTGCCCCAAGAACGAAGCCTATCTGCCGGGACAGTGGCAGGCGTTCACCGAGGGCAAGTCGCCGCCGGATTTTGCCGCCGATGATTTCGAGGTGAGCTTCAAGGGGCGCGCTACCGCAGCCGACCTGACGCCGCTGGGGCGTGAGCAGTTGCAGGCCTGAGCACGGCCGCCAGCAGCGGCCGCCACGGAAGCTGATGCCCCCGGCGGCGAGCCGTGGCCTGCCTGTCCGGGGGCCGGCGTGCAGCCTGGCGGCCGTCAGGACAGCGGCCGTCAGGAAAAATAGATCCGCATCAGTTGCCGTGCGACCAGATCGGGGTCGTGGCGGATGAAGCTGCGGCTCTCGGCGATCGGGTCGCTGCTGGTGGCGTGGCGCTGCGTCAGCGTGCGTGACAGGATCGGCGCACCGATGAACTGGCAGGACTGGTGGCGCGCCAGTGTCTGCGCATCGTGGCGGACCAGGTGGGCGTCCTCCTGCTCGTAGCGGGCCATCAGCTCCTGGGGCGGCAGGCCGTTGTTGTAGACCACGTAATCCAGAAATTCGCCGCCGGCCAGCCGCTCGATCTCCCGGGTGAAATCCAGTACCGACATCTGGTGGGTGGGGCCGGGCTTGGTGACGAGGTTGCAGACAAAGACGCAGGTGGCGCGCGTGCTGTGCAGTGCCTGACGGATCTCGTCGATCACCAGCACCGGCGCCAGGCTGCCGTAGAGGTCGCCGGGCGCCACCACCACCATGTTGGCATTCTGGATGGCCTGCACGGCGGCCGGATTGGCGGTGGCATCCGGCTCCAGCCAGATCTCGGGCTTGGCTGCCAGCTGCGCCTGCTGGCCGATCGTGAACTCGCCGCGCACCGGCTGGCCGTCGGCCCCCTCGGCGCAGAGTGTGACATTGCTGAGTGTGGCCGGGTGCACGCGGCCGTGGATGTTGAGCACCTGACTGGCCAGCTCGACGGCCTCGGCAAAGCTGCCCGTCATCTTTTCCAGCGCCGTCAGAAACAGGTTGCCAAAGGCATGGCCCTTCAGCCCGCCCTTGTCGAAGCGGTAGTTGAACAGGTCGCGCACCTTGGGGCTCTGACTGAGCGCCACCAGGCACTGGCGCACATCGCCAGGGGGCAACACTCCCAGCTCGTCGCGCAGTGTGCCGGTCGAGCCGCCGTCGTCGGCCATGTTGACCAGCGCGCTGATGTCGCGCACATAGTGCTTCAGCCCGCTCAACAGGGTGAAGCTGCCGGTGCCACCGCCAATGACGACGATCTTGGCACTCGTGATTTCGTCTGTTGCCATGAAGGGACGCGCCGCGTGGGCGAGAGAAGACACGGCCAACAGACACGCGTTGATCCAGCGCGGCCCTGACCGACCTCTATTGTGCCGTGCCTGATCCGGGGCTGGCGAGGAAATGCGTGATGGCGTGTGGTACGCAGGCTGGCGGGCGTGCAGGTCTGGACGCCTGGGGCGCCGCCCGATGCCAGGGGCCGCGGCCGGGCTGAAACAGGGCTGCCCATGACAGGATGGCATATGGATCGGCCGCCACATGGACAGCACCACACATGAAAAGGCCGGGCATGGTGCCCGGCCTGTGGTGGCCCGGCCGGCGTCATGCCGGGTGGGCCCTGGCCTCTGGGGGGCTCAGTCGTCTGCCTTGTGGCCGATCAGGCCAAAGTAGACGATGTACAGGTAGCAGACCACCGGGATCCAGAACGAGGACAGCAGGGTGGTCACATCGGCCACATAGCCCTGAACCACCGGCACGATGGCGCCACCGACGATGGCGGTGGCCATGATGCCCGAGCCGGCGCTGGTGTATTTGCCCAGCCCGCGGGTGCCCAGCGAGAAGATCGTCGGGAACATGATCGAGTTGAAGAAGCCGATGGCGATCAGCGCGTACATCGCCAGATGCCCGCCCTGGGTGATGGCGGTCACGATCAGGAGGACGTTGACGATGGCGTTGAAGGCCAGGTACTTGCCGGGATTGAAGATGTTGAGGGTGTAGCTGCCCAGGAAGCGGCCCACCATCGCGCCCCCCCAGTAATAGGTGAGGTAGTGCGCGGCCGTCTGGTGGTCGAGGCCGCCCACTTCGGGCAGGGCCATCACGTTGACCAGCAGGCTGCCGATGGCAACCTCGGCCCCCACGTAGCAGAAGATGCCCGCTGCCCCCAGCAGCAGGTGACGATAGTGCAAGACGCTCGCCTTGACCTCATGCTGGTGGGCGGTGACATCCTCGGCAATCTTCTCGGCGGCTGGCAGCCTGATGAAGGTGACGATGACCGCCAGCGCCACCAGGATGCCGGCGAGGATCAGGTACGGTTCCTGCACCGAGGCGGCCTGGCTGCTCTTGTAGGCGGCCAGTTGGGCCTCGTTCAGTGTCGACTGCTGCTCGGGACTGAGGATTTCGCCGCTCAGGATGAACAGGGCGCCCAGCGAGGGGGCGATCGTGGTGCCCAGCGAGTTGAATGCCTGCACCAGCGTGAGGGTGCGGGCTTCCTTGCCGGGGGGTGAAAGCAGCGTCACATAGGGGTTGCCCGAAACCTGCAGCAGGGTGATGCCGCTGGCCAGGATGAACAGGGCGCCCAGGAACACCGGGTACGACTGCGAGTCGGCGGCCGGATAGAACAGCACGCAGCCGACCGCGGCGATCAGGAAGCCCGTGATGACGCCCTGCTTGTAACCCAGACGGCCGATGAACTTGCCGAAGGGGATCGAGGTGATGGCGTAGGCGGTGAAGAAGCAGAACTGCACCAGGGTGGCCTGAAAGTAGTTCAGCGTGAACATTTCCTTCAGGTGGGGGATCAGGATGTCGTTCAGGCAGGTGATGAAACCCATCATGAAGAACAGGCTGGTCAGGACCCCCAGCGCCTTGTTGTTGTCCTGCTGCGGGGGCGCCGCCGCTGCGGTCGTAGACATGGTTGTTTTCTCCTCTCTTGGCCGTGATGTGTGTTGTCAGGTGTCCGTCAGGTGTCGATGGCGTTGGACAGTGCCACCGATGCGCCGAGCAGGCCCGGATGCTTGGCCAGGACGACGTGTACCGGAATGGCTGCCAGGTAGCCCTCGAAGCGTCCCTTGCTCTCGAAGCGGTTGCGGAAGGGCGAGGTGACGAAGTAATCGATGAAACGCGGGATGATGCCGCCGCACAGATAGACCCCGCCGCGGGCGCCCAGCGTCAGTGCCAGGTTCGACGAGACGGTGCCCAGCATCGCGCAGAAGATGTCGAGGCTCAGCCGCGCCAGCGGCGAGGTGCCGCTCAGTGCCGCGGTACTGATCTCGGCCGGGCCCAGCTTGGGACGCTCGATGCCTTCACGGTCGGCCAGCGCCTCATGGATCAGCGTCAGCCCGGCACCCGACAGGAAGCGCTCGGCCGAGACGTGACCGTATTTGCGATTGGCGTACTGCCAGATGTGGATTTCGGTGTGGTCGAAGGGGCTGAACGACACATGGCCGCCTTCACCGGCCAGTGCGGTGTAGGCGCCGTCCCGGGACGGAATCAGGCCCGAGACACCCAGCCCCGTACCAGGGCCGATCACGGCAATCGGCGTGCCCTCGACCGGCGTCGTGCCGCCCACCTGAACCAGGTCGCGCTTGGGGATGTGCGGCATCGCCAGCGCCTGGGCGGTGAAATCGTTGAGCACGATCAGCGTGTCCAGCTCCAGTGCCTGGCGGGTGGTCTCGATCGAGAACGCCCAGTGGTGATTGGTCATCTGCACCCAGTCGCCGACCACCGGGTTGGCGATGGCAATGGCGGCGTGACGGATGAGGGGGTCGCCCACCCTTTCCAGATAGACGCGGATGGCGGCGTGCAGGCTGTCGTGGTCGGCAGTGGGCAGCGTGTCGATGTGCTCAAGTTCCTGCGGCGAGACCTCGATGGCGAACCGCGCGTTGGTGCCTCCAACATCGGCAACAAGACGGGGCCAGGTGTTTTCCTTCTTGGAGGATGCGCGAGAGCTGACCATAGCAAAGTGCTCCTTGGTTCTTATCGTGAAAATGAGGCCGTTCGCTGGAGGGAGCGGGTACGGCTGCCGAGAGGCTGGATTGCGGGGGAACGAGCGCGCGGCATGGGGTCAGGTGCGTGATGGATGGCATGTAATGACCCACCAGAACCTGCACAGTTCAGGCCGCTAAAGCGTAAGCTTGAG
>JAUNLD010000051.1 GCA_030532425.1 Lautropia sp. | reverse complement strand
GAGTCCCGGATTGTGATTCCGGTTGTCGTGGGTTCGAGTCCCATCAGCCACCCCACCTCCTTCCTGTTGTCGTTCTGGCAGCAGCATATCCCCCAGCAAGCCCCAACATCCTCTCGTGGCGTCAGCCGATGGGCTAGGCCTTGTGTGGGCATCGCGCGTGGTGTTCGCCTGCCGCTCCCTTGAGAGGATCCGTCCTTCAAACGGATCTTTCCCGGACCAGGACCCTCATGATGGGAGCCTCTCAAGCGGGAAGCCAGCAGCCCCTCCCATAGCGGATCCTCCCGTAGCGGGTTGTTTCCATAGCGGACGCTCCCATGCCGACCCCCGTTCCTTCTGACCCACCGGCTCCCTCTCTCACCTCAGCCGGCCCACGTCCATACCCCGCCCTCGACGCCGGGCCACGCATCGCAGGCGGTGGTGTACACCGGCCCGCAACCGGTCGTGGTCCCGGCGGCCCAGCCGCCGGTGTGAGATGCATGTGTCTGCTCTGGCGACAGCCTCACGGTGCCATTTGCGTGACCGCTGGAGGACGGCGTGCTCAGGCGCTCAGGCGGCCTGCTGCTCCAGCTGGCTCTGTTTCACCACCACGGTTGGCTTGCCGCTCACCAGGCAGGTGTGAGGCTCGGCGTCCACGGCAAGGACATCGGCCAGCAGGGCCGGCGTCAGCACATCCTTCAGTGTGAGACCGGGCTTCAGGGTTGCCGGAACAGCCCCAGCAGGACGGCACGGACCACCGCAGCGGTCTTGTTCGGCGTGTTCAGCTTGCTGACGGAGTTCTTGATGTGGAAGTCGACGGTGCGCTTGGACAGGGTCAGAATGTCGGCAATGTCCTGGGCCGATTTGCCGTCGGCCGTCCATTTCAGTACCTCGATTTCCCTCTCCGTCAGATTGGGCACGTTCTCGGCCTGCCGCTGACGCATGATCCGCGACAGTACCTGGTGTGCCGTCTGGGCCAGCCAGCGCATGCGGCACTGTTTTGTGCTGAGCTCCTCGACCGTAATGGCCGGTTCGGTCCGTGCCAGTGACAGCACGCTGATGCCAGCCGGTTCGTCCAGCACCGATTGTGACCAGCCGTACCGTAGTCCATGTCGTTGTGCCTCCTGCCAGAGGACAGGATTGTCGGCAAAAAGCTCGTCGTCCCAGAGCACTGGGCATTGCGAATGGCAGGCCCGCACCACGACCGGGTCGATGTCCAGATCGTGTTCCTGGGCATGGCGTTGTTTCCAGCTGGATGGATAATTGCTCAGCCAGGTGAAACGGGCATTGTTGAGGGGCAAGTTTGGCCGAAAACCATAACAGACGTAATCGAAACCCAGTAGCGAGGCCGCACATTCCAGGCACTGCAGGACTTGCGCTTCCGAGATGGATGTCTGGTTGATGGTTCGCATCATGTCGATCTGCCAGTCATCCATGGGTACTCGTCCTGTCGATTCCGATCGTCTCCGGGCCACCGCGCGGCAATGCCTATCGTGCGTGTGTCGTCTCGCCGTGGTTTTTTCGACCAGAAATCTAACATCCGCGCGAAGCGTGTAAATCTCAGCATTTGTGCATTTTTTGTATCCCTTGTCAGTGACTGGAAGTTTGTTCAGCACTTATCAAATGATGTGTACGAGTCTGAAGGGGATGCGAGCAGATGTACCGGTTCTCCTTCTTTCACTTGGATTGTGAAGAATTCAGAGAATCGATATCTGTCGATCCAGCCGTGGCGGGCAGCGAATCGGCCCAGTAAAGCCAGTCCAGCCATTGGGCGCCGATACTTTCCTGCATGAAGCCGAATCCACCCTGCAACTGTTCCAGCTCGACGCGCAGGGCCGGATTTCCGCTGCTGTTCAGCAGGGCATGGGCCTGGCGCATGCGCCAGGCGATGGCCGGCAACTCGATCATCCGGCGGTGAAACATGGTACGGGTCCGGACGTGCGCTTCGGTGGCTTGCAGGGCCGCGTGCCCGATCCCCTGACGCAATGCCTGACGCAACCCGGCGAGTTGCGCCTGTTCCGCTGCTGGACTGGGTCGCAGACGGCTGGCTGCATGATCCGCACATTCCTGCATGGCCAGGCCCGTGTCGGCAAAGACCGTGGAAGGTGCCTGCAGAACCTGTCCCTGCCACCACCAGCACCAGATGCGTGGAGGGGTTTCGGCAGCAGGGCGTGCCAGCCGCCAGAAACCACCCTGGGGCCATGCATGGAGTGCCACGGCATGGTCTGGTGGCAGTTCGGCCAGGGTTGCCATGACGGCACTGGCCAGCAGGCAGGCCACGTCTGGTCGCCAGCTGGCCAGCGTAGCGACCAGAGCCTGCAGCGTTGGTCCATCGACGCAGGAGGCGATGCCGTCTGCACCCAGCAGCTGATGGCTGGTCAGCAGGTCGGTCAGGCGCTCGTCCGGGGCAGGGATGGGCAGCCTGCTGCCCGCGGCCTGTAGTGCGTTCACGACTGCGTCGACGGTTTCCTGGTCGACGGCGGGCAGGGGGGAGGGGGGCAGCCCGGCGTTCATGATGCAGCGAGGTGATGGGCTGCGATGCCGGTGATGCCCAGGGCCTGGGCAGTTTCACGCATGATCGCCAGCGCCTGATCCATGTCCGCCCGACTGTGCTCGCTCATCAGCGAGAAGCGCAGACGTTCGCTGCCGGGGGCCACCATCGGGTACTCCATCACATTCAGGAACAGGCCACGGGCATAGGCCTGCTGGTTGAAGCGTCCGGCCACCCCGTCCGGCAGATAGACCGGTACGATGCCGCTGTCGCTGTCACCCACCTGAAAACCCAGCCCCTTCAGGCCGGTACTCAGGTAGCGCCGGTTGTCGTGCAGGCGTGCCCGCCGTTGCGGCTCATCCACCAGCACGTCCAGTGCCGCGTCGATGGCTGCCACCGTCGTCTGTGCCAGCGCCGTGGTGAACACATAGGGTTTGGCGTAAGCCCGCAGGTAGGCGATGGCCTGGCGGCTGCCCGACACCCACGCCCCCTGCGAGCCCAGCGCCTTGCTGCACGTCGACATGCGCATGTCGGCCATGCCCATCAGTCCGAGATGCTCCAGCGTGCCGGCGCCGTTCTCTCCCAGCACGCCGATGCCATGGGCATCGTCAAGAATCACGAATACGCCACGCTCCCGGCAGCGCTGCAACAGCCGCTCCAGCTGGATGACACTGCCATCGTTGGAACGCACACCTTCCACGGTGGCAAAGACCTGCACACCGGGGCGGCTCTGCTGGATCTCGTCGAGCAGGGATTCGAAATGTTCAAGACGGTCCGGGTCGTAAGGAAAGAACTGCACGCCAGTCATCTTGATGGCGTTGATGACGCTGGCATGGCTGTGCTTGTCATACAGCAGCACGTCCTTGCGTGTCATCAGGCCGTTCACCCAGCACAGGTTGGCCATGTAGCCGGAAGGCAGCAGCAGCGCATCCTCATGGCCGGCCAGGGCAGCCAGCCGCTGCTCCAGCTCGTGATGCTGGCGCGTGTAGCCCGAGAAGGCCGGTGAACCACCGGTGCCGATGCCATGACGGCGTGCGGCATCGATCACACGTTCGACCACATGGGGATGGCGGTTCAGGTTCAGGTAGTTGTTCGAGCCAAAGACCAGGACCTCATCGAACGCGCCGTCATCCAGTCGCCGATAGGCCTGGTGGGGCGCCACCGGTGCCACGCCCATGCGTCCGCTCATGTAACCCTTCGCCACCTCGGCACGCTGGAATTCATACTGCTGCCGGATGCGCTCGGCAAAGGGAAGGTTCAGGAATTCGATGAAGGCATTTGCATCCATGTCGGGCCTCTGCTCAGGAAATGGCGGGAATCGACGGCAGTCCTTCCCGGGTGAACCAGCCGCCGGGAATCGAATCTGCCTTGAAGGCGCTGTAACGCAGCACGGTCACCAGGTTCGAGCTGATCGCATCGAGAATCACCACTTCGGTGGGGCGCTCGGCGCCCAGCGTCTGCCGGTAGCGGCGGTAGTAGGCGGTCTTGAGCAGGCGGCCGGAATCGGCGTAGAACTCTGCCTTGACCGGGCGCTTGCTGACGCGATCGACCCAATAGCGCAGTGAAGGGTAGGTCACGGCCCGGCTGTCACTCGACAGCTGCAGCCGCAGACATTCGCGTGGCTGGCGGTCTCCGTCGCGGATCGTCTCGGTCGCGGCCACGGTGCCCTGATAGGCGCCGGCCAGGTTGACCGACACCACGTCGCCATTGGCTGCCTGGCCCAGCAGGCGCTGCTGCAGCGAGATGCGCATGCCACTCTTCGAGGCCGGATCGTAGAACCAGACCTCGTTGCCTTCGGCGGTCTTCAGCATCATCTTGCCGCGGTCGCGGCTCGGTTGCACGATGCGCACCAGCGAGTCGTACTGTCCCACCCGTCGGTCCGGCTGGGCCAGCACGATGATCCGCCCCTCTTCCTCGACACGCCGGTTGCGATATTCGGTGACGTTGATCTGGGTGCTGAAAGGTGTGGCCGGATTGCGGATCGCATCGCAGGCCGCGAGGATCTGCTGGACATCGTCCGGTGCGCTGCTTCTGGCCGTCGCGGCCGGCAGGCGGGTGGCGGGCAGGACCATCAGTCCTCCCAGCAGGTGAATGGCGTGTCGTCGGTCAGACATGGCGCAGGGCCTCCACTACAGGAATGCGTGCAGCCCGCCAGGCGGGGGCCACACTGGACAGGGCGGCCAGTACCAGCAGGGCCAGTACCGAACCGATCACCAGGGATGGGGAATTGAAGACGTGGACCACCAGCGGGATCTCGTCGATCGAGTTGGGGGGAGTCCAGGTCAGGCCGGCCGAGTTGATAAGCCAGGCCAGCACCAGGGCGATCACACAGCCGGTGGCGGTACCGATCAGGCCGATCAGCAGTCCCTCGGTCAGAAACTGCCGCGTGATGCCCAGCCGGCGCACCCCCATCGAGCGCAGGGTGCCGATCTCGACGGTTCGTTCCATCACCGAGGTGCTCATCGTGTTGGCGACGCTGAACAGCACGACCACCCCGATCAGGATGCTCACGAAGCCGAAGATCGATGTGAACAGCCCCTTGATCTGCTCGTAGGCCGGGTAGAGTGTGGCGTAGTCGAGCACTTCCAGATCCAGCTCATGACTGGCGATCAGTGATTGCAGCTGTGCCCGCACCGGCTCGATGTCTTTCGAGCTGTTGAGCTGCAGCACGATCGAGGTCACCTGAGGTTCGCTACCCCGGCCATAGACCAGGGCCTGGGCCATCTCCAGAGGCATGGCCAGATAGATGTCGTCGATCTCCTTCACGCCGAGGCTCTCGGCGGCCACCACGCGGGCATTGATGACGTTGGGCGCACCATTGGCCGAAGCCGCCAGAAAATCCAGGCGAACGCCTGGTCGTTCCTCGCGCACCACCTGGCTGCTTTCAGCCAGATCGACGATGTCCTCGGGCGCCTGTTCGCCCCCTTCCTTCTCGCGCGGAGGGACATCCTCGCAGTTGGGCACCTTCAGCTTGCTGCACAGGTTCAGGCCACGCGCCACGCCGATGCCGACCGACATCGCATCCTGATCGCCTTCGGGCAGCGGGACATTGCGCGGGTTGTCGGGAAACGCGTACTCGTTCCAGTGCCGCATCACGTTCTGGTCGCGCGGCACATAGCCGTTGCCGCCCACCGTGCGGGTCATGCTCTCGTTGAAATTGCCCGCGATGCCCTGAACCTGCAGCAATGGGGTTATCACGCGCAGATGTGGCCGAATCACCGGGTCATCACGGATGAGCTGCATCAGTGTCGCGTAGTCGCGGATGCCGTAATCGACCGGTGAGCCGGCACCCAGCAGGAAATAATTCTTGCGTTGCACCTGCAGGTGGCCGGCCTGACGGACGACACCCGTCTGGACACCGTGAATGACGGCATTGGAATAGCCGCCGAAGATGAGCAGTGCAATCTCGCCGATGGCGAGCGTAATCAGCGTGACCAGGGTGCGACGGCGGTTGCGCAATACGTTGCGCAGGGGAATCAACAGGCTTGTGAACATGGCAGGGATTGGGGCAGTGGTCAGTACATCGGACGCTGGTTGCGGACCAGCGCACCATCGCGCAGCAGGAAGCGGTGATCCGCCTGTTCCTGGATCTGCGGGTCGTGTGAGGAGATCACCACGGCGATCCGGTAGTCATGTTGCAGCCTGCGCAGCAGGGTGATGATGGCTTCACTGTTCTGCGAATCGAGATTGGCCGTAGGCTCGTCGGCCAGAATCAGCCGTGGTCGCTTGACCAGGGCCCGCGCCACGGCCACCCGCTGGCGCTGACCGCCGCTGAGCTGGTTGGGACGGTGCTCGGCCACATTGGCAAGATGGACGGCCCGCAGTGCCTGGCGTGCCCGCTTGCGGCGGGTGGAGGCAGGAACACCGGCAATGGCCAGGGGGTACTCGACATTTTCCAGGGCACTCAGTACCGGCAGCAGGTTGAAGTTCTGGAAGACATAGCCGATGTGGTCGCGACGGAAGTCGCTCAGCTGGTTGTCCGGGAGATCGCGCACATCCTGACCCAGAATGTGCAGGGAGCCGGAGTCGGGGCGGTCGATCAGACCCATCAGGTTCAGCAGCGTCGTCTTGCCGCTGCCGGACGGGCCGTGCAGGACTGACAGACCGGCGGCCGGGATGCTGATGTCGACATTGTTGAGCACCGGCGTGACGATATCGCCACTGCGATAGGCCTTGCGGATGCCGCGGGCGCGGATGGCGTAGGTGTTGCGGTCACCCGCGGTTTTCTTGGCAGGAGCGTTCATGCGTGTTCGAGGTGGTGGATGATCCGGTCGAGCGCGTGCCGGAAGTGCCTGAGCAGGGCACGTGCCTGTGAGCGGTGCAGTTGTGATGACGAATAGACCAGTCGCAGCATCAGCCGTCCGTCCGCCACCAGCGCCTCCATCTCGGTCTCGTGTGTCCGCGGATTGCTGCTGCCGCGATTGCGGCCGTGGCTGCCGGCGATCTGCCAGCCGTCCGGAAGCGACAGGCTGTCGAAATCCCCCAGGAAGCTGTAAAGCAGTGCCTGGTCGACGTGACCTGCAAGAGGTTCGAGATCCTGGCGATGGGCTTCGTTGCAGGCGGCCACGAACCAGGCGGCGTCCGCCTGATAGCGCTGCCACGCCTTGGACACGGCCGACAGCACCCGGCCCGGACGAGCGTCACCCAGCTTCACCTGGAAGGGGTTGTGGGTTGCGAACCAGCCGATGCTGCGCGACAGATCGAGCGCGTCGTCGACGCTTCGGCCATTGGAAATCACGTCGAAACGCACATCCTCCTGTCGGGCCCATTGGCGCAAGGCCAGTGACAGTGCACTGAGCAGCAGCAGGTTCAGGTTGGTTTCGCCCTGCAGTGCAGCGTACATCCGCCGGGTGTCCTCCTTCGAGTACACATCACGCAGGGTGCGGCTGTCGCCTTCCAGGCCGGTACCGGTGCGGCCGCGTCGGCGGGGAATCGGCATCCGTGTCCAGACCGGTCGTGTCCGCAGGGTCTCGATGGCGCCATCGACATGGCGTGTGACCGTGTCGACCAGGCTCTGGACGCTGCCGGTGGCAAGCAGCCGTGCCTGCCGACGGCGATAGCAGGTGGCCAGGTCATCGACCAGTGTGCGCCAGCAGTTGGCATCGACGATGAGGTGGTGAAGCACCCAGTACAGACGGGCATCGCTGTCGCTGAAGCGAACCAGCAGGGCCCCGCTCAGGCAGTCGCCGTCCAGGCCGGCTTCCTCACGCAGGTCGGCCACCAGGCGGTTGACGCGCATCGGACGCAGCAGTCGCGGCGTGTGGCCCAGATCGGCATGCTGGATCTCGACGTCACCTGCCTCGGGCACGGCCAGTTGCTGCCCGTCCCAGCGGGCACGCAACAGGGGATGCTGGGCATGCACCCGTGTCATCGCCTGATTGAGCCGTTCCATGTCCGGCAGATGATCGAAGCGGATCACCAGCAGTTGTTGCCAGTGGTCGCGATCGACCAGCGGCAGGCGCTCGAAGAACTTGCGTCCCATCGGTGTGAGCCCGACCTGCATGGCGCCGGCGCGGCTTTCTTCCTGGGCGAGGGCCTTCACCCGTGCCAGCACGCCGCGAATGCTCCGCCCCTGCTGGATGTCCTGTGGCGTTGCCGACAGACCCAACCGGCCCAGTGCCGAGATGTACTGCAGCGTCAGCAGTGAATCGCCGCCCATCAGGAAGAAATCGTCATCGGGCCCAATCGTCTTGATCCGAAGAATATTGGCCAGCTCGGACGCCAGTGCACCTTCGAGACCCCGAACCTCGACGCCCGGCCCACCCGCATCCGCCGCATCTCCCGCATCCGCAGTGGTACGGGCTGCTGCTTCGCTTGCCCGCCGTGTCAGCGCCAGATGATCGAGCTTGCCGGATGCATTGAGTGGCGGATCGTTCTCCAGACGCTGGATCTGGTCGGGCACCATGTAGCCGGGCAGTCGGCTGGCCAGGTGTTCACGCAGTGCGGATTCCTGAAGATCGTCCCGATGACTGACGTAATAAGCCACCAGCCGAGGCGATTGCCCTTCGGCCCGTTGCACGACGACGGCGCACTGTTCGATGCCATCATGGGTACCCAGGGCACTTTCGATCTCACCCAGCTCGATCCGGTAGCCGCGCAGTTTCACCTGGCGGTCCTGGCGCCCACAGAAATCCACCATGCCGTCGGCACGCATGATGCCGATGTCGCCGGTGCGATAGATCCGCTCGTCAGGATCCTCCGACCAGGGGGCGGGCAGGAAGGCGGCCGCCGTCTTGTCGGGGTCTCCCAGATAACCCTGGGCAACGCCCAGACCGCCGATCCAGATCATCCCCTTCTCGCCGATGGCGCAAGGCCGCATCTCGTCGTTGAGGACGTGAATGTGCTGGTTGGGCAGGGGCACCCCGTAGGGAATGTTCTTCCAGCCCGGCAGGAAGCCCGTGACCGGATGACAGTAGATCGAGTAGATCGTGCCCTCGGTGGCGCCTCCACCATTGGATACCACGCAGTTGGGGAAGGCGCGGCTGATGTCGGCCATCAGGGCCGGTGTGATGAATTCGCCGCCGAGCATGGCCAGGCGCAAACTGGGCAGGGGCTCGATACCCCCTTCGTGAAAGGGGATCATCAGCTGGTTCATCGCCGTCGGCACGCTGTTCCACAATGTTGCCTGATGGTCGTGCATCAGCTTCCACATCGCAGCCGGATCCTGCCGTTCCTGCTGATCCGGCAGGATCACGGCGGCACCGGCCAGTGCGGCACCGAAGAAATCCCAGATCGACAGATCGAAACCATAGGACGAAAACGCCATGAAGCGATCGCCCGGATGAACGTGAAAGACGTTGTTCAGGCCAATCAGCGAGTTGACCAGCGAGGCATGACTGATCATCACCCCTTTCGGGCGCCCGGTCGATCCCGAGGTGTAGATCACATAGCTCAGATCATCGGGCTCGTTGACGGGGGGCGGGGGCGTCGCCGGAAAGCGCATCCGTGCCCGCGCGTCACCGACCCGGATGTCCTGGAAGATCCTGCGTGGCCAGTCGTCGGTGCAGACGATCCCGGCCACCGCGGTGTCGTCCAGCGGCAGCGTTCGCTGCAGCAGCGTGTCGGCATCAGTCAGCAGCAGGGTCGCTCCGGTATCCTGCAGGATGATCCGCACCCGTTCGTCAGGCATGTCGGCTTCCAGCGGCACATAGGCAGCACCGGCGCAGATCACGCCATAGAGGGCCGCCGGCAGCGTCGCGCTCCGCTGCAGCATCACCGCCACCACCTGATGACGGCCGGCACCGTGGGCACGCAGCTGGTGAGCCAGTCTCCATGCCAGGCTGGCATAGGCCTCGTAGTTCATCGAGCCGCTGCTGGCCAGAATGGCGTCGTGCGCGCTGTATCGCTGCAGCACCGGATCGAGCAGCGTCGGCAGCGTGCGGGTGGCCGGCACGTAGGCATCGGTGTTGTTGTAGCGCTTCAGCAGCTGTTTGTGCCGGGGCGGCAACCGGTCCAGGCTTGAGAAGGGCTGGGTACGTTCGCGGGAGAACACCTCATCCCAGTGCAGCAGGCACTCCTGCCAGTCATCGGGTCGTGTCACGCCCTCGGCATGTTCCCTGAGACGGACCTCGACCAGCCAGACATCGGTGGAGGCGGGGTCCGGTCGCTCGTGGAACGTTATCTGACGGGCTCTGCCATCCTGGACACCGTTGTTCACCCAGATGAAGGGCGCGCGCTCGAACAGCCGCCGGTCGTCCAGCCGCTGGCTCCGTACCGCCTCAAGCAATTCTGCCGGCGTCATTCCTTCGTCCACACGGGTGTGGATGACCCGGTCACCGGCATCCGTGCGTAGCGCCAGCGTCACGGTCTCCTTGCCCTGGACCAGATGCAGCAGATAGACGACCAGCATCAGTCGCCAGTCGGGGTCGGCCGGCAATGGCAGCGTCAGGGTCAAGCGCCGGCTGGTCGCCGGTGCAGTCGTCGTCCCCGGCTCGGGAGCTGCCAGCGCATGTGTCTTGATGTCGCGCAACAGGCGGTAGGCGACCGATTTGTCGATCCGCCGGTTTTCGAACAGTTCCAGTATCGTTTCTTGGAAGCTCATGGTCCTTTCCGGGTCAGTTCAGGTTGTCCAGCAGCGACAACAGATGATCGTCGGGTGCCTGCAGCTCATCGAGCCGGGCGTCGGCCATGCCGTCCAGATGGCGGGCCAGGTGTTCCACCTCGGTCAGCAGTGTCGATACCCAGTCGGGCGGACAGACATCGTTGCGGATCTCCATGCGGGCACACCAGCGGCCGTCCACCACCAGACAGGAAATCACCATCGGCAGCTTGGCGACACCGCTGCTCACTTTGGCCAGGCGGGCCTCGGCGCCACCCAGGTGCAGGCTGGAGGGCAGCACTTCCTCGTTGAAGATGATGTTGAATGGGGCTCCGGCATGTTTCTGATCGGCCAGGATGCGGTCCAGGGGATAATCCTGGAAGGCGATCAGCCGCGTTACCCGCCGCGCCATGCGCCCGAGCAGCGCACGGAAGCTCTCCTGCGGTTTCCAGTCGAAGGCCATCGGCAGCGTGTTCACCATCAGCCCCATCACCTGCTCGAACTCGGCCCGGGAGCGGCCACTGAGCGTGATGCCGATCGCCATCGTCCTGACATGGCATTGCCGGGCGATGACCAGGCTGAACAGCGTGCACATCATCACGAAAGGGGTGACCCTCAGCTCACGGGCCAGCGAAGCGAGGATCGTCGAGCGTCGTTCATCCAGTTCGAAGACGAACTGTCGGCCCGCCACCTCCTGGCCCGGGCTGGACTGGCCGTGGCGTGGCAGGGGCGCCAGTGCCGGGATGCGCCGCCCACCCGACCAGTAGCGTCGCGCGGCGGCGGAATCTGCTGATGCCAGCCAGTGCGCCTGCCAGTCGACATAGTCCGCATAGTGGGCTTCCGTGTCGATCGCAGGCAGGGCCTGCCCTTGCAGCAGACTGTCCAGCTCGCGCAACAGTCGGCTCATGGTCACGCCATCGGAGATCGCATGATGCATCGACACTGCCAGCCAGTGTCTGTCTGCGCCGTCCACCTGGGTGTCGACCATGATGACCCGCCAGAGAGGGCCCTGTGCGACGTCGTAGGGACGGGCATGAAAGGTTGACAGCAGCTGTAGCGCTTCTTCCTCACCGCCGGCGCGCCGGTGCTCCAGCGTCGGGCAGGGGGCGCCGTCCAGCAGCGTCAGTTGCCGTGCCTGCAGATCAAAACGTGCTCGCAGCAGGTCGTGCCGTTCGTGCAGGGTCCGGATGGCGGCTCGCAGACGTTCCGGTGGCAGGGCCACGTCCAGCGCCAGTGTCAGCGGAATCGTGTTGAGTGCCGTGCCGGCATGTTCGTGCTCCAGATAGATCATGCGGGCCTGGGCCGGGCTGGCGGCGAACGGATAACGCTGCCCGTGGCCAGCACCGGAAGACGGCGTGTCGTTTGTCGTGCTGTCGAGGCGGGGCGCCGTTTCCAGTAGCGATGCCATGTCGGCCAGACGCGAATGGGCAAGGATATCCGCCAGCGAGACATCGCGTTGCAGCTGCTGCCGGATCCTGTTGACCAGCCGGGCGGTGCTCAGCGAGCTTCCGCCCAGCAGGGCGAATTCGTCATCGGCACTCACCTGTTCCACCCCGAGGATTTCCTGCCAGATGGCAGCCAGACGCTGTTGCATCGCCGGGGAACCTGCATGGCCTGCGTCCGTACCGGATGTGGCCGCTGCAGAAGCATTCACGGTGTGGCTCTCGTGCGTGGCGGGAGAGGGGGCTGCCGGCGTGCGAGCGTCACTGCCACCGGTGTCGACCGCGGCAGGGTGGGCAGGCACTTCTGCCACTGGCGCATCACGCCCCGATGCGGCGACGGTGGATGATGCCGACGCGGGGGGTGATACCGTGTCCGGGGCGGATGCGGGCGGTGCAGGGGCAGTGACAGGCGCTGCCGGCATGGCGGCCACCGGTGGCGTGCCATGCCAGCGTGGGGGCGGCAGTCGGCGCTTGTCGATCTTGCGATTGGCCGTCAGGGGCCATTGCTCGACACGGCAGCAGGCAGCGGGCTGCATGTAAACCGGCAGGCGGTCTTTCAGGTGGGTCATGATGGCCGCCGCATCCTGCTGTTCGCCGCGCCAGTAGAGTACCAGCACACGCTCATCACCGGTCCGCTCGACCACGCAGGCTACGGCTTCCTGCACGCCCGGACAGCGCAGCGCTGCATGTTCGATATCGCCCAGTTCGATGCGGAAGCCGCGCAGCTTGACCTGACTGTCGGCACGGCCGGCGAATTCCAGTGCACCGTCATGGGCCAACCGGGCCATGTCACCACTGTTGTAGAAGCGGCGTGGTCCCTGTGAGGCATCGGGGCAGAGATACAGGAAGGCTTCATCCGTGCGGGCCTCGTCCTGCCAGTAACCCTGGGCCAGACCGCTGCCACCGATGTAGAGCATGCCTTCGACGCCACGCGGGCAGGGCTGCCGGTTGGCATCCAGGACCCAGAACTCGGTGTTGGAGATCGGCCTGCCCAGCGGCATGATCCGTCGCCCCTCTCCGCCGCCCTCACCGATCCAGCATGCACTGGACATCACGGTTGTCTCGGTCGGACCGTAGACGTTGACCAGCTCCACCTGCGGGCTGTGCGCGTGCCAGCGCCGTACCGTATCCAGGGGCAGGGCCTCTCCGCCCATGATCAGCAGGCGAAGCGATGACAGGCTGTCGCGGCAACTGTCGGGAATCTCGTTCAGCACGGCCACATAGGCCGGTGTCAGCGTTGCCACCTGGGCGGCCTGTTCCTTCATCGTCTGCAGGTAAAGCTGCGGTGAGGCGCGCCGGGCGTCGGGCAGCACATGAACATGCATGCCGGCACACAGGCTGGGCAGGATCTCGGCCATCGAGACATCGAAGGAGAAGGGGGCGAACTGGCAGATCGTTTCTCCGGCACGGTACCGGAAGGCACGCACCACCCAGTCGACCAGGTTGGTGATGCTGCGATGGCAGATCGTCACGCCTTTCGGTGCACCGGTGGAGCCGGAGGTGAAGATCAGGTAGGCAGGATCATTGCCCCGGACCGGTTCGACCGGACGTTCTTCCTGAGCGGCCAGGCGCTCGCCGTCGATGACTGCATGGGGCAGCGCATGGCCCTCTGCGGTCTGGCGGGTGGCCGGCGTACCCAGCAACAGCGAGGCGCCACTCTGGCGCAGGATCAACGCCATGCGCTCCGGGGGCAGTGCGGGGTCCAGCGGCACGGCCACCACACCCAGACGGAACAGGGCGAGCAATCCCACCACATAGCCGGTTTCCCGACTGGTCAGCAGTGCCACCCGGTCACCGCGCTGCAGGCCGTGACGTGCCTGGAGCACGGTGCACAGCGCACCGACCCGTTGCCACAGGGCGGTATAGCTGAGCGTTTCCCGTTCGTCCGAGACGGCTGTCAGCAGGGGCCAGCGTGCAGCGGCCTGTGCGATGCGGCCGATCACCACATCATCGTCGCGCAGCAGCCGTGGCTCGCCCTGATAGGCCGACCAGGCCAACGCCTGTCGCGGACTCAGCAGCGAGAGCATCGCCAGAGGTGCATCCGGATCCTGCAGGGCCTCGGCCAGCACGTGATCGAGCAGTTCCGCCAGGTCTTCCACCTGTGGCAGTGTCAGTCGATCGCCATCAAACTCCCAGTGCAGGCGCAGCCCGTCGTCGACCCATTCACTGCTCAGATAGAGCGGCACACGGGCCAGGCCGCGGTAGGTCCCGTCGTCCAGCCGGCGCAATCCCGATGGCCAGCGCAGGGCAGGCATGTTCTGGTGCACATAGACCACCCCGATTCGGCCGGGGATGTCCTCGCCATCCGGATGAGTGGCAAGCTCGCACAGCTCGGGGGTGCGCTGGGCGACGATGGCCTCACGCTGTTCATCGAGGCTGGCCAGCAAGGTTCGCAGGCTGGTGTGGGCATCGATGTGGGCATGAATGGCATGGCTGCGTGCCAGATAGGCGAAGCGCTGATGGGTGGCGGGGAGCAGGCGGCCGCTGGCCACCGTGCCGATGATGCCGTGACCGACGCCGGTCATTCGGGACAGCAGGGCCATCAGGGCACTGCCGACGAGACTGAAGACCTGCCGTCCTGCGCCTGTCCATGTCTTGAGCGCCTGCAGGCTGCGTGGAGACAGCCATGTCCGCAGAATCTGCACCGGGCCGGGTGAGGCGTGGTCATGGCTGGCATGTGGCAGCATCATCCCGGCATCGGCGAGTTTCCGGCACCACTGTCCGATCGACGCCGGGTCCGCACCAGCCGGCTCGGGCCACAGTCCGTCCGTCCGCGACAGCGTCGTGGTGGCCGCGGATGCCTGCATGCACTGGTTCAGCAACAGGTAAAGGCTCCAGCCATCGGCCAGCAGATGGTGGGTCTGGATGCAGATGCGCCAGCGTGGCTGCCCGTCGCTGGCCCGTGTCGAGGATTCCAGCAGGTGCAGGCGTAGCACGGGGCCTTGCTGAAGGTCCAGAGGACGGCAGGCCAGTGCCTGGCTGTACCGCTCGAACTCGCTGGCCGGGCAGCGCACATGCTGCAGCTCGTGAAGCGGTTTGCCCAGATGCTGCAGAATCGGACCGTCGCTGCCATCCACCAGCCGTGACGACAGCACCGGATGACTGTCGAGCACCGTGCGGGCGGCTGCCATCCATGCCGGCACGTCGATCGTGCCTGCCAGGTCCAGCCAGTAGGCCTCGATATAACGGCCAGGCAGACCCGCAGGTGTCTCGGGTTCGACCTGCAATCCCAGCCATAGCGCCTGCTGGCGTGGTGAGAGGGGCACTTCCCTGGCCAGCGTTTCCTGCCTCGCCTCGCTGCTGTCCTCGTCGATGCAACGGATGATTCCCTCAAGGGATCCGGCCTGCATCCAGGCTGCCGCATCGTGCTCGCGGCCATCTTGCGCACCGACGGCAGCCGCCAGCTGCATGTAGCCGACCGAATCCAGACCATAGCGACTCAGCGGCACGGCTGGGTCGACGTCGTCATTGGCGTGCTCCGGGCTCAGCAGGGGGCGCAGGCATGTCAGCAAGGCCTGTTCACGCCCACTGACCGGACGGGTATGACCACCACCGGCATGGGTGGCCTGCGCCATGGCCAGGGCCGCATCGTGTTGTCCTTCCTGCAGGGCCTGCCGTAGCGCAAAGCGCCGTACCTTGCCACTGGTGGTCTTGGGCAGTGCCGACAGGGGGATGGCGGCAGCAACCGGATAGCCGAGAATCCTTTCAAGCGCCTCACGTAGCCGGGAAGCCACCGGCAGGCTGTCACCATCGCTGCGGGCATGCCGGAAGAAGATCACCACCCGTTCGGTGCGCCGTGCCGGATCGGTGCAACCGACCACGGCCAGCTGATTGGCCGGCCAGTCGGTGGCATGACAGAGTGCTGTCTCCAGATCGTTTGAAAAGAAGTTGCGACCGTTGATGAACAGCACATCCTTGGCCCGTCCCTGCAGATAGACCAGGCCCCGCGCCATGAAGCCCAGATCGCCGGTCGGGCACCAGGACTGGGGAGGCTGGCCGTGATAGCCCCGGGTGACATTCGGGCCACGGATCTGCAGGTGGCCCAGATGACCGGGGGGCAGGGCCTGGCCGTCGTCGTCAAGCACCCGGATTTCCAGACCGCGTACCGGTTCACCCAATGCGACCAGCTCCAGGGCACCGGGTTCATCCGGCTCGCAGAACTGCAGGGGAGCGCCGGCCTGCAGGGCACTGCCACCGCGGACCCAGCAGGTGGGCAGGGTGTCGAAGCTTGCCAGCTGGCGACAGGAAAAGGCGCTCGCCACCACGCAGGCCTCGGCGATGCCCCAGCCCGGGCTGACGACATGCCGGTCCAGTCCGAAACGGGCAAAACGTGTCAGGAACTGCCGTGTCAGTACCGGATCAATCGGCTCGGCGCCGTTGTAGATCAGGCGTACGCTGTCGAGTTGCCAGAGACCTTCCTCCGGATCAGGCAGGCGCTGGAGCTGATCGAAGCCGAAATTCGGCATGCCCAGCAAGGTGGCCCGCAGGCGGGTGGCCAGTGTTGGCAGGGAGGCTGGCGCCCGGGCGAAGGCCAGCGGTGTCATCTTGAACTGCGCAATGCCTGCGAGCGTGTGACAGAGGTGGAACAGGACCAACCCCATGTCGTGTGTCAGGGGCAACCAGCTCAGGCTCCGATCCGAGGCGACCAGGGCCGAACGCTCGGCGATCTGGGCCAGATTGCACAGCAGCTGCCGGTGTGTCAGTTGTACGCCCTTCGGGTCTCCGGTACTGCCGGACGAGAACATCAGCAGGGCCACGTCATCGGCCTGCCCGGCCGGTGTGGGCGGTGGGGCGAAGCCGGGTGTGTCGTCACTGTCCTGCCATGACGTGATGTCGATGAGGCGGCCAGCGTCACGACAGCGTGCCACCGCGTCCTGTTCGGTCATCCGTCCTGCATCCAGATCAGTGATCAGCCAGGGGCAGGCATCGTCAAGTGCGACAAAGCGCTGGATCACCTGGCAGATCTTCTGCAGCGCCGGATCCCGTGACGAATAGCTGCCGGGAGGTGTCAGGGGGCTGGCCATCCCGCCTGCCAGCACGACGGCCCAGAAGGTGCGCACCAGTGTGGCTTCGTCGTCCATCACGATCAATACCGGCTGGCCCACCTGAAGCCCATGTTCCTGCAGCCTGCCGGCCAGTCGGCCAGCATCGGCCAGCAGCTGCCGGTAGGGCAGGGCATGCAGGCGCTGCTCACGATCGATGAAGCTGATGGCCTCCTGACTGTTGCCGGCACGCTCGACGAGCACATTGCCGAGCGTGTGTCCCTGCTGGAGGTGATGTTCGAAAGCGGTGGCAATCATGATGGCGTCGAGTCCGTGTGAGGGAGTTCGGTCAGGGATCGCAGCCAGGGCTGTCCGTTCCGGAGGGCTGCTTGCAGCGCTTCGGCATGACCCTCTCCGGGCAGGATGATCCGTCGCACCGGCGGTACCTCGGCGGGCCACCGTTCGATCGGCGTGCTGGGATCGAACTCTCCGGTGACCAGCAGCGTGTTCCGGTAATCAACCGGGGGCTGAGGCTCGCGCCTGCCACCGGCCGCCTCGAAACCGTCGATGCCCGAAAAGAGCAGGGCGGACGGACTCTGGAACAGGGCCCTGTGTCCCTGCTGGTCGCTGGCAGCCAGTGCTTCCCGGTCCGCATCGATCACGTAGCCCTTGACGAAAAAGTCGGCCCAGTTGAAGCTGAAACGCGTGAAGAGGGCATAACCCTGACCCATCGCCCACCAGAGGGCACTGCTGCCTTGCTCGGCGGCCAGGATGGTCTGCATGGCCCTCAGGCGGGTACTGCGGTTGAAACTCATGAAAAAGCTCAGGATCAGGGCACGCGAATCATTGGTGTGCCATTGGCCCTGCCGGTCCCAGCCATGCGTCAGCAGGCGTGCGACCGGTTCGGCCAGCCCGCTTTGCCGGGCTTCGGCCGAGGCACACCAGCGGTGCCAGACAGACTGGGTGTCATCCGGAAACCAGATCAGCCCGCCGGGTGTGTTGGCCGACAGCAGCAGGCTGCCGTGGACCGATGCGCGATGCCGGGTCTGCATCATCTGGGCGATGCGGGTGCCAAAACTGTGTGCCACCAGGATCAGCGGCGGTAGCCGCAATTGCTGTCGCAGGGCCTCGATGTCGTCGGCCAGGGCCGACAGCCCGAAATCCTCGAAGGCGACTCCCTGCCGGCGCAACGCGTCGAAGCCCTGTGCCAGTCCGGCCTTGAGAGGGACGGCCCCGTCGAGCCCCAGCCGTGAGATCGGCTGGTTGAGCGCGCGGACGAAGTGGCGGCTGCCCAGCACGGGCCGGCATTCGCCAACGCCCCGGTACTCCAGCACCAGCACGTCCATCACATCCAGCCACGACTCAGGTGGCCTGAATCCAAGATTGCTCACGCCGGGACCGCCGCCCAGGAAGATGCCGACAGGCCGGCCGGCAATGCCGCGATGGTGATGCCGGTAAGGCAGCTGGAGTTGGCCGGGCTGGCTGTGACAGGGCCGTACCAGCACGCCGGTATCGACGTGCGTGGCCGTCGCCGCAGGTCGACTGCTGGCGCAGGAGGCCTGCAGCATTGGTGCCCAGACCAGCATGCGCAGGTGTTGGCGTCGATTCATGGGAGGAGGCCCTCCGGCATGCCGGGCGCCCTTGCGTCGTGACGCAGCTGGCGTGCGCAACGCATGGCCTGCTGCCACGGTGGGCCATCGGGCACCTGCGCAGGACTGCTCAGGCACTGGTGGAGGGAGGCCAGCAAATGCAGGGTGTCGGCAGCCCTGTGTGGCGAGGAGACCGGACCTCCCTCGTCAGCCAGCCGTGCCAGACTCCGTCGAACCGTCTCGGCAGCCCAGGCCCAGCGCCTGCCCGGCCAGCGTGTGGGCGCCAGGGGTGGAAGCTGGCGGCCCAGCCAGCCTGCCAGGCTCTGGAGACCGATCACTTCGCCCGGGCCCTTGAGCAACCGGAACATGCCTGCTGCATGCTGGCATTGCAGCAGCAGGGGGGGCAGTCCCTGTTGCCGGTGCCGGCACCAGGCAGCCAGTTCCTCAAGCAGCTTCTGTGCCTGTACGCTGCCGTGATGCTTGACCAGTGCACACAGTCCGGCCAGATCTGCATCGGGTGCAGTGGGATCGTCGGCGGCATCCAGGCAGTCGGCCGCGTGTTCGAGTGCCAGACGGGCTGGCAGGAGGCGGTCGCCGAGTTCGGGGCGTCCGCAGGCATCGGCGCAGGCTTCGGCCATGCCGATCAGGGCGGCCGTGGCACCGAGCCGACCGGCCTGCACCATGCTCTGGAACAGCGACAGGCCATCACCCGCACGCCCCAGGACCTGATCGTCGCCGATGACGACATCGTCCAGATACAGGGCGCCGGTCGCACTGCCGTTGGCACAACGCTTCGGCCAGGCATGCACGTCCGTCCGTACACCGGGCGACTGCAGGTCCAGCAGGATCAGGGAATGGCCGGGTGTCATGCCCTCGCCATGACGTGCGGCGATGACGGCGTGGCGGGCTTCGCCGAGATTGGTGATCCACTGCTTGGCACCCCGCAGGCGCAGACGGCCGTCCGTGCCAAGCGACAGGCGGGTCTGCATGGCCGTCAGGTCGGAGCCCCGGTCTTCACTGATGGCGAAGACCAGCAGCTCGTGTCGTTGCACCACCCCGTCGAAAACCCGCTGGCGCCATGCCGGTGGCGCCAGATGCTCGACAGCCTTGACCGTGATGCACAGGTGGGGCACCGCCATGATCGGCCAGGCCGGTCCCAGACGGGCGAGGTGGCGCATGCACAGGCAGAACACGCGGGTGCCGGCGCCCAAGCCACCGGCATCCACGGGCAGCGTGAGGGCGGCCAGACCTGCCTGCATCAGTACGCGGCGGATTTCAGGGTCGAGGGCGGCATCCAGGTGTCGTTGCGCCGTCGATGCTGCGGCTGCCTCGTCGATCCGTTGCAGCAAGCGGCGGACTGCCGGGTTGAGCCTGCCCGGCAGCAGCGGGGCAGGAGCCGGGCGTTCAACCCATCGTGGCCACATCGTCACTTTCCTCCTCGCGGTCGCGCCAGACAACGGGCAGACTGCCCGCCTGCCACAGGGTGCGCAAGCCGGCATGGCGCACCTTGCCGTTGTCGGTGACCGGAATGCTGCCCGCGGGCACGAAGGCACATACATCCGGGGACAGGTAGCCACGGCGCTGAATGGCCAGACGGACCTGTCGCGCCAGATTGTCCAGCCGGCTTTCGTCACGCAGCACATGTCTTTCGGTTTCGAGCAGACAGACGATGCGGGCATGCTGATCCTGGGCCTGGATCACGGCGGCACGGCGGACGCCGTCGACGCTGCTGGCTGCTGTTTCGAGGTCGTGGGGCGAATGCTTCTCGCCGCCCCGGATCAGCATGTTCCGGTGCCGTCCCAGGATGTAGAGTCTTTGCTCGTCATCGAGATAACCGATGTCGCCGGTATGCAGGTAACCTTCTGCATCGAACATCGCGGCCGTGGCATCATCACGTCCCCAGTAACCCGACATCGCCGACGGAGAGCGCACCATGACCTCGCCGTGCCGCTCACCGGGCCGTTCGGGGCGAATGCGTACCGATACGCCGGGAATCGCCCGGCCGTTGCTGACATGATGGCTGGCGTCGACGACGAAATCCTCGTTCGCACCGGTCAGTGTGGCGCACAGGGTCAGCTCTGCCATGCCGTAAGCCGGTTTCAGTCGCCCTTCGATCGACCAGCGTCTGCCGAAGGCGGCCAGCGTGTCCGCGCGCACAGGTTCCGAACCGCAGATCAGCATGCGCAGGCTCTTCAGGTCGATGCGTTCGTCCTCATGCAGTACACGCAGGGCCAACGACAACAGGGTGTCGGGTGCGCCGCTGATCGTGACACCGAAGCGCTCGATCGCCTGCAGCCAGGCACGCAGGCTCAATGCATCGGCACGATGCAGGACCAGGGGGTTGCCCAGCAGCAGGGGCGCCAGGCCGAAGCACATCAGTCCCATGTCGTGGAACAGCGGCATCATCGAGCCATGGATGTCGTCGGGACCGATGTCCATGGCGCTCGAGAAGGCGTGGATGTTGGTCAGGGCGGCGGCGTGAGAGATCATCACCCCCTTGGCATCACCGGTGGAACCCGAGGTGTACTGGATCAGGGCGCAGGCATCAGCGTCGAGGTGCGGGGCAGGCAGGTCGGGGGTGTCGTCAGGCAAGGCTGCCGGCCACGGACAAGGGGGCCGGACACCCTCCAGCTGGCCGAGCGCTTGCTCGCGGTGAGAGGGCAAACCGGCGTCCGTCAGCACCACCGTCGGTGCACAATCGGCGATCAGGCTGTTCAGTCGCAGGGTATCCGAGCGATGAGATACCGGTACGGCGATCGCGCCCAGACGCTGGCAGGCCAGAAAGGCCGCCAGCATTGCCGGGCCGTTGTCCATCACCAGCATGACGCGATCACCCGCCTGGACCGGATCCCGCCTTTCATCACCGGCGCGCAGCCAGCGTGCGCCGCCCTCGACCCAGGCCTCCAGTTGCGAGGCTTGCAAGGGCTCGTCTTCCCATACCAGGGCGAGGCCCCCCCGTGCCACCCGGGCGCGCCAGGCGGCATCGATGTGGCCGTGCTCGCCCAGTGTCGCGCGCCAGTCTGCCCGTGCCTGTGACGTTGTCATCGCTCAGCCCTTCTGCACCAGGGCAGCGGCCGCATTGCCGGCGATGTCGCATTGCACGACAAGAGCGCTCCCTTCGGTTCCATCGTTCGTCAGCGCCCGTGTCAGCAAGGACAGCATCGGCCCCAGGTTGGCACTTTCCAGAGGCGCGTCGGAGAGCTGCTTGTCGATGTGCCGGGGTTCCCGTCCGGGCAGCCCCGGCATGCCGGCGTCGACGGGGCCACTGATGTCGACGGCCGATATCCGTTCAAAAGCCGGATGCGGGCGAAGCGCATCCAGGCAGGCCTGCAGGGCCTGTGCGGGTTGCCCGGCCACAAAGCGATGCTGGCAGGCATGGATGCCCAGTAGCGGATCCCGTCCCTGTTCGCGTGCCCGTGCTTCCGGCTCAAGGGCCAGAAAGATGGCTCCGTCGAGCAGCGCAGGCAGGGGGCCACGGTGACCCTGTCGGTACAGGTCGGCCTCCAGTACCAGGGCAGCTGCCGGTGTGGCCTCCTCGGCGCCACCACAGAGCGCCAGATCGATGCGCCCGCAGCGCAACTGCGTGATGCCCATCGCCAGTGCCTTCAAGGCGGAGACAGGGCCGTCGGTCAGCGTGATGCAGCTGCCACGGATGGCATGCCGGATCGCGGCATAGCTGGCCGGAACGTTCAGGACCATGTTCGGCATCAGGCTGGGTTGTACATAACGCGGGTCGCGGATGGCTTCGCGCTCGTAGTCGACGGTGCTCTGGAAGGAGCCAGTCGTGCCCAGGACGATGCTGATGCGTTCGTCGGCCAGGTATGGCCGTCGGACACCGGCATCTGCCATGCCGAGCGTCGTCAGCAAGGAACGGATGCTGATGCCGATATGACGGCTCGGACGGTCCAGCTGGCTGATGCTGCGGGTGCCGAGCAGTTCGCGCACGTCGTGTTCGACGACGAAGGCTGCCTGGCAGGGCTTGCCCAGCGAGGGGCTGATCGCCTGCAAGTTCAGCGGGGCATGTCCGGCCAGCGCCCGTGCGCAGGACTCGGCGGTGGTGCCGAACGGC
>JAUNLD010000050.1 GCA_030532425.1 Lautropia sp. | reverse complement strand
CACAGACGAAGACGACGAACATGATGATCGCCGTCCAGTTGGTGGCCTGCTTGGCCGCTTCACCGACATCACCGGCGGCATGCGCGGCGTTCAGGCACAACAGGCTGCCCAGACCGGCAGCGGCAGGGAGGGAGAAGGCGCGTGCATTCATTGGGTGGTGTCCTTGAGGATTTCACGGGTCATGGCGTCGTAGCGGCTGTTGGCACGCCATACGTAGATGCCGGTGAGCACCACGGTGATGATGATGACGCCCAGACCGATGGGAATGCCCAGGGAGGTGACATGGCCTTCTTCGAGCGGTTGGGCAAGCACTTTCTTGTCGAAGGCGATCAGACCGATGAAGCCGTAATAGACGAACAGCATCACGATGGTGAGCGCCCAGCCGAGGCGGTTGCGCTCCGCCCGCAGCTGCTGGTAGTGCGGATGTCGCTGGATTTTGTCGACGACAGGATCCGACATGGCTGTCTCCTTGTTTTTCATGCGCACCCCTGTTGATTGGCACGATGCCCGTACGGCCGGTGGGGGTGGTTGGCCGTGCGGGGGCTGCCTTCGGTGCCGGGAGGCTCCGGGGGCAGACAGTGCGTGCCCGCGACAATGTGCGAGCCGGCGTTTTTTGGCAACCGGGGAAAGTACTAGCGATGGCCGGGATGCTGCGACGCACGAACCGGTTGTCATGGGGGGCCGTGGCCGCTGTGCCGGCACGGGGCTGGCGGCCGGCGGCGCGAGGGGCCGTGGTGCCGGTAGCGGCGGACAGCCCCGGGCCCGGCGGTCAGTGAGGGCCCTGCGCGTCGCGGGGGCACTGCCGGGTGGCCAGACGCAGCCGCAGGCCGGCACGCAGGGAGACGGCGAGGCAGCCCAGCCCGGCCAGCAGCATCAGGTGGGCCGTGCCACGGCTGTGCTGCTGGCCGCGCAGGGCGGCGGCGTCGTGCAGCGTGGGGCCAGGCACCAGCGACGGCTCGTGGGCCGTGGCGATGTGGCGGATGGCGGGCGGGCTGCGGCGCTCGTCCAGCGTAAGCTGCAGCAGTGCATCTTGTTGCAGTGCGGGGTGATGGGCGTAGTGTGCGGGCAACAGCACACGCAGTGCCTGTATCGTGCCGGCCGGTGCCGGGGATGCCCGGTCGGCCGGATAGGTCACGGTCATCACGACCAGGTCGGCAGGCAGGGCGCCGCGACCGCTTTCGGGGGCGGGCGGATGGCGCACCCGGGCGGTGCGGACGACGCTGGCCGCCGTGCCGCCGTCCGGGGACGCGGGCAGGGGCCGGGGGGCTTGCAGCACCCACCACCAGCTCAGGAAGAAGGCAGCCAGCAGTATCCCGCCCCACAGGTGCAGGCGGTACGTGGGCTGATGGTCTGGCCTGGCCGCCGCGCTGTCCCTGCCATCCGGGTTGTCCGTGCCGGCGTGGGTGGGGCCGGAGTGCCGGGAGGTGCTCATGGGGCCGGGGCGCTTCAGCGGAACACCACCGTCTTGTGGCCGTCGAGAAAGAGCCGGTGTTCGGCATGCCACTTGACGGCGCGGGCCAGCACGACGTTCTCGATGTCGCGGCCCAGGGCCGTGAGTGCCTGCGGGTTCATGGTGTGGTCGACGCGTTCGACATCCTGTTCGATGATCGGGCCTTCGTCCAGCGAGGCCGTCACGTAATGGGCGGTGGCACCGATGATCTTGACGCCGCGCTCGTGGGCCTGGTGGTAGGGGCGTGCGCCCTTGAAGCTGGGCAGGAAGGAATGGTGGATGTTGATGGCGCGGCCTTCCAGGGCACGGCAGAGGTCGTCGGACAGCACCTGCATGTAGCGGGCCAGCACCACCAGCTCGGCCCCGCAGCCGTTGATGATTTCCAGCTGACGGGCCTCGGCCTGGGGCTTGGTGTCGGCCGAGACCGGCACGTGGTGAAAGGGGATGCCGTGATTCTCGGCCAGTGGGCGGAAGTCGGGATGGTTGGAGATGATGGCGCGGATCTCGATGGGCAGCATGCCGGCCCCGGTGCGGAAGAGCAGGTCGTTGAGGCAGTGCCCCAGCTTCGAGACCATCAGCACGGTGGGCATCTTGCGGCCATGGCGGGCCAGCCGCCAGGTGAGCGAGAACTCGCGTGCCAGTGGCTTGATGGCGGCACGCAGGCCCGCCTCGTCATTGACGGGGATGGTGAACTGCACCCGCATGAAGAACAGCCCGGTGTCGGGGTCGTTGTACTGGGCTGCGTCGGTGATGTTGCCCTGTTGTGCAAGCAGCAGGGCACTGACGGCATGGACGATGCCGGGGCGGTCGGGGCAGGCGAGGGTGAGGATGAATTCGTTCACGGGTGTGAGGGAGGCGGAAGGGAGGCGGCATGCCTGTCCGGGCGCACTGGCTTGTGCAGGCGGCCGGCAGGGGCCGGGTTATCATGCGGCCGGAGGCGGTCCCCGCCACGTGATGCCCCGGCCGGGCTGGATGCCCAGGCGCGCCGCGGGCCGGGAAGCGGGGGCGCGAGGCCGGCATGTCCAGCACGTCGTTGCCGGTCCAATCTTAATGCACAACATCGTGTTACCAGGAGAAAGAGAGATGTCGAAGTCAATCAAGCGCATGTTGCCGGCAACCTGTGGCGTGCCCGCCGCAGTGGCTGCTGCCGTGCTGGCCCTGACGGCTGCCCCGGCGGTGCAGGCAGCGGATCTGGCCAGCACCCTGCAGCTGGTCACGCAGAGTGAATTCCGCACCATGGCCGAGGATCTGGGTTCGGGGCTGGCCTATCGGGGGCTGGCACCGGCAGAAAGCCTGGGGGTGCTGGGTTTTGACATCAGCGCGGCCGTCACGGGCCTGAAGCTTCAGGACAACAACATCTGGACGCGGGCCTCTGGCGGTGACAAGGTGGACAAGACCATCTACATGAGCGGAATCCGCCTGCACAAGGGGCTGCCGGGTAATGTCGATATCGAGGGCTATTACAGTCAGGGGTCGCGTGACGTGAAGGCTTATGGCGGTGCGTTGCGCTGGGCAGTCCTGCCGGGAAGCACCCTGGTGCCGGCCGTGGCCCTGCGTGGTTCGTATACCAAGCTGACAGGCATCGACCGGCTGAAGGCAGACACACTGGGCCTGGACGTGTCCGTCTCGAAAGGTTTCCTGATCTTCACGCCCTATGCCGGCCTGGGCTACGTCTGGACCACCACCAAGCCGCAGAACGTGCCCTTCCTGAAGAAGGAAAGCATCGGCATGGGCCGTGCCTTTGCCGGGCTGAACATGAACCTGGGCATCATCAACCTGTCGGCTGAATATGACCGTACCGGCAGCAACAACAGCTACAGCCTGAAGGCCGGCCTGCGCTTCTGAGCATGAAGGGGGCTGCCGCTCTGGTGGCCGCCAGCCGCCATCCGCAGGAGCGGCTGCTGCTGGTGCTGGCCATGCTGGTGACGGTCGGTGGCGTGCTGGGGATGGTGCTGCTCAGCATCTTCCGGGTGGAGGTGTCGGTGTGGCTGAAGCGCGAGAGCATCGCCGCCCACCGAACGGATCTGGAGGTGTTCGAAACCGGCCAGCATGACACCTTCATCGGCCCGCTGGGCCTGATCGACAACCTGGTGTCGAACGAACCGCTGCTGTCGTGGCGGGTGGCGGCCCTGCGCCGGGACCGGCCGGGCCGCCTGTTCTGGCCCCTGCCGGCCGGCACGAAGCACGCGGGTGGCTGAAAGCAGGCAGCTCGTCTGCCTGTTGAAGCACACAGGTTGCTGAAGAAAGCGGGACACCCCGCCCGGGCAGGCCGGATGCGGGGTGTTTTCCTGGGCTATCGGGGCCGGGCGTCAGCCCGGCGTCCGTGGCAGACCGGCATCAGGGACGGAAGTATCCCAGCAGCGCGCGGGTGGCGTGGTCCAGACCGCTGGCGTCCCCGCCGGCCAGTGCTGCTTCGACCGAGCTGGCCATTACCTTGCCATATTCGACACCGAACTGGTCGAAGGCGTTGATGCCGAGGATGACCGAGGCCACGAAGGTGGCGTGCTCGTAGGCGGCCAGCAGGGCGCCCAGTGCCCGTGCCTCGATCGACGGCAGCAGGATCAGCGTGCTGGGGCGGTTTCCGGGGAAGGCCTTGTGCCAGGTCTCGCCACGGGCCGTGTCGGGCAGCGGCTTGCCCAGGGCCAGGGCTGCGCTCTGGGCCAGGCAGTTGGCCACCAGGATCTGGTGACGGGGATCGTCAGCCCCTCCCAGGCTGTCGGGGTCGGCCTTGCGGGCGATGATGAAGTCCACCGGCACGACATCCGGCCCCTGGTGCAGTTGCTGGAAGAACGAGTGCTGGGCATTGGTGCCCGACACGCCCCAGATCACCGGCGAGGTCGGCAGGTTGGCCGGGCTGCCATCGACGCGGGCCGACTTGCCGTTGCTTTCCATGATGAGCTGCTGCAGGTAGGCAGGCAGCAGGCGCAGGCGCTCACTGTAGGGGATGATCGCCTGGCTGCTGCAGTCGAGGATGTCCCGGTTCCAGATGCTGACCATGCCCAGCCAGGCCGGCAGGTTGGCGTTGAGCGGGGCCGTCCGGAAGTGCTCGTCCATCTCGTGCGCACCGGCCAGCAACTGCTCGAACACGTCGGGGCCACAGGCGATGGCGATCGACACGCCGGCGGCTGACCACAGCGAGTAACGGCCGCCCACCCAGTCCCAGAAGCGAAGGATCTGGCCGGGAGGCACACCATAACGTTCGGCTGCCTCGGGGTTGGCGGTGACGCCGATGACATGGCGCAGCGCGGCATCGTGGGTGGCACCGGCCTTCTCCAGCCAGGCGATGGCAGCCTCGGCGTTGGCCAGCGTCTCGCGGGTGGTGAAGGTTTTGGAGACCACCAGAAATCCGGTGGTGGCCGGGTCCAGCCCGGCCAGGTTGCGGGCCAGATCGGCCGGGTCGACGTTGGCCACGAAGCGCACCTCGGGGCCGCCGGGCCGGGCCAGGGCGTCGGCCACCAGGCGCGGGCCCAGATCCGAGCCGCCGATGCCGATGCAGACCAGCGTGTTCAGGGCCTGACCGCGGAAGCCGGTCAGCTGGCCCTGGCGGAAGCGGTTGGCCACCTCGGTGATGCGCTGACGCTCCTGGCTGGCCAGGCTGGCCGCTTCGGCGTTGCCCTGGGCACCACGCAGGGCCGTATGCAGGGCGGCCCGCCTTTCGGTGGGGTTGACGATGTCGCCGGCAAAGAGCTGCTTGCGGGCTTCGGGCAGGCGGGCACTGGTGGCCACACCGACCAGGGCGTCGAGCACGCCGGCGTCGATGCGCTGCTTGCTGAAGTCGGCGATCAGGCCGGCAGCTTCCAGCCGCAGCTGTTGCGGACGGGCAGGGTCTTCGAGCAGGGTGCGCAACGGCAGGCTGGCCATGCGGCGGCCCTCGCGTTGCAGGATGCGCCAGGCGGCGCGGCGGACACCGATGGCAGGGCGGCTGCCGACGGGGGAGGAGTGTGATTGGTTATCCATGACGAAGGCCTCCGGGCGGGACATGTCGGATGGGCGTGAATGAAAACAGTCCTGCGGTTGGGGCAGACCGAACGGCCGGGGCGCACCGTGGACACCGGCAAGCCGTTGGCACGGCTGACCGGTGTGCCCGGCCCGGACAGGTGGCCAGCTGGTGTGGCCAGGCACGGGCACGGTGCAGGTACTGCCAGTGGGGCTGTCCGGTCACCCGCAGGGGCGGCCGGTAAGGCGTCGGGCCGTCCTCTGGCGAGAACCGTGAAGGCACGCTGGAGATGCACAACGAAACAATAGTGCCATATTGTCAGTTTCCGGTTGGTGATAAACCCACCGGTGGGGTCATGACAATGCTGATCCGTTGCGAGATCGGCGGTGGTGCCGCGCGGTGGATGTTGTGTGGAGGCCGCAGCGGGTCAGCGGCGCGCGCGCCAGGCATGCCAGGCCAGCACGGCCCAGCCGGCCATGAACAGCGTGCCCCCTACCGGCGTGAGCATGCCCAGCGGGCGGGCGCCGGTCAGCGCCAGGATGTAGAGGCTGCCACAAAAGCAGAGGATGCCGGCGATGAACAGCCATGACACCAGCCGGACCCCCCTGACCGTCAGGTGGGGGGCCAGGGCGGCCACGGCCAGCAGGCCCAGTGCGTGATAGATCTGGTAGCGCACCGCCGTTTCGTAGATCAGCAGCAGGGGCTCGGCGATCAGGCTGCGCAAGGCATGGTTGCCCATGGCACCGGCGGCCACGCCGACGCCGGCGAACAGGGCACCGGCCACGGCCGGGAGGGTGATGGAGCCAGGGTTGGACATGATGGGAAGGAAGAGGGGCCGTATCGTTGACGGCCCCTATTGTGCGCTCATGCCGGCCGTTCGGCCAGCCGCGTTCCCGCTGCTGTGCCGATGCCCGCTCCATCACCCAGGCGCCGTTTGCCGGCGCTCCCGGGCTGATGCCTTCTCAGGTGGCAGGCAGTTGCGGCAGGGGGATGCCGGGCGGGGTGATGATGGGCCTGACCGGCGTGATGACGGGCGGCCTGCTCTCCGCAGGCGGCTCGTTGGGGCCGACGATCCGCACGTTCTCCATCATGCCACGATCCTCGTGATCCAGGATGTGGCAATGCAGGACGAACTTGCCGGCAAACTGCTGATAGCGGGTACGGATCCTGATCTGGTACTGTCCGGCCGACAGATCGTCTCTTGGCGCCGACTTGACGAACAGGGTGTCCTTCCAGACGTTTTTCAGGCCGCGGAACTGCGGATCCACCGGCAACGCCCCATTGTCGTCATCGGGGGTGTCGAAACCACTCAGTTCACGGCCATGGCGGTCCTGGATCGAGATGATCTGGAACGGGTTGACATGGATATGGAAGGGGTGCCCGAAGCGGTTGGAGCGAAGTGTCCATTCTTCGGTGTCGCCCAGGCGGAGCAGACGCTCGGCATTCGGATCATAGGGTTTGGCGTTCACCTCGAACTGCTGCGGCCCGCCGGCGGTCTGTGAGACGTTGAAGGTGATGACCTGTCCCGGCCCGGTCATGGTTTCGTTGGCCAGGCTCTTGTGTGGCGCGTAGCGCGAGATCCCGAGCGAAGCCTGCAGGTCCGCGATCACGGCATCGCGCATGTCGGCTGCCACGTTCTTCCGGGCCAGGTCCGTCAGCCTTTCCTTCAGGTGCTCGGTAATGCCGTCCTCGGCCACCTCGGTGCCCGGTCGAACCTCGACGATGCCCAGCAGCTGGCGTGCCGAGACGTTGTCGACGCTGCCAGAGGGGGGCAGGGTATTGTCGACGACACAATAGTAGCCGGCCTGCGGAAACACCATCATCGCATCCCAGCGATAGCCGGGCTGGAACACGGTCTGCGTCGAGGCCTGCATCGCGTCCATCGTCAGGCCGTCGGCGGCCATCAGGTGCTGGGGCAGGGGCTTGCCGGTGCACAGCCGTGTAATGATGTGATCCATCTGGCTGGCCGACATGCGCTGGGTGTCATGGCCGAAGCCCCCATCGTAGGTGATGTCGGCCGCACGCCGGAATTCCAGGTTGATGGATTCGCGCACGCCGGCGTGGATCATCCGCCAACGCTCCAGCCGGCCGGCAATGGCCGTGAACTTCGGCACCGTCGTGCCGTTGATCGTTGTCAGGCGCCCGGATTGCGGCCACAGGCCGAAGGCCAGCATGTCGTCATAGCGGTCCAGCTCACCGACATCACCGGCGTCGCAGCGCCAGCTGCCATCCGCATTCTTCTTGATCTGGCCGTCGGCGTCGCGGCAGGCGTACAGGATCTGCTGGAAGACGAGCACCTTTTCGTCGACATCCTGGGTGGCGGTGTCCTTTATCAGCGTGTCGATGTCACCGGGCTGGGTGTGGGAGGGTTGACGCTCGCCCTTCACGATCAGCGCCCCGGCCATGCCGCTGGAAACCTGCAGGGCGGTGGAACCATGGACGTGGCTGTGATACCAGAAGGTGCCGGCTGGGTGGTCGCGCGGCAGGTCGATCCTGTAGTGGAATGTGTGGCCGGGCGAGATCTCCACGAAGACGTTGTCAGCATTCTCGCTGGGGCTTACCCACAAGCCATGGGTGTGCAGGTTGGTGCGGTTGAAGCAGGAGGGCGTGTTGTGGTCATGATCCCCATGGGCGTGGCCCGCGTGACCGTCCGGATTGGGCGGATCATCCGGGCAGCCAGGCTCCCTGGGCAGGAGATTGTTCAGGCGGACCTGCAGCGAGTAGCCGGGCCACGCCTCGATGGTGCGCCCCACCAGCAGGCTGCTTTCGTGGTACCCACGCATTTTCACGGCTTCCGGCCGGCCACTGAAGGGGTTCCAGATGTATGAATGGTTGTAGCCGGCGTTCAGCGATATATATCGGTTTGATGGCCTGTCATCGGGCGAGAGTGGGCCGCCGGCCTGCTGGGCTTGTGCTCCGGTAGGCCGGTTGCCGCCGGGAAAGCCCGAACGCGCTTCATCGAGCCTGAAAACGGGTGGGTTGGCAAGTTACCAAAGAGTAAAAATCTCCTCCATTGTGATTTTTTGTGTCGTCAGGCTGCCCGGTGCAACATCACCGCCGGCCGTGATGACAGATGGTCGGCCAGCGCATTCACCCGGCCGGATCCTCCTGCTTCACCCGGTGAGATCCTCCTGCCGTGGTCCCGGGCTGGACGGCAGGAGGCAGCGGCTTCCGGGTGTGCGCCACGGAATCAGGCGCTGCTCCTGCTTCTTGCCGTCCGGTGCTGGTGGATGAAGTCCGCCAGCAGGCGGCCGGTATGGGTCTGGCCGTCGGCCGCCAGCTGTTGTGGGGCGCCCTGGGCGACGACCTGTCCGCCGTCGCTGCCACCTTCGGGGCCGACATCGATGATCCAGTCGGCCTCGGCCCAGATGTTCTGGTTGTGCTCGATCACCAGCAGGGTGTTGCCGGCATCGACCAGACGGTGCATGACGTGCAGCAGTTTCTCGACATCGGCCATGTGCAGGCCGACGGTGGGTTCGTCGAGGATGTAGAAGCTGCCACCATCGTGAACCTCGCCCGGGTGGCCGGCCTTGCGGGCACGGGCGCGTGCCACGGCCTGGGCCTTGGCTTCGCGCAGCGGGTCGGCCTCTTCGGTCAGGCTGCGCACCTTGGCCAGCTCGGTCACCAGCTTGATGCGCTGGGCCTCGCCGCCCGAGAGGGTGGGGCTTTGCTGGCCCAGCGTCAGGTAGCCCAGCCCCACGTCGTGCAGCAGTTGCAGCGGGTGGGCGATGGCGCGCCAGGGCTTGAAGAAGAGCAGCGCCTCGTCGACGGTCATGGCCAGCACGTCGGCAATCGAGGCACCGTTGAGCTTCACCTGATTGGTTTCGGCATCGAAGCGCCCGCCCTGGCAGACGTCGCAGAGGATGCGCACGTCGGGCAGGAAGTTCATCTCGATGGTGCGCACGCCCTGGCCTTCGCAGGCCGGGCAGCGGCCGCCGGCGGTGTTGAAGGAGAAGCGCGAGGCCGTGTAGCCGCGCAGCCGGGCTTCGCTGGTGTCGGCAAAGAGGCGGCGGATGGCATCCCAGAAGCCGATGTAGGTGGCGGGGGTGGAACGTGGGGTCTTGCCGATCGGGGTCTGGTCCACTTCCAGCACGCGCTGGATGCCCTGCCAGCCCTCCAGGCTGTGGCAGTGGGGCAGGGCACCGCGTTCGCCATCCAGCCGGCGCCTGAGCGCATCCAGCAGCACGTCGCGCGCCAGGGTGGACTTCCCGCTGCCCGAGACGCCGGTGATGACGCTGAGGCGTCGCAGCGGCACGCGGGCATCGGCATCCCGCAGGTTGTGCAGCCGGGCGCCCCGCAGCCGCAGCGAGGGGGTCTGTGCATCGACCGCCCGGCGCGGTGCGGCCGGTAGCGGCGGGGGCTGACGCAGGTAGCGTCCGGTCAGGCTGGCGGGGTTGGCCCGGACGTCCTTCAGGCTGCCGCTGGCGATGATCTGCCCGCCCAGCCGGCCGGCACCGGGGCCGATGTCGATGACGTGGTCGGCGCGGGCAATGGTGTCCTCGTCGTGCTCGACCACCAGCAGCGTGTTGCCCTTGTGGCGCAGGCGGTCGAGGGTGGCCAGCAGCATGCGGTTGTCGCGTGGGTGCAGGCCGATGGTGGGTTCATCCAGCACATAGCAGACGCCCTGCAGGTTGGAGCCCAGCTGTCCGGCCAGGCGGATGCGCTGTGCTTCGCCGCCTGACAGTGTGGGGGCGGAACGGTCCAGCGTCAGGTAGCCCAGGCCGACATCGGCCAGGAACTGCAGGCGGTGGCGGATCTCGTCGAGGATGCCACGGGCGATTTCGGTCTGACGTTCATCGAAACCGGGTGTGATCTCGTCGACCCAGGCCAGGGCCTCGTGCACGGCGCGGGCGGTGGCGTCGGCAATCGACTGGCCGGCGATGCGCACGTTGAGCGCCACCGGATTGAGGCGCTGCCCGTGGCAGCTGGGGCAGGGCTCGTCGCTGAAGCTGACGCCGGCATCGGTTTCGCCTTCCAGGCCCGGGGTCAGCTCGTCGGCCTTGATCCGGCCCAGCGGTGCCAGGCCGGTGCCCAGGCAGGTGGGGCACCAGCCCTGGCGGGCGTTGAAGGAAAAGCTGCGCGGGTCCAGCTCGGGGTAGCTGGTGCCGCAGGTGCTGCATGCGCGGCGGGTACTGTAGAGCACGCTCTGCAGGGGCGTGTCGAGGTCGTCCTGCAGGCGGTCGACATCTTCCAGCACCATCACCACGCCCTTGCCGTGTTGCAGGGCGTCGCGCAGGTGCTGGCGCAGCGTGTCTTCTGCCGCCGGGTCGATCTTCAGGTCGGCCACCGGCAGCTCGATGTCGTGTTCGGCATAGCGGTCGATGCGCGGAAAGCCGTCGGTGGGCAGGAATTTGCCGTCGACCCGCAGCATCGGGTAGCCCTTGCTCTTGGCCCACTTGGCCAGATCGGTGTAGATGCCCTTGCGCCCCACCACCATCGGAGCGAGCAGGCCCAGGTGTCGGCCCCGGTACTGGCGCATGAGGCGGGCGACGATGGCCTCGAAATGCTGTGGCTCGATCGGTGTGCCGTCGCGCGGGCAGAACTGGGTGCCCAGCTTCTGGTAGAGCAGGCGCAGGAAGTGGTGGATTTCGGTGAGGGTGGCCACCGTGCTCTTGCGGCCGCCACGGCTGGTGCGCTGTTCGATGGCCACGGTGGGCGGGATGCCGTAGATGCCGTCCACATCCGGGCGCGAGGCCGGCTGCACGAACTGGCGGGCATAGGCATTGAGCGATTCGAGGTAGCGCCGCTGGCCCTCGCCGAAGATCACGTCGAAGGCGAGGGTGGACTTGCCGCTGCCCGACACCCCGGTGATGACGGTGAGCTGGTCGCGCGGTATGTCGACATCAAGATTCCTGAGGTTGTGCTCGCGGGCACCCTGCACGACGATGGCGTTGGCGGCGCGCTGGCGGTGGCCGTCGACAGGCCAGGCAGGCCGCGGCTCGGCCACGTGCAGGGCGGCATCATGGGCCGTGTCGGCGGCCACGGTGTCATCAGCCGGGCCAGAGCCGCTGGCCGGGCTGCCCAGCCGGGCCAGCGTGTCGGCGTGGGTCTGCAGGGCCTGGCCGGTGAACGAGGCGGGATGCTGACGCACCTGGGCCGGGGTGCCGGTGGCCACGATCCGGCCGCCCTGGTCGCCGCCACCGGGGCCCAGGTCGATCAGCCAGTCGGCCGCCTCGATCAGGTCGAGGTTGTGCTCGATGACCAGTACCGAGTGGCCTGCCGCCTGCAGTGAGCGCAGCGCGCGCAGCAGCCGGGCGATGTCGTCGAAGTGCAGGCCGGTGGTGGGTTCGTCGAAGAGGTAGAGGGTGCCACCGAGGGCGCGGCGGCCGTTGCCGGCGCCTTTCTTGCGGGATTGTTCGGCGGCATCGGCCAGAAAGCCGGCAAGCTTGAGCCGCTGGGCCTCGCCGCCCGACAGGGTGGGCACCGGCTGGCCGAGGCTGAGGTAGTCCAGCCCGACATCGACCAGCGGTTGCAGCCGGCGGGCGATCTCGGGCGTGGCACTGAAGAAGTCGGCGGCCTGGCGCACGGTCATCGCCAGCACGTCGACGATCGAGGCGTCGACGGCCCTTGCCATGGCCGTGCCATCGCTGCGGCCGCGAATCTTCACGTCCTGGATTTCGGCGCGGAAGCGCTTGCCGTCGCATTCGGGGCAGCGCAGGTAAACGTCGGAGAGGAACTGCATCTCGACGTGCTCGAAGCCGTTGCCGCCACAGGTGGGGCAGCGGCCGTTGCCACTGTTGAAGCTGAAGGTGCCGGCGGTGTAGCCGCGCTCGCGCGCCAGCTCGGTGCCGGCAAACTGCTTGCGGATCAGGTCGAAGGCGCCAACATAGCTGACCGGGTTGCTGCGGGTGGTCTTGCCGATCGGCGACTGGTCGACGAAGACGACGTTCTCGACCAGATGTGCGCCGTGCAGGCTGCGGAAGGCGCCGGGGGCTTCGGTGGGCTGGCCGTGTGCCTTCAGCATCGCCGGCAGCAGCACGTCCTGCATCAGCGTCGACTTGCCGCTGCCCGAGACCCCGGTCAGGCAGACGAGACGGTTGAGTGGTATCTCGATATCGAGATTTTTCAGGTTGTGGGCCGTCACGCCTTCCAGCCGCAGGCGCGGGGTGTGTCCGTCGACAGGCCGGGGCTGGCCACTGCTCACGCGCTTGCGCTGGGCCAGGTAGTCGGCCGTCAGTGTGGTGGCGGCGGGCAGGGTGCTGGCCGGCCCGTCGAAGACGATGTGGCCGCCACGCTCGCCGGGGCCGGGACCGATGTCGATGATCCGTTCGGCGGCAAACATGATCTGCGGATCGTGCTCGACCACCACCAGCGAATTGCCGGCATCGCGCAGCCGCTGCATGATGGCGATGATCCGGTCCATGTCGCGCGGGTGCAGGCCGATCGAGGGCTCGTCGAGGATGAACAGGGTGTTGACCAGTGAGGTGCCGAGTGCCGTGGTGAGGTTGATGCGCTGCACTTCGCCGCCGGACAGCGTGCGTGACTGGCGGTCGAGGGTCAGGTAGCCGAGGCCGACATCGCAGAGGAAGGCGAGCCGGGCGCGGATCTCGGTCATCAGCAGCCCGGTTGCCTCGTCCAGCGGGGTGGGCAGCGTCAGCCTGTCCATCATCTGCCGCAGCCTGTCGATCGGCAGCAGCATGATGTCGTGCAGGGTGAGACCGGGCAGGGTTGCCAGCTGGGCGGGTGTCCACTGCGTGCCCATCGGCATGAAGCGGCGGTAGCGGCCGGTGGGGGCGGCGGCGTCGTTTTCCCCGTCCGCCAGCGCCCGTTCGGCATCGGCATGGCTGCCGACCCGCCACAGCAGGGATTCGGGCTTGAGGCGGGCGCCTTCGCAGGCCGGGCAGGGGGTGTAGGCCCGGTATTTGGAGAGCAGCACGCGGATGTGCATCTTGTAGGCCTTGCTCTCCAGCCAGTTGAAGAAGTTGCGCACGCCATACCACTGCCGCTTCCAGTCGCCGCGCCAGTCCGGGGCGCCATCGATCACCCAGCGCCGGTGTGCCTCGGACAGATCGTCCCAGGGCGTGTGGAGATCGATGCCGGCAGCGGCACCGTGTTGCATCAGCTCGTCCTGGGCTTCCCTGAAGCTGGGGGTCTGCCAGGGCTTGATGGCGCCGTCGGCCAGCGACTTGCTGCCGTCCGGGATCACCAGATCCAGGTCCAGGCCGATGACACGGCCGAAGCCGCGGCAGGTGTCGCAGGCGCCGATGGGCGAATTGAAGGAGAACAGGCTGGGCGTGGGCGCCTGATACGCGATCTGGCAGCGGGCGCAGGCGAAGCGGTTGCTGAAGTGCCAGGTGGCCTGCTCGTGCCCGTCGTCATCGAGCACATGCACGGCCAGCTGGCCGTGGCCACGGTCGAGGGCCGCTTCGAGGCTGGCGGCCAGGCGGTCGGCGGCGACGCTGCCGGCCCGGAAGCGGTCGGCCACCACGGTGAGCCGCAGCGGTGGCGTGGTGGCCGGGGCGGCTTTCCTCCTGCGGGCGGCGGTGGGGGCGTGTCCGTCGGCGTCAGCAGGCCGTGGCTGGCTGCGGGTGCTGGCACGGCTGCTGCTGGCGGCCCTGGCACTGCCTTTTTTCCCCGTGGCGGGGGCCGGGGGCAGCGGCAGTTCCTCGCGGTGGTGGATGCGGGTGTAGCCCTGGGCCATCAGTTCGTCGATGACCTGCTGCTCGTCGAAGCCGGCCGGCACCTGCACCGGGAAGCTGACGACCAGCCGCGGGTCGCCGAGGGCGGCTGCACGCGTGCGGATGGCGCCGCCGATGCTGGCCACGTCGTCGATGCGCACCGGTTCGGCACACTGGCGGCAGTAGAGCGTGGCGGCGTGCGCCATCAGCAGCTTCAGATGGTCGTTGAGTTCGGTCATCGTGCCGACCGTCGAGCGCGAGGTGCGCACCGGGTTGGTCTGGTCGATGGCGATGGCCGGCGGCACGCCGTCGATGCTGTCGACCTGGGGGCGGTCCATCCGGTCGAGAAACTGGCGCGCATAGGCCGAGAAGGTCTCGACATAACGCCGTTGTCCCTCGGCATAGAGGGTGTCGAAGACCAGCGAGGACTTGCCGCTGCCCGAGACGCCGGTGACGACCACCAGCTGGCCGGTGGGGATGTCGAGGTTCAGGTTCTTGAGGTTGTTCTGGCGGGCGCCGCGGATGCGGATCGGTACCTGCGGGGTGGGGGGCTGGGAGGTGGTCACGGGCGGGAGGGCTGGATGGAAGGACCGGGCCGGGTGTCACGGTGGGCAGGCCGGTGGCGGGCAGGGGCCACCCATGGGGCAATGGTAGTACACGCTCTAGAATCGTGGCCTGAACGACGCCAATCAAGGAGGCAAGCTCATGGCACAAGCGATTTCCACCCCCAACGCCCCGGCTGCGCTCGGCCCGTACTCGCAGGCGGTGCGTGCCGGCAATACCGTCTACCTGTCGGGGCAGATTCCGCTCGACCCGAAGACCGGCGAGCTGGCCGAAGGCGGTTTCGAGGCGCAGGTGCATCAGTCCTTCCGCAACCTGAAGGCGATGGTCGAGGCCGCCGGTGGCCGGCTGGACCAGGTGGTGCGGCTGGGGCTGTTCCTGACCGATCTGGGCCAGTTCGGCACGGTCAACACGATCATGGCCGAGTATTTCCAGGCCCCCTATCCGGCGCGCTCGACCATCGAGGTGGCGGGGCTGCCCAAGGGGGCCCCCTTCGAGGTGGAAGCCACCCTGGTGCTGGAGTAAGGGTTGGCCCCTTCCGGCAAGCGGCCGGCCAGCGGCGGCAAGCGTGATCTGGACAGCGTGCTGGCCCGGCTGGGGCTGGCGCGGCCCGAGGATCTGCTGCTGCACCTGCCGCTGCGCTATGAGGACGAGACGCGGCTGACGCCGGTGGCCCGGCTGGTGCATGGCAGCGCGGCGCAGATCCAGGCGCGGGTGCTGCGGGCCGAAGTCAGTGGCCGGCCGCCGCGGCGCGTATTGCAGGTGCAGGTGGCCGATGACAGCGGCGAGCTGCAGCTGCGTTTCATCCATTTCTACCCTTCGCAGCTGGCCCAGCTGCAGCCGGGGCGGCTGGTGCGCGCCTTCGGCGAGCTGCGGGTCGGGCTGTTCGGGCGTGAGATGGTGCACCCGCGCTACCGGATGGTGGCCGGGGACACACCGCTGCCCGAGCGGCTGACGCCGGTCTATCCGACGGTGTCGGGCATCGGCCAGGCCACGCTGCGCCGCGAGATCGACAAGGTGCTGGCCGCGTTCCACTGGGAGGACACCTTGCCGGCGGCGGTGCTGGCCGAGGCCGGGCTGGGCGGGCTGCCGGGGCTGGCCGAGGCCTTGCGCTTTCTGCATCATCCGCCGCCGGGCACCGACCTGCAGGCGCTGTTGCAGCACGAGACGCCGGCCAGCCAGCGGGTGATTCTGGAAGAGCTGGTGGCGCAGCAGCTGTCGTTGCGGCGGGCACGGGCCTTGCGGGCCGGCCAGCGCGGGCTGCCGCTGCGCGACCGGCAAGCCGAGACGGCGCTGCTGGCGGCGCTGCCCTTTGACCTGACGGGTGCGCAGCAGCGGGTGCGTGAGGAGATTGCGGCCGACCTGGCCGGCACGCAGCCGATGAACCGGCTGTTGCAGGGCGATGTGGGCAGCGGCAAGACGGTGGTGGCGGCGCTGGCGGCGATGGTGGCGGTGGGATCGGGCTGTCAGGCGACACTGATGGCGCCCACCGAGATCCTGGCGCGCCAGCATTACGAGCGGCTGGCGCCGTGGCTGGCCCCGCAGCGGGTACGGCTGGGCTGGCTGGCCGGTTCGCTGTCGGCGGCGGCCAAGAAGCAGGTCAAGCAGGCGGTGGCGGCCGGCGAGATCGACGTGCTGGTGGGCACGCATGCGCTGATCGAGGATTCGGTGGTGTTTCCGCGGCTGGCGCTGGCCATCGTCGACGAGCAGCACCGCTTTGGCGTGGCGCAGCGGCTGGCGTTGCGGGGTGAGGGGCGTGACGATGACGGACGCGACTGGCTGCCGCACCAGCTGATGATGACGGCGACACCGATTCCGCGCACGCTGGCGATGACCTTCTATGCCGATCTGGATGTGTCGGTGATCGACGAGCTGCCGCCGGGCCGGCAGCCGGTGACGACCAAGCTGATCGCCGATGCCCGCCGCGATCAGGTGATTGCCAACCTGGGCCGCTGGGTGGCGCAGGGGCGGCAGGCCTACTGGGTCTGCCCGCTGGTGGAGGAGTCGGAGGCGCTGGACCTGCAGAACGCCATCGATACCCGTGACCAGTTGCAGGCGGCGCTGCCGGAGGTGCGGATCGGCCTGGTGCATGGCCGGCTGGCCGCTGCCGAGAAGGCGGCGGTGATGGCGGCCTTCAAGGCCGGCGAGCTGGACCTGCTGGTGGCGACGACGGTGATCGAGGTGGGGGTGGATGTGCCCAACGCCAGCCTGATGGTGATCGAGCATGCCGAGCGCTTCGGCCTGAGCCAGCTGCATCAGCTGCGGGGCCGGGTGGGACGGGGCTCGGCGCAGAGCCTGTGCGTGCTGCTCTACCGGCACCCGGCCGGTGCCATCGCCCGCGAGCGGCTGGCGACGATGCACCGGACGCAGGACGGCTTCGAGATCGCCCGCCGCGACCTGGAACTGCGCGGACCGGGCGAGTTGCTGGGGGCGCGGCAATCGGGAGCGATGCTGTTGCGCTTTGCCGACCTGAGCCGTGATGCGGCCCTGGTCGAGACCGCTCATGCGCTGGCCGAGCGCCTGCTGGCCGCACATCCCGCGGTGGTGGACGCCCACCTGGGGCGCTGGCTGGGGCAGCGCGAGCGTTTTCTGGATGCCTGAAACGATGACCGGGGGTGCGGGCTGGCTGATGGCAGGGGCATCCGTGGCGGGCCTTTCCCAAGTAAAATCGCGGCATGACTTTGACTGAGTTGAAATACATCGTCGCGGTGGCGCGCGAGCGGCACTTCGGCCGGGCGGCCGAGGCCTGCTTCGTCAGCCAGCCCACGTTGTCGGTAGCCATCAAGAAGCTCGAAGACGAGCTGGAAGTCCAGCTGTTCGAGCGGGGCAATGCCGAGGTGAGCATCACGCCGGTGGGCAGCCGCATCGTCGAGCAGGCCCAGCGCGTGCTCGAAGAGTCGGCCGCCATCCGCGAGATCGCCAAGGAAGGCAAGGATCCGAAGGTCGGCCCGCTGCGGCTCGGCGTGATCCACACCATCGGCCCCTACCTGTTGCCGCGCCTCATCCCGGCCATGCTGAAGGTGGCGCCGCAGATGCCGCTGCTGCTGCAGGAAGGGTTGACGGCCAAGCTGATGGAGGCCCTGAAGCTGGGCGAGATCGACGTGGCGGTGGTGGCCGAGCCGATGCCGATTCCCGGCATCATGTCGTGGCCGGTCTACGAAGAGCCTTTCGTGGTGGCCGTGCCCGACAACCACGCCTGGGCCACCCGCGAGACGGTGGATTCGGCCGAGCTGAAGGAAGAGACGATGCTGCTGCTGGGTACGGGGCACTGCTTTCGTGACCAGGTGCTCAAGGTCTGCCCCGAGCTGTCGCGCTACTCGCAGACCAGCACCGGCATCCAGAAGACCTTCGAGGGCTCGTCGCTGGAAACCATCCGGCACATGGTGGCCTCGGGCATCGGCATCACGGTGCTGCCCTGGACGGCGATTCCGCCGGGGGTGCACCCGGGCGAGCGCGGGCGCAACAGCGATGGCATGCTTACTTACGTGCTGTTCCGGCAGGCGCCGCCGGTGCGGCAGGTGATGCTGGTCTGGCGCAAGAGCTTCGGGCGGACCGAGGCGGTCGAGCTGCTGCATCGTGGCATGTCGACGCTCGATTTGCCGGGCGTGACGCAGCTGGGGGTGCAAGGCCCGCAGTCGCTGCTGACGATCTCGGCGGCCTGATGGGGGCGAGGGGGAGCGGGACGATGCCTGTGGATGATCGGGGCGAGGGCGCCGGCAACCTGCCGGCCGGCGAGGGGCGGCAGGCGGTGGCGGAAGTGCCGCTGTCGCCACGGAGCGGTACCGGGGGTGCCGGATGGGCGGGTGCCGACATGCCGGCGGTTGGCGGCATCTGCGACCAGATCGGCAACACGCCGCTGGTGCGCCTCGAACGCCTGCCCGGCGAAGCCCTGCGCCGCCGCGGCATCGTCGTGCTGGGCAAGCTGGAGGGCAACAATCCGGCGGGTTCGGTCAAGGACCGGCCGGCCCTGGCGATGATCGTCGCGGCCGAGCAACGCGGTGAGATCCGCCCCGGCGACACCCTGATCGAAGCCACCTCGGGCAACACCGGCATCGCCCTGGCGATGGTGGCGGCGGCCAGAGGCTACCGGATGGTGCTGGTGATGCCCGAAAACCAGTCGCTGGAACGGCGTCAGGCCATGAAGGCCTATGGGGCCGAGCTGGTGCTGGTGTCGACGGAGGCCGGCATGGAGGGCGCGCGCGATCTGGCCCTGGCGATGCAGGCCGAGGGCCGGGGGAGGGTGCTGGACCAGTTCGGCAACGACGACAACTGGCGGGCGCATTATCGGGGCACCGGGCCGGAGATCTGGGCGCAGACCGGCGGACGGATCACGCATTTCGTGTCGGCGATGGGTACCACCGGCACCATCACCGGGGTGTCGCGCTACCTGAAGGATCAGGACGAGGGGATCGTCATCATCGGTGCCCAGCCGGAGGCGGGCGCCTCGATTGCCGGCATCCGTGCCTGGCCCGAGGCCTATCTGCCCACCATCTACCGTCATGCCCGGGTCGACCGGGTCGAGTCGGTGGGCCAGCAGGCGGCCGAGGACATGACCCGGCGGCTGGCGCTGGAAGAAGGCATCTTCTGCGGGGTGTCGTCGGGCGGCGCCGCCGTCATCGCGCTGCGCGAGGCCGGACACTGGGCGCAGCGCATGGCGGCCGACCCCAGCCTGCCACCGGCGGTGATCGTCTTCATCGTCTGCGACCGGGGTGACCGTTATCTGTCGACCGGAGTGTTCCCGGGTTGAACCGACGCATGGACAAGAATCCGCACGCTGTGCCTGCCCATGATGACCGGCCTTTGCCGCGACTGATCCTGCTGCATGGCACACGCCTGAGCGGGGCGCAGTGGGTGTGTGTGGCACAGGCGCTGAAGGATCTGGTCGAGGTGGTCTCGCCCGACATGCCCGGACACGGCCGCCGGCATGGGGAGGCCTTCTCGCTGGAGAAGGTGGTGGGCGAGGTGGATGCGCTGGTCGACGAGGCCGGCAGCCGGCCGGTGGTGCTGGCGGGCTACTCGCTGGGGGGTTATGCGGCCCTGTGCTATGCCGAGCGCCACCCGCAGAAGCTGGCCGGGCTGGCGCTGATTGCCAGTGCCGCCGAGCCGCTGGGGCTGGGGGCATGGCTGTACCGGCTGATGGGGGCATGGTGGGACTGGATGTCGGCCAGCGGCATCAACTGGGTCGAGCGTTTCTATCTGGCGCCGCTGATGGAGCGGCAGACGCTGGCGGCCCTGGCCGAGCGGGGCGGCAATTTCTGTGGCGTGCGTGCCGCCTGGGAGGACGTGATGGCCCATTGCCGGGCACGTCAGCTGCTGGGCGTGGGGTGCCCGGTGCTGATTACGGGCGGGGGGCTGGACCAGCTGCACATTCATGCCCGGCGCTTTGCCGGGGCGGCTGCGCATGCGCAGGTGGTGACCATTCCCTTTCGCAACCACCTGTGGCCGTTGACGCACCCGGACGAACTGGTGGCGGTGCTGCGTACCTGGCTGAAGGAGGTCGTGCTGCCCTGATCCTGCAAGGGCAGTGCGAGTTGTCGCGCCGGGATCAGGTGCTGTCGTGTGCTTCGCCGCACCAGCATTGCCAGCCGGCGCCGGCGTGCATCGGGTTGCCGGCGTCGTCCCGGTCCAGCAGGCCGGGGGGCGCGATGCGGGGCAGCACCAGATAGCAGGTGCCGCGATCGATGGCCAGCCCGACCGGTGCGCCGTGGGGCAGGGTCAGGGTTCGGGCCTCGTGGCCGAAGGGCAGGCCGGTGATGACGGGGACCCGGGTCTGGGTGCGCAGCCAGCGCCAGACCTTGTCCATGCCATAGCGGTCACCGTCGGCCTGTTGCCAGCTGAAATCCCCCAGCAGGATGGCGGCCTGGCGGTCGAGCACACCGGCGTGCAGCAGCTGCGTGAGCATGCGCTCGACCTTGTAGGGGTGTTCATTGACATCTTCCAGAAACAGGATGCCGCCGCGCACCTGCGGAAAGAAGGGCGTGCCCAGCAGGGCACAGGTCATCGCCAGATTGCCGCCCCAGAGGGTGCCTTCGGCTTCGAAGCCGTGGGTGCCGCCCTGGCTGCGAAAGCCCAGCACTTCCAGCCGGCCACTGACCACATCGGCCAGCGTTTCCAGCGTGACGGGATCGACCTGGGCGGGGTCTTCAGGGCCGAAGTGGGCGCAGAGCGCCGGCCCGGCCCAGCTGACGGCGCCGGCCTGTGCCAGCATGCCCAGGTGAAAGGCGGTGAAATCCGAAAAACCGATCCATTGCTTGCCGGTGGCGGCCAGGCGCTTGAAGTCGATGCGCGGCAGATAGCGGGTGATGCCATAGCCACCGCGGGTGGTGAGGATGGTGCCGGCGTCAGCTTCGGCGGCCCGGTCGAAGGCGTTCAGCCGGGTGTCGTCGTCTCCGGCAAAGCGCTGTTGCCAGCGCGCGCGGGCATGCGGGTCCAGCGTGACGCGAAAACCGTGCCGGTGCAGCAGGCGGCGCGCGCGGGTGAGGCGGGCGCCGTCGGCCACCGCCCCCGAGGGCGAGATGACATAGAGCTGTCCGGCGCCCGGCGGCAGCGCAATCTGCGGTGAATGTGCATCCATGGCCCGATTGTCGGGCCTTTTGGGCAGGGTGCCAAATCTTTGTCGGTACTGAGGTCAGCCTGTGTCTGAATGCGCCGGATTCGGGCAATGGCGTCGAGGATGTGCAGCGCATGGGCGCGCCAGCGGGGTGAGGGGCAGGCACGGCATGGGTCGCAGGCAGCAGGCACAGCTCCACACGAGTGGCCTGGCGGTGGGGCGCCAGACAGGTGGCGGGGCCGATGGGGGGAGAGCGGGTCGGGGCCGCGGCGCTGCCTGCGCGGTCAGCGGCCGGGTACCGGGGGCGGGGAGGCGGGCTGGTGGCGGGTGCGGAGGGCCTCGGCCAGTTCGATGACCGCCATCGCATAGAGGAAGGAGCGGTTGTAGCGGGTGATGGCGTAGAAGTTGCCGGTGCCGATGACGTAATCCGGCGGGGCGTCGGCGTTGACCAGGTCGACGAGCATCAGTGGCTGGTCGGCGGGCAGGCTGAGCGGGCTGGTGATGCCGTGGCTGCGCAGGTCGGCAATGCTCAGGTCGGGCTTTGGCCCCCGGTCCAGCAACGGCTGCGGGGTGGCGCCGGCGGCCAGCGTGGCCGGAAAGTGGGTCTTCTGGCCCGCCGTCCAGCCGTGGATCTGCAGAAAGCGCGCCACGCTGCCGATGGCGTCGGCCGGGCTGGCCTGCAGGTCGATCTGGCCGTTGCCGTCGAGGTCGCGCGCAAAGTTGCGGATGCTGCCGGGCATGAACTGTGGCATGCCGATGGCACCGGCATAAGAGCCGCGGGCTTTCAGCGGATCCAGGCCGTTTTCACGGGCATGAAGCAGGAACTGTTCCAGCTCGCGGCGGAAATACGGGGCACGGGACGGATAGTCGAAGCCCAGCGTGGCCAGCGACTGCATCACCGGAAAGTTGCCGGTGTTGCGGCCGTAGACGGTCTCGATGCCGATGATGGCGACGATGATCTCCGGCGGCACGCCATGGGCTGCGCTGGCGCGGGTGAGTGCGTCGGCATGCTGGCGCCAGAAGCTCAGGCCGCCATCGATGCGCACCGGTTGCAGGAAGCGGGCACGGTAGTTGCGCCAGGAGCGCTGGATGCTGGTCTTGGGCGGGTTCATCAGCGCCAGTACCTTGGGGTCGGGGCTGATGCGGCTGAAGGCCTCCAGCAGGGCTGCCTGCTCGAAGCCGTGTTTTTCCACCATCTCGCTGATGAAGGTCTTGACCTCGACGCGGCTGGCGAAGTTGTCCGGGCGGGGCGCGGTGACCGTGGTGGTGGCCGTGGGTGCAGCGCCGGCCAGCGGTGTGGCCAGACCAAGGGCCAGCATCAGGGGCAGGCAGCGCGGGGAAAGACGGAATCGACGGGGCTGTTGGGGCATGACGGGGATGGATGGCAGGCGTGGCCCCGATCCTACCGCAGGGAAGGGGATGGCGGCCCGGGCCGGGTGGCACGGAAGACACAATGCCTGTTGATCTGTTGATCCAGTGCTCAGGTGGTCAGGTGGTCAGGTGCTCTGGTGG
>JAUNLD010000049.1 GCA_030532425.1 Lautropia sp. | reverse complement strand
TCCCCCTGCCCTGCTCCCCGCGCCCCCTCCTGCGCCTGCCCCGATGCCTGTCCCCATGCCTGTGCATGCGCCAGTGCCTGGCTCACCCGGTGCAGAAACTGGCGCAGGCTCTCGCCCTGCCCACCAGGCACGTAATCGGCAAAATCATCCGTCCAGGCCGTCAGCTCAGCCACGGGTATCCCGGCCCACGGCCGTCCCTCCCAGTCGCCGAAATTCATTTCGGCCAGCAGCGGGCACACGCCGTCCGGCCACGACGGATCCCACCCTGATGCCGATATGGGCGCCACGGATGGCCCGGCCGCCGGGGCCGCCTGCGCAAGCCTCAAGGCCGGCCAGGCCGTGAAGACGCCTTCGGCCACTTTCTCAAGGTTGGTCACCTCAAGATCCGGAGCCGCCAGCGACCCGGACACGGGTGCCATCCCGGGCACCGCCACCAGATCGTGCCGCAGCCTCAGCAGGGCTTCGGCCAACAGGCGGCAGCGCCGGGCGGGCGAGCAACGCACACGCCAGCCCGCCGGCACCTGTGCTGCCAGCCGCAGGGCCACACGCTGCACCTCGTCTGGCGCCACATCCAGATCGGTGCGGCGGCCATAACACAGCCCTTCACCACCCAACGGCCTGGGATGGCGTACCAGCCACAACCTCGAGCCGGAGCAAAAGGGCGCCACCCCGGTGAGCGCCTTCCGACCGCCAGGCCATCCGGCTACCCCGGCTGCCTCCACGGTTGCCCCCGGTCCGCTTCGGCCGTATGCGCCACCCTGCCCCTGGACCTCCGGTACGGCGGTGGGAAGTACGGCAGGGGGGGTCAAGGCACCCACGTCTCCCGCTACACCGTTGAGGCCTTGAGGTAACGAATCATCCGCCGACATGCCTTCTATCCCTGTCCATCCCTACACCGGTGCGGGCAGTGTCGCCACCAGCACCCCATACAGCCCAAGTTCGGCCAGTTGCTGGCTGGCGCCCAGGCAATCGCCCGTCACCCCGCCCAGCCGCCGTGCAAAGACGCGCCGCAACCACACCCCCAGGGCCGCCAGCACCAGCCCCGCCCCCAGCAAAGCGGTATCCCCAAAGCCGCACCACAGCAGGACCAGTGCGGGCAGCGCCCACAGCCCGCCCTGCCACACCGTGCCCCAGCCAGCCTGTGCCGTCACCGTGCGCGACTTGCTGCCGCTGCCCTGCCCGTCGGCCTGGGTGGGTTCCCCCTGCCCGCCCACATAGGGCAGGCTTGCAACCAGCCACAGCGGCAGCCAGCGCGAACACACATGGCCCACCAGCAGCCCCGTCATGGCCAGCGACAGCCCATGCGCCAGCAGCGCCGCCAGCAATGACACCTTCAGCAGCAACACCAGGATCAGCGCCAGCGTGCCATAGCTGCCCAGGCGCGAATCCTTCATGATCCGCAGTGCCGTCTCGCGGCCGGCATGCCCCCCGAGCGCATCGGCCACGTCCGCCAGCCCATCCTCGTGAAAGGCGCCGGTCAGCACCACGGTAGCCAGTGTCGCCAGTCCCCCGGCCGCCAGCTGCACACCGGCACTGGCCGTGCCCAGCACGGCGCCTGCCAGTGTCAGCCCCAGCGCCGCCACACCGCCCACCAGCCAGCCCACGGCCGGCAGATGCCCCAGGGCCGCCTGCATCATCACCGGCGAAAACCCCACCCAGGCAGCCAGCCGGGGCGGCAGCGGCACACGGGTGAAGAACTGCATCGCCAGCAGCAGATGGCGCAGCCCCCTGGCGCAACGACTCATGTTCATGCTCCTGTACAAAGGCTTCAGGCGTGCCCGCATCCCCGGCCGGCAGAGGCATCACCCGGCCCGCTCATGTCGGCGGCACCGCCGGCTTGCCGGCCAGCACCGTTTCCAGCAGCGCCACCTCAGCCAGCACCCGGCAGGCCGATTCCAGAATCGGCCAGACCAGTGTGGCCGCAGACCCTTCACCCAGCCGCATGTCGAAGCCCAGCAGTGGCTGGGCATCCATCTCGGCCAGCATCAGCCGGTGCCCCGGCTCGGCCGAGACGTGAGAGAACACACAGCGCTCCAGCACCAGCGGTTGCAACCGGCTGGCCACCAGCACCGCGGCGCTGGTGATGAAGCCATCGACAACGATCACGCGGTTTTCCAGCGCGGCCTGCAACACGATGCCGACCATCGTTGCAATCTCGAAGCCGCCCAGCGCCGCCAGAACCGCCTGTGCTTCGGTCACGTCGGCATGATGCGCCAGCACCTCGCTCAGCACCTGCCGCTTGCGGGCCAGCCCGGCAGCATCCAGCCCGGCCCCCGCTCCCACCACGGCCTCGACCGGCAGGCCGGCCAGCCGCGCCAGCAACAGCGAAGCCGCCGAGGTGTTGCCGATGCCCATCTCGCCCAGCAACACGGCATTGCCCGGCAGCTGCGCCACCAGACGCCGGCCATTGGCAATGGCCTGCCGGCACTGCGCCATCGTCATCGCCGGCCCCTGACTGGCATCAGCCGTACCACGCGCCACCGCACACTGCACCAGCCCCGGCTGCCGGGGCAGCGGCTCGACCACGCCGCAATCCACCACCCGCAACGCCAGCCGATGCTGGCGGGCCAGCACGCTGACCGTGGCCGACCCCGCCAGAATCGTCTGCATCATCAGCGTGGTGACGCTGGACGGCCATGCCGACACACCCTGCGCCACCAGCCCATGATCGCCGGCACACAACAGCACCACCGGCGACTTGAGCCGTGGCGTGCGGCTGCCCAGCACCTGCCCGAGCTGCACCGCCAGCGCCTCCAGCCGGCCGAGCGACCCCGGCGGCCGCGCCTGCGCATCCAGCCGGGCCCGCAAGGCTGCCGCCGCATCCCGGTACAGCACCGGCCCGATTGCCGGAATGCCGTCGAAATCCCCCAGTACGGCATCGTTCAGCTCCAGCTCCGGCCCTGCCGTCAGCGCCGGGTCCTGCCCTGTTCCAAAACTCTCGTCCGTCATCGCTTGACCTCTTGTTCTTTCTGCTTTTTTCATTTTTTTCAACGCAACAGCCCCGCCAGCACGCCAGGCGCGACACTGGCTTCCAGATGCCCGGCCAGCCCGTCGAACACCGCCGTCATCGATCGTGCACGCTGACCAAACAGCGCCTGCAAGACCGATTCGTTCTCGAACAGTCCGTGCACATATACTCCCAGGACATTGCCCGCCGCATTGCACCAGCCAAGGCCCTCGGGCAGCACCGGCCACAGGTCATGCGCGCCCTGTCCCTTCGGGCTGGGCAGTGCACCGTCCGTGTCCTGCCCGGCCCCCATCCTCCGGATGTCGTCGTGATCGGTGATGGCCGCAGCGCATTTCCCCACCTGATCGTGGCCAGGCGCTGTTCCGTGCCCCAGGCTGTGCTCATCACCAGCCCATGCCGACCGTTCCCCGGTGCACACCGTGGTGCGCCCCTGATGGATTTCATACGCGCTGACGTTCACCTCCGACAGCGCCTCCCACGGCCCGGCAGGCAGGGCCCCCAGCCGCCAGGTACGACGGCTGAGCACCTTGTCGCCGGCAAAGACGGTATGCAGGGGCAACAGGCCCAGCCCCGGCATCACGCCATCACCGCCCTGTTCGTCGGCCAGCAGCTCGCCCAGCATCTGCAAGCCGCCACAGATGCCCAGCACCGCACCACCGGCTGCCGCATGGGCCTGCACCCAGCCATCGATGTGCTGCCGGCGCAGCCAGGCCAGATCGCTGCCGGTATGCTTCGAGCCGGGCAGGATGATCCAGTCGTGCCGCCCCAGCGCCGGCAGCGAGGCGCCGCTGCGCACCACCACCAGGCGTACCCCCGCCACCGACGACAGTGGCTCGAACTCATCCAGGTTGCTGATGCGCGGGGGGGCCACCAGCACGATCTGCAACCGGCTGCCGGCCCCACCCGCATCGCCCCACGGATCGGCATCGCGGTACGACAGCCAGCCATCTTCCTCGGGCAGACCGTGGCCCGTCCACATCGGCACCGTGGCCACCACCGGCACGCCGGTCATCGCCTCGATCATCTGCGGCGCTGGCGCCAGCAGGCTGGCGTCCCCCCGGAAACGGTTCAGCACGAAGCCCTTCAGCAGCTTGCGGTCTTCCTCGGGCATCAGCGCCCAGGTGCCATACAGATGCGCGAATGCACCGCCCCGGTCGATGTCGCACACCAGCAGGCAGGCCGCCCCCGCATGGCGGGCCACCCGCATGTTCACCACATCGGTGCCCTGCAGGTTGATCTCGGCCGGCGAGCCCGCCCCCTCGATCACGATCACCTCGTGGTGCCGGCGCAGCTCGTCCAGCGCACCCGCGATCACCGGCCAGGTATGCCGATGGCGACTGCGCCACGGCATCGCCGTCAGCTCGGGGCTGACCTGCCCCAGCAGGATCACCTGGCTGCGCGTGTCGGCCTCGGGCTTCAACAGCAGCGGGTTCATCTGCACCGTGGGCTCGACACCGGCCGCCAACGCCTGAAAATACTGCGCGCTGCCGATCTCGCCGCCGGCCACCACCCGCGCGTTGTTGCTCATGTTCTGCGCCTTGAAGGGCGCCACCCGCAAGCCCTGCCGCGCATACCACCGGCACAGCGCCGTCGCCAGCCAGCTCTTGCCGGCCCCGCTCGTCGTGCCCAGCACCATCACGCAGCGGGCGGGCATCAATCCTCGATCCCGCGCTGCGCCGGTACCCCCGCCTCGAAGGCGTGCTTGATCTTCGTCATCTCGGTCACGGTGTCGGCCAGCTCGATGATCTCCGCCGGGCAGCGACGGCCCGTCAGCACCACGTGCACATGCGCCGGCCGGTTCTTCAGCGTCTCCAGCACCGGTTCGAGCGGCAGCCAGCCATAGATCAGCGGGTAGGTGATCTCGTCCAGCACCACCATGAAATGCTCGCCGCCGAGGATCTTCTCGCGCGCACGTTCCCAGCCATCGCGGGCCAGCTGCGCCGAGCGCTCCAGATCCTGGCTCTTCCAGCTGAAGCCGTCGCCCAGCCCCTCGATCGGGATGCCCAGCTGCTCGAACACCCGGTGCTCGCCGAAACGCGCGCTCGGCACCTTCATGAACTGGTAGACGTGCACCGCCCTGCCGCGCCCGTGCGCCCGCATCGCCAGCCCGAAAGCCGCCGTGCTCTTGCCCTTGCCATCACCGGTATTGACGATGATGAGGCCGCGACGCTCGCCCTCGGGCTTCTCGTAGGGCCGCTCGCGCGGGGGTTCTTCCACTTGCATCTTCACTCCCTGTTCGTATCGGTGACAGGCGGCGTACTCAGCACCCGGCGCACGCAGTCATGCACCTGTCGCGCTCCTTCGGCAAGCCTGGGACCCGGTCGCACCAGCGTATCCAGTGCCTCGCCCGCAAACAGGCAGATGCGTCCCAGGTGCACGGCCCGCAGGTTCGCCCAGCCTGGCCGCGCACTCAGGGCTGCCAGCCCTCCCCCCTGTGGATCGCCGACCACGAGCACATCGGGATCGGCCTGCAACACCCACTCGCGACTGCGCTGCACGAAGGGACGGCGGGTATCCGCCACCACGTTACCCAGCCCCAGGCGTGCCAACACTTCGCCCATGAAGGAAGCCGGCCCAGCCAGATACGGCGCCGGATCGACCTCGGCATGGACTCGCCAGCCCCGCGCCTGCTCAGGCAGGGATTCTGCCAGCTTTTGCAGCTGCGTCTCAATGTCTTGCCAGACCCCTGCCGCCCGCGCGGGCGGCAGGGCCAGCACCAGCCCCAGGCGCTGCATCGTGCCGGCCACATCGGCCAAGCGGGTGGGCGCCAGCACGAGCACCGGTACACGCAGCCGGCGCAGGGCCTGCAACAGGGCCTCATCGTGCCCCATCAGCACCAGATCAGGGCGCTGCGCCAGCAGCCCCTCGATGCCGATGCTGCCCAGCCCTCCCAGCTTCGGCAGCGTCTTGACCGACGCCGGCCAGTTGCTGTGCCGGTCCACCCCCACCAGCCGCTCGCAGGCGCCCAGCACACAGACCATCTCGGTCAGCGCCGGCGACAGCGACACGATCCGTTTCAGCTGCGCCGGCACCAGGCGCACCGAACGGCCGGCATCGTCCTGTACCACCACTGCCTCGGCCACGGCAGTGTCCTCTGCTCCGCCCAGGGCCTGCGGATCGCTCACGCGGCTGGCTGGCGGCGTCATGGCACCGGTACCGGCCAGAGCCTCCACCGGCCATCCCGCCAGCACCACCATCCACACCAGCGACAACACCACCAGCCACGCGGCACCGACCGTTCGTCGGGCCGGCAGCCGCCGCCTGCCCTGCCACCGCCCGATCAGGGGTGCTCGAAGATGACAACAACTTCTCAAAACATTACACTCCGAAAAAATATGTAATGAAACAACACTTTCTGACGTTGGTCGGCCCGTCAGCGGGAGATGAACGCAAGCCCCGCACAATACGCATCCGGTTTCAACACCTGCCACAACGTCCCGCCGGGTCGTCCCCGAGTTATCCAGAAGCATTCCTGTACCTGCCGTTTTATGAACAAGCCCCTGCCCCTGGCAGCTCGCCTGCTGACCCGCAAGCAAGCCTATCGGCCCGAAGCCGAACTCGTTGCCGAACGTCGACGCAACGAACTGCTGGCGGATGCGGATGGCCGGAACGGCCGTCGCTCGCTGCTGCGCCGCCTGGGCAGTTTTCTGCTGATGCCGCAATGCGTGGCTGGCGCCGCCGGTGTCGGCTTTCATGTGCTGATCGCCCGTGCCACCGCTGCACAGATCCGCCATTTCCCCGACAATACGAGACTTGGGCGGATCCGGTTCGGCCAGTTTCCCGACGCCACCCTCAACGGCAAGCCGGTACGGCTCGGTGCCGGCGCCCGGATCCACAATCAGGAAAACCTCATCGTGACGCCGGCATCTCTGCATGGCAAGACCTACATGGTCGGCTATGTCACCGGCACGCTCGACGAGATCGTGACGGTCTGGCTCCTCAGTGAAGACGAATACCGGGCTCTGCGCAAGAAACGCCGCTGACCCCCGCCTGCCCGCGCAACGGCGTGTGCTCGTCCGCACCGGAACCATATCGTTGCGCCCGCCGGCGCTTTCCGGTCCTTTCCCGTACACGCTCTGCATGCCGATGATGCAGCCCCGCCTGCATCGTCCGCAGGCGGGTGTCGGGTACCGGCACGGCCGCGCCGGCCTTCAGGACGACTTCGCATGACGCGCAAACTCTACCTGCGTACCTTCGGGTGCCAGATGAACTCTTATGACAGCGACCGGATGGCAGACCTGCTGGCCGGTGCCGAAGATGCAGTGCTGACCGACAACCCGGAAGAAGCCGACATCGTGCTGTTCAACACCTGTTCGATCCGTGAAAAGGCCCAGGAAAAGGTCTTTTCGGATCTGGGCCGCTTCAAGGCGCTGAAGACACGCAACCCCGAACTCATCATCGGGGTCGGCGGCTGTGTGGCCAGCCAGGAAGGCGAGGCCATCGTCGCACGCGCACCCTATGTCGATCTGGTCTTCGGCCCGCAGACGCTGCACCGCCTGCCCGAGATGATCCGCAGGAAGCGCGAAAGCGGCCAGTCGCAGGTCGACATCCGCTTTCCCGAGATCGAGAAATTCGATGCCCTGCCCCCGCCGCGCAAGGCCGGAGGCAGCGCCTTCGTGTCGATCATGGAAGGGTGCAGCAAATACTGCAGTTTCTGTGTGGTGCCCTATACCCGCGGCGAAGAGATCTCCCGCCCCTTCGACGACGTGCTGACCGAAGTCATGACGCTGGCCGAGCAGGGCGTCAGCGAGATCACGCTGCTGGGGCAGAACGTCAACGCCTACCTCGGGCAGGTCGAGGGCTTTGATGCCCCGGTGGATTTTGCGCTGCTGCTCGACTACATCCATGACATTCCCGGCATCGAGCGCATCCGCTACACCACCTCGCATCCGCGCGAATTCACCGAAAGGCTGATCGACGCGCATGCCCGCCTGCCCAAGCTGGCGCCGCTGGTGCACCTGCCGGTGCAATCGGGATCGGACCGCATCCTGGCCGCGATGAAGCGTGGCTATCTGGCCGCTGAGTTCCGCTCGATCGTGCGCCGGCTGCGCGAGGCCCGCCCCGGCATTGGCCTGACCACCGATTTCATCGTCGGCTTTCCCGGCGAGACCGAGGCCGATTTCCTCAAGACCCTCAAGCTGGCCGAAGACATCGTCTTCGACGATGCCTATTCGTTCATCTACAGCCCGCGCCCCGGCACTCCCGCCGCCAACCTGCCCGATGACACCCCGCCCGAGGTCAAGGTCGAGCGCCTGCAACGCCTGCAGGCCGTGGTGCAGCAGGGTTCTCTGGCGATTGCCCGGCAGATGGTCGGCAGCCGCGAGCGCGTGCTGGTCGAAGGCGTCTCGCGCAAGGACGCCCACGAACTGTCGGGGCGCTGCGCCAACAACCGGGTCGTCAACTTCCCCGGCGACCCGAGCCTGATCGGCCGGATGGTGGAGGTGGACATCACCGCCGCCATGAGCCACTCGCTGCGCGGCCGCCTGGTGAGCGCACCCGAGGTGCCGGATGCCGAACGCTTCAGCGCACGCGAGCTGTTCCGGCCAGGCGCTGCCGCCTGAGCCCCCTGCCCCCGATGCGTCCTGCCCGCCTGCCCCTGACCCTGGCCCTGACGGCTGCACTGAGCAGCCTGGCCCCCCTTCCAAGCTGGGGGGCAGGCGATGCACAGGCCATCGCTGGCACCGCAGTACCGCACTACCATAGCGGTGTGATCCTGCCGGAGGCAAGGCCCGCCCTGCCTGGCGCGACATCAGCCGCCCTGACGGGTGGCGCTCCCCCTGTCCCGCCTGGCGCTGCCACTTCGGCTGCTCCTGCTGCTGCCGCGGCACCAAACGGCTGGGCACCTGCTCCTCCCCGGCCGCCGGCAACGGCAGTCCCCCTGACCAGCGGGCAAGCCGTTGCGGCAGGCCACGCCTCACCAGCCCCCGTCAGCTTCTCGGCCCTGCCGGCGCTGCTGGCACAAGCGCGCCGGCTGCTGGATGCCGGCCAGCCCGAAGCCGCCTGGCAGCTGCTGGAACCCCTCACCTGGGATTACGCCGGTGCCCGCGATTTCGATTACCTGCTGGGGGTGGCCGCACTGGACAGCCATCGCCCCGGCGAAGCCGTGATCGCCCTGGAGCGGGTGCTCGACGACAACCCCGACGACATCGCCGCCCGCACCGAAATCGTGCGCGCCTACCTGGCCCTGGACGAGCGCCCGGCTGCGCAGCAGGCACTGCAACAGCTGGTGGCGACCGCCAACCTGCCTGACGAGGCCACCCAGAGCATCCGCCGCTATCTCGACATCCTGGCGCGACGCAGCAGCCAGCAGCCGCGCCGCTGGCAACTGGGCCTTGATCTGGGCACCGGCTTCGACACCAATGCCAATGTGGGCAGCAGCCACAGCCGCTGGCTGATCGACGATGGCACCGTGCTCACACCGCTGCCTGCCAGCCAGCCACGGCACAGCCCCTATGCCGAAGCGCTGGTGTCACTGGGCTATCTGCATCCACTGGCCGATGGCGTGGAATGGAGCACCAGCCTGCTGGCCAGCCAGCGCATCAACAGCCGCGCGCACAACCAGGACCTGGGCAGCCTTGGACTATCGAGCGGCCTGGCCCTCACGCACCAGGCACACCGCTTCTCGGCGGCGGCCAACCTGCAACAGATGCTGCTGGAAGGCCACCGCTTTCGCCAGGCCGCAGGCCTGATCGGCCAATGGCAATACCAGCACGACGAGCGCACTCAGGCGGGCCTTTACGTGCAGCATTTTTTCCTGCGCTTTCATGGCCAGCCGCTGCGCGATGCGCGCCGTACCGTGGGCGGCCTGTCACTGGCCCATGCGCTGGGCGACGCCGCCAGCACCGTGCTGCTGGCCAACCCCTACGGCGGGCGCGAATACAGCAGACATCACCTGCCGGGGCTGGATTTCGAGCTGGCAGGGCTTCGCCTGGGCTGGCAGCGCAATCTGGGCGAACACTGGCGCGCCAGTCTGGGCCTGCAATACGAGCAACGCCGCTACGATGACATGGACCCGCTCTTTGGCCGGGTACGCCATGACCGGCAGCTGGACCTGCGCCTGGGCGTGGACTATAGCCTGACGGCACGCTGGACGCTGGCGCCGCTGCTGCAATACACCCGCAACCACGCCACGCTGGCGCCCAGCGATTTTCGCCGCACCCAGCTGCAACTGAACGTGCAGTACCGGTACTGACTCTCAGCCGGTTGCCGCCTCCCCCGCCTGGCCTGCCATGCAGACGTGCCATCCCGGCGCACGATCAGACAACATCAGACGGCAACCGCCCAGCCGGAGTCGCCAGACCGGCGCCTGCCACCCGGCCGTCATCAGGCTGCCATGGCCTCTCCTGGCCCGCAAGACCGGCCATCCTGCCCCTTCATCAACCGTCTGTCGGCCGCACCAGCGGCAGGCTGTGGTCCACGCAGACGCACGGACCACCGCACAGGACGGCCGGCAGCGGCAGAGCTGCCATTCCGGGCGGCCGCGCGTGACAATAGTCACAGCCCTGAAACGGTGCCGATCGTGCGGTGCCGCCCGACATTCCGGTTGCCTGATCCTCCCGTGGCATTGACTGATTCCTGCCAGCCCGACGCTGCACCTGCCGATGAAGTGCACACGACAGACACCCCTGCCCTGCCACGCCCCGCCTGGCGTGTGGCCGGGCATTGGCTGTTGCAGACCGGGCTGCCGCTGATTGCGCTGGCATTACCCACGGCCTTTGGCCATGCCGTGGCACAGGCCCAGCCGGCCAGCGGCAGCAATGACACCCGCGCCGGCCGGCTCATCATGGTCAGCGGCCATGTCACCGTCGAAGCAGCCCACCCCCGTCCCGCCCAGCGTGGCGACTGGCTGCAAGCCGGGCAGAGCGTCATCACCGGCAGCGATGGCCGTGCCCAGATCCGCTTCAGCGACGGCGGGCTGATCTCGCTGCAACCCGGCTCACGTTTCCGCATCGACCAGTACCTCTTCAAGCCGCAGGAACAGCGAGGTTTCTACAGTCTGCTCGAAGGCACGATCCGCGCCATTTCCGGGCGGATCGGCAAGCGCCGCCCGGACGACTTCCGTCTCAGCACCCCCACCGCCACCATCGGCATCCGTGGTACCGAGTTTCTGGTTCAGCAGACCCAATGCGCCCCACAATGCGCCCCCGGCCAGAAGGACGGCCTGCTGGTGTCGGTCACGCACGGACACGTGGTGGTCTACAACCAGGCCGGCGCCATCGAACTGCCCGCCGGCCGCGCCACCTACGTGGCCTCGCCGGTATCACGCCCCGAACCCAGCACCAGCCGCCCGGTGATTGCCGCCCCACCCACCCGCAAGGAAAAGGCCGCCGAGAAAGCCCGGGCCGATCAGGAAGAAAAGGACAAGGCGGCGCAGGAAGCAGCGGCAGCAAACGACACACAGGACGGTACGGACAGCAACGGTCATGATGACAGCGGCAGCACCGGAGATACCGGTGCAAGTCCCCGTGATGGCGACGGCGGCCATGACGGCGAGGCTGGCAACACCGCCCGCCGCACAAGCAGTCAGGCCGACAACAGCAATGATGCCGGCACCGATCGGGGCAGCACCGATGCCGCGTCGGGTAGCACCTCCAGCGCCCCCCAGCTCAAATCCACCGCATCCGGCAGCACCGGGCCATCGCCGCAGAACAGCAGCGCAACGACCGGAACACGTGCTGGTGTCGGCGCTGACAGCACGCCAGGCGCAGGTGTGGCAACCCCGTCAGGCAGCCACGGTGCCACCGGCAACAGCCTGCTGGGCGATGCACACGGCCAGACGCTGACGAACGAGCGTTCACGCCACGCCGATTTTCATTCGGGCACTTACCGTCCCGGCAATCGTCTCGCCCCGGCACGCCTGCGCCAGCCACCCCGGCCCCCAACCCGCATCCGGGCGCTGGTGCATCGCCCTCACCCGCCCCTGCACCAACACCCTCGCCAGCACCGGTACCAACACCTGCGCCCTCTCCGGCCCCCGGCCCAGGAGCGGGATCTGCTGCGGGTGATTCATCGGCGTCCGGCACGGGTTCGGCGGGTAGTGACGGAGGCACCGGCGACAATGCTCGCCCGGTGCCGCCCGGCCCTGTGCCCACGCCGAGCCCTGTACCCACACCCGCCCCTGTACCGGCTCCGGTACCCACGCCTGCTCCGGCCCCTTCGCCAGCGCCGCAGCCCGCCCCCGTACCCACGCCTGGCCCACAGCCCACGCCAGCTCCTGCGCCATCGCCCGAACCTTCCCCGGTTCCGACACCCGTGCCATCTCCGGCACCCGGCCCATCGCCGACGCCCTCCCCCGTGCCGGCGCCAGTGCCAACGCCTGCGCCGGTTCCATCACCGGCCCCCCTGCCGGTGCCGGTACCTACACCTGTGCCTGTCCCCGCCCCGTCGCCAGCACCGCTGCCGCCACCCACACCGGCACCCTTACCCTCACCGTAACCCGCGCCTACCCCTGCACCAGCACCAGCACCAACACCCGCCCCGGCACCCGTACCGGACCCCGTCCCGAGCCCCGTGCCCACGCCGGCCCCGGTGCCATCCCCCATGCCGGTGCCAGAGCCGTCGCCGGTGCCGTCACCCGTACCCACGCCCGCCCCCGTACCGGTACCACAGCCAGTACCGCCCGAGCTGCCGAATCCCACGCCGTCGCCCACGCCGCTCCCCCCTGCACCCGAGCCCCCTCCCGTGCCGGCACCGGTGCCTGCACCCGTACCGACGCCTCCTCCTGCACCCGCACCTGTGCCCGACCCGGCACCGCTGCCACCTGTGCCACCTTCGCCGACGCCTGCTCCCACGCCGCCCCCCCCGCCCGTGCAGGGACCACTGCTGAAGGCCAGTGATTACGCGGCCGGCAAGCTGCGCGTGCTGGGCCTGAATGCGCCCTACCCCTTCAACTTCAGCCTGACCGACACCGGCCCCGCGGCCGTGCTGGATGGCAAGCTGACGCTCTCCCGCATGGGCGGCTGCGGCTACTTTGGCAATTGTCTGGATCTGAGCGGTGCCCGGCTGGCCGAGCATGGTCAACGCGGCGCCGTCAGCTGGGGGCGATACACCGGCCAGGCCAGACTGCGACTGTTGCTGGTGGATCTGCAGCGCGAGCTGGGCAGCCGCCATGCCGGCCTGCATTATCTGGTGGGTGAACCAACCCCGGCCGTCAGCATGCCCACCCGCGGCATTGCGCGCTACGCGCTCAGCGGCGCCACCTCGCCCACCTTTGCCAGCGGCAAGCAGTTGCCCGGCTCGTTCTCGGGTCAGGGCCTGGTGCAGTTCGGCGCCGGTACCGGCACGCGCGTGGCCATCGAGGGCGAACTCAAGTTCGGCAACAGCCAGCACTACCGGATGGTGACCGAGGGCGCGCAATTTGATGCCCGGGGCCAGCTGAGCGGTGTCGGCAGCACCAACCTGCGCATGCAGTCGCCCACCACCTTCAGTGGCGAGCTGCGCGTCCATTCACTGGGCAACGAAGACAGCATGAAATGCGGTGCGGGGGATTGCCGGGCAGCCATCTCGGGCGGCTTCTTTGGCGAGCGCGCCGCCCAGATGGGCCTCGGCTACACCATCACCAGCCCGAAGCAGGCAGGCGAAACGGATACAATCCACGGTGCTGCGGTCCTGGACCGCGTTTCACCCTGAGAGACCGTGCCCGAGCAGACAGCCCGCTTCTCGATCGACGAACCCGACAACGCCCGTCTGGCCAGCCTGTGTGGCGCGCTGGATGCACATCTGCGCCTGATCGAACCGGCACTGGACGTGCGCATCGCCCGGCGTGGTGCCGTCTTCACCATTGACGGCGCCGCCGCCGGGCGTGCTGCCCGGTTGCTGGGGCGCCTCTATCATGGCGGCAGGCACCCTCTCAGCCCGGAGGACATCCAACTGGCCATCATCGAATCCCGCCACGACGACCCGGCCGGCCCACCGGTCACGGCCGATCGCCCACCCGCCCCCTCACCCGACAATCCGGTCCTGCGCACCCGGCGCGGCGAGCTGCAGGGCCGCACGCCCAACCAGCGCAAATACCTCAGGAACATCCTCACGCACGACCTCACCTTCGGCATCGGTCCGGCCGGCACCGGCAAGACCTATCTGGCGGTGGCCTGCGCCATCGACGCGCTGGAGCGTGACACGGTCGAGCGCATCATCCTGACCCGGCCGGCGGTCGAGGCGGGCGAACGCCTCGGTTTCCTGCCCGGCGACCTGACGCAGAAGATCGATCCGTACCTGCGCCCGCTGTTCGATGCCCTCAACGACCTGATGGGCTACGAGCGCGTCAGCAAGCTCACCGAACGCCAGCAGATCGAGATCGCCCCGCTGGCCTACATGCGGGGCCGCACGCTCTCCAACGCCTTCATCATCCTCGACGAGGCCCAGAACACCACGCCCGAGCAGATGAAGATGTTCCTGACCCGGATCGGCTTCGGCTCGAAGGCGGTCATCACCGGCGACGTCACCCAGATCGACCTGCCCCCGCCCAAGAAAAGCGGTCTGGTGCAGGCCGAGCGCGTGCTCAAGAAGGTGAAGGGTATCGGCTTCAATTACTTTGATGCCGGTGATGTGGTGCGCCATCCGCTGGTGGCCCGCATCGTCGAGGCCTACGAAAAGCACGCCGAAGGCCGCAAGCGCCCACCGGCCGCCGGCTGAGCCATGACGGCACGCACGACACGTCGCACGGCACGCCCCCATGCCCCGGCATCCGGCCGGGCCAGCTCCACACGCAAGGCCGCCGCCAGCCAGGCGCAGGCCGCCACGGCATCGGCCCTGCCCACAACACCCAGACGGCTGGCGCTGTGCATCCAGCACGACCCGGCTGCCGGCCCGCTACCGGTATCGCGCCAGCAGTTGCGCCGCTGGGTGCAGGCTGCACTGACACACGATGCGGAGCTGGTGCTGCGCTTTGTCGACCGCGACGAAAGCCAGGCACTCAATCACCAGTACCGCGGCAAGAACAGGCCCACCAACGTGCTCACCTTCGAGTACGCCAGCCAGCCGGTGGTGCAGGCCGACATCGTCATCTGCCTGCCCGTGCTGACCGACGAGGCCACCGCGCAGCAGAAATCACTGCGCAACCATCTGGCCCATCTCGTCATTCACGGCGTGCTGCACGCGCACGGCATGGACCACCTCAATGACGAGGAGGCCGCCGAGATGGAGGGCCGCGAGATCACCCTGCTCAAGCGCTTCCGCATCGCCGACCCCTACGCTCCGATCGCCGACGACTGACTCCGAGGGCCCCTGCACATGAGCGCAGCGTCATCCCAGCCCCCCACCAATCAGCCAGCCTCTCCTGCCCCCCAGGCACCGCCCACCGGTCGCCACGATCACGCCCCGGCCACCGCGGCCCAGGCGCATGCAGGCCGGCGTCCAGGCCAGCCGGCATCGCCCTGGTGGTGGCTGCCCCTCTCACTGCTGCTGGGGGTCACCCACGCCTTCTGCTTTGCCCCCTGGGGCAACGGCTGGGCACAGCTGACCGTGCTGACGGCCTTCAGTCTGGTGATGGGTATCGGCGTACAGCGTCGCCTGCCCGCCCGCCGGCTGGCGCTGGCCGGGCTGCTGTTCGGCATCGGCTGGTTTGCTGCCGGCGTCGGCTGGGTCTATGTCAGCATGCACGATCATGGTGGCATGCCGCCGGCGCTGGCCGGCAGCGCCGTCCTGCTGTTTGCGCTGTACCTCGGCCTCTACCCGGCGCTGGCCGGTGCCCTGACCGGCCGGCTGGCCCGCCCCGGCCACGCCACCAGCTTCGTGCTCGTCATGGCAGGCAACGTCTGCCTGGCCGAGCTGGCCCGCGGCTGGGTGCTCACCGGCTTTCCGTGGCTGGGTATCGGCTACGCCCAGATCGACACACCGCTGGCCGGCCTGGCACCGGTGGGCGGCGTCTACCTGGTCAGCCTGGCCACCATGCTGGCCGCCGCCGCCCTGGCCCAGGCCATGCTGCGCCGTCAGCCCGCCTGGCTGCTGCTGCCCGCCCTGCTGCTGGCCGGCGGCTTCGGTCTGAAACAGATCCGCTGGAGCCAGCCCAGCGGCCAGTCGATCAGTGTCAGCCTGTTGCAGGGCAATGTGCCCCAGCACCTGAAGTTCGATGCCCGCTTTGCCGCCCAGACACGCCAGCAGTACATGGCGATGATCGAGGCCGCCCCGGCCGACCTGGTCGTGCTGCCCGAAACCGCCTGGACCGTTCCCTGGGATCGCAGCGAAAACACCCTGCGCACGCGAATGGCCGAATTTCTGGCCACCACCGGCAGCGCCGTCGCGCTGGGCAGCCCGCGGGTCGTCGACAACCCCCATCCTCCGGCGCAAGACCCCATGAACGGGATGATGTGGACCAACAGTGTCCTACTGCTGGACAGCGCTTACGCCAGCCACGCCCAGCCTCCACTGCTGTACGACAAGCGCCACCTGGTTCCCTTCGGTGAATTCGTGCCGCCCGGCGCCCGCTGGTTCGTCGACCTGATGCAGATTCCGTTGGGCGACCAGTCGCGCGGGCCGGCCGTGCAACCGCTCTTTCCCGTCCGCGACCAGCGCATCAGCTTCAACATCTGCTACGAAGACATCTTTGGCGAAGAGCTGCTGGCCCCGTTGCACGAAGGCGCCACCATTCTGGCCAACGTCACCAACCTGGGCTGGTTCGGTCAGTCGCACGCACTGCCGCAACACCTTCAGATTGCCCGGATGCGGGCACTGGAAACCGCCCGGCCGATGATCCGCGCCACCAATACCGGCACCACCGCCATCATCGATGACACCGGCACGCTGCTGGCCCAGCTGCCTGCACACCAACAGGACACCCTGCAAGCCCTGGTACAGGGCCGCACGGGCCTGACCCCCTATGCACGGGCCGGCGGCAACCTGCCCGCACTTCTTGCTGCACTGCTTCTTACTTTTTGTGGGGCATGGGTACCACACTCCCGCCGCCACGACGTAAAACCTTGATAAATAACGCAACCCTGGCGTTGGTTTAAGCCAATCAGAGATTGCCGCAGTGCAACATGGGCGCTGCTTTGTGCGATCATCCTGCCTTCGTACAGACCTATCTCCAGCCGCCTGTCGGCCCCATTCCATGAGCCAGAACAACGCAGCCGGCCGCCTTGCCGGCAAAGTCAGCATCATCACCGGTGCCGCCCAGGGCATCGGCGAAGCCACCGCCCTCAAGTTCGCCCGTGAAGGCGCCATCGTCATCATCTGCGACCTGAACCAGACCGCCATCGACGCCGCCGTCGACAAGTGCAAGGCACTCGGCGCCCAGGCAGTCGGCCATGTGATGAACGTGACCGATCGCGCCCAGGTCGATGCCGTCGTGGCTGCCGTCCTCAAGCAGTTCGGCCGTATCGACGTGCTGGTCAACAACGCCGGCATCACCCAGGACGCCCGCCTGGTCAAGATGACGGCCGAGCAGTTCGACAAGGTCATCGATGTCAACCTGCGCGGCGTGTTCAATTGCAGCCAGGCGGTGGCCGACACCATGATCGGCCAGGGCAGCGGCGTCATCCTCAACGCCAGCTCGGTCGTGGGCCTGTATGGCAACTTCGGTCAGACCAACTACGCCGCCACCAAGTTTGGCGTGATCGGCTTCACCAAGACCTGGAGCCGCGAGCTGGGCCCCAAGGGTGTGCGCACCAACGCCGTCGCCCCCGGCTTCATCGCCACCCCCATCCTGGAGAGCATGCCCGAGAAAGTGCTGGAAGGCATGAAAGCCAAGGTGCCGATGGCACGCCTGGGCAAGCCCGAGGAAATCGCCAACGTCTACGCCTTCCTGGCCAGCGACGAAGCCAGCTACATCAACGGCGAAGTCATCGAAGTCTCGGGCGGCATCTCGCTCTGATTCGCCGAAACCGTCTTTCTCCCCTGCGGGCGGTGGCCTGACCGCTGCCTGCAACCTGGGGTCTTTTGAACACGGCTACCGGACACCGCGGCCCCATGCAGCGGCGCTGTAGCCGCTACTCAAAAGATCCCTTAGGGCCGGCCTTGTACCGGCCTTTTTTTGTGCCCCGGTCAGGGCAGCCCCCGCCGGCCCGGGACGATTTCCACACCCGAAACGATCTCCACTCCCGCGAGGATCTCCACCACGAACACCACACAGTTGATGCGCCCCCTGCCCAGACACCGATGGGCACCGTGACCGGCATCACACCTGCGGGATCACCCCAGCCCACCAAAAATGGTGGGAAACGATACCATTGCCCCTACCGTTGGCGTCACGCCCCGTGCCGCCCATCGCCTTCCGGGCAAGCGGCCCGACAGCGGCCACCGATCCGATCACTCATCGTGGTGCCCCGTCATGCACATCTTCGCCACCGAAATTCCCGTCCGCGCCGGCAGCACCCCGGAAGACTTCCTGGCCGTCATGCACCGATGGCTGCCGAGCATCCCGAACACGCGGCTGCCCCACGACGAACTGACGCGCCTCATCACAGAGCCACACGGCAAGATCGTCTCGGACAGGGAAAGCGTCGAATGGCTGACCGGCCGGCAAGCAGGTGATGTGCTTCAGGCCGGCCTGCGACACGTGCGCCGCCAGAACCAGCTGGAAGAAAGCACCACGCTGGTGTTTGCCACCTCACCGGACAGCGCCCAGCTGAGCGTCCGTGTCGCGCAGGACGGGCTGGGCACCACGGTGAGGCTGCCGGTGCGGCAGAAACCGCTGGTGATGCGCACGATACTGGATTCGCCCCTGGGCCAGGGCCGGGACGGCCTGCTGAGCGTGCGCCACACCCCACATGTCCTCACCGGCTCCGATGTCGAGCTGGCGGCCCAGTTGCTCCGGCGGGAGGCGGGGTGCCGCCTGCCGGTGGTCTATGCCAGTGCCATGCCTGGCGGCGGACATCTGGTGGATGTTGCCCAGCTGGCCACTGATCTGGCCGGTCTGGCCCATGTGGTGCTGGAGCCCGATCGCCGCTTCTCGGAAAGACTGCGACTGGCCACGCAGGGAGGCAACATCTACGGTGGATCGCTGGGCCTGTACTGGCCCGACGACCGCGAGAAACGCGCCTTCTTCCTGGGGCCACGCTACCTCACGCCGGAAGCCCTGGCCGATGATCTCAGGCAGATCATCCACGCCGACCGGCTGCGCAGCCGGCCCTCGGTGCATTGCGACTGGGCCGCCCTGCAGGACGCCCACCTCCGCAACAGGCTGGCTCCGCTGCGCGATGCCGAGACCGATGAATACATCGAGACCTTCGACAGCGAGATCGCCCAGTTGCAGCACCAGCTGCGCGAGGCCCAGGCCAAGATCGAACAGCTGAACAGCCGTCTGGCCCATGCCAAGGCCGAGAACCAGCGCCAGCGCCTGCTGCTGGCCGCCCAGGCAGCCCAGCTTGAGTCCAGCGAGGGTTCACTGCTCCACCCGGGCGACGAAGTGCCCCTGTATGCCAATGAACTCCAGGCCATTGTGCTGGATGCCGTTCAGAACGAACTGGAGCGCAGCGGCAATGACACCCGGCGCCGGCATGTGCTGACCGCGATCCTGGCGGCCAACCCGATGCCGGAAGGTCACCCCGGCAGGCGGTTTCGCGAGCAGCTGAAGGATCTGCTGCGTGACAGCCGCAGCCTCACCCCCAGCATCCGCCGGGGCCTTCAGGACATGGGTTTCTCGATTCACGAAGGCGGCAAGCACATCAAGCTGGTCTACAAGGGCGACGACCGTTACACCCACACCCTACCCCGCAGCGGCAGCGACTGGCGGGGCAGCCTCAACGCCGCCAACGACATCGCCCGGCTGCTGTTCTGAGCAGGCGCGCCCTACTCTGGCGTTGGCAGCCCCACTGACCGGAAAGCATGCTGGTCTTCTGCGACAAGTACATGACGTGGTGATCCTGTCACAGCGGTCGGGGATTCAGCCTCGAAAAAGCCATATCTCAACCTGCTCTGCTGACGGATGGCGCTCAACTCGGCATCGAAGGCATCATCCAGATCCGCTGCGGGATGTTGACCGGAAAAGCTCTCGGCCAGTGTCCTGGCCTGTTGCTGCTGGTAAGCGTCATAACTGGACAGCACACCCACGATCTTGCCCCTACGCGTGATGAAGACGGGTCCTTGCCGGGCAGCTTCCAGCATCCGGCTTGCCTGCTGGTTGAACTCTCTGGCCGTGACGATAGTCATTCAGGCACCATGCTCGGGATGATCGGCCAGCCAGGTGTCATGAAGCCATTTCTCGGTCTTTCGATGACCAGGAAACGAAACCCATACGATATCACGTTCAAAAACCATAGGCTTACTGTCTGGGCCGACGATCACCCAGAACCAGCGCCCATCGGCCAGATTACGGGCTTTCACTTTCAAGCCAGTGAGCGTGACTTCCACTGCTTTGCCGTCACGTAATACCTGTAAAGGCTCATCATGTGGTTCGATCCAGCTGATTTCCATACGGGGTAACAAATCCGGTGCATATTCCTCAAGGAAGGCTCGGGCAATCTGCTCGGATTGTTCACGTGATGGCAAAGGCCTTGCTGTCAGATCAAGGCTCATGTTGGCAAAGCCTTTCAACCTTCCATCTTTGCTGATGATGGTGCTGAAGTGTTCTCCACCAATCATCTTGTTGCGGTTGTCGGTTCGCTCATAACGGCGAAGTATGGCGGGTTCTCCGTCAACCATCACGTCACGACTGTTGCTGAGCACGTAGGGGCTTGGAATGGGCAAGGAGGATTCAGTCTGTTGCGCGGTCATTTCGGTTGCCTCCGAAGGCAGGTGGGTGGCAAGGATGATGGGCATCAGCATGGCTATGCCCATGCCTAGAATCCGTTTCTTCCGTGATGTGTGCATGGTGCTTCTTCCTTGAAGATGGTTTGTGTGAATCCCGAGCGGCGCTGCGGATACGCCGGCTGGGGGGCATGTTCGGACACTGGGAGAGCTTGTCTGACAAGACAACAGACAGTCATGAAAGTTTCATGCCCTGGCCGTTTTCGGTTGAACCAGGCTGTAGATGGTGGCCATCAACACACCGGCAAAGAGCAACAGGAAGAAGGTTTGCAGGCTCAAGGAGGCGCTTTGAGTGACTACCCAAGGCCCCAGGCTGGCGCCGATGAACAGGACGAACGTGTAGAAGGACACGGCAAGGCCGCGTACTGCTGGCGAGGCTACGGTCGCCACGCGCGCAATCAGACCGGGTACGCTCATCGACACGCCGGTGACGAAGACCACACTGGAAGCCAGCAGCAGCGTGACATGCTGTTCACCGAAAGCGGCACACAAAGCCAGGCCCAGAGTGGTTACGGCCAGGCCAGCACTGGCTACGCGATCGGCCCCCCAGCGCGGAATCAGCGAGGCCATTGCCAGGGGAGCCAGAAAGGCAGGCAAGGCAATTTCGCGGGTGAACAGGCGGCTGATGCCCTGCTCGGTGAATGTTTCCGACAGGTGCAGATCGAGACTGATGTAGAAGGCAACAAAGGTGAGCAGTAACAGGAGTGCGGGGACATAGACGCGGCGAAGCTGCGGGTTGGCCAGAAGCTTGCCGAGTGGACGGTAGTTGTCCAATATGTTGCCGGACGCGGCGGATGGGGCAACGGTTTCTGGAGCCAGGCTGATGCGCAGTGCGGTCAGCGCGTAGATGGCGGCCAGGGGCAGCAGTGCCCAGCCAAAACCGAATCGCGCTGCCACGGCGCTGCCGTAAATCTGACCCAGCAAGCCTGCCGACAGGAAGGCAGTGCTCATCCAGGCTACACCCCAGACACGCTGGCGCGGGGTGCCTCCCTCCGCGAGGTAAGCCAGCGCCACGGGCGGAAAGGTGGCGGCAGCCAGACCTTGGGCTGCACGCCCCACAAGAAGCGCGATGGGCGAGGTTGTAACGGCCAGGAGCACGGAAACGCCAGTCAGCGCGATCAGGCCACACACCATCACTTTCTTGCGCCCAATTCGGTCGGAGAGAGGGCCAAACAGCAGAAAACCGCTGGCATAGGCCACACCAAACAGACTGAGTGTGTAGGGGGCATGGGCTGGTGCCATGTGATAGGCACTAGCCAGTTGTGGCAGGATGGGAACCGGAATATACAGAAGTGAAACCACCGCCAGGGCGCACAGAACCATTTGTGCCATCAGGCTCAGGCTATGTCCTGCAGGGGTTTGGCAAGAAGATGTGTGCATGGCTACATATATGGTTGAAAAAAGGTCGGCAAACTCTTTCCGCGACTTCATCGCGGTGGGATAGTTCGTCGAGTTTCAGGCAGACATCATCGTGGATGGGATGCCTGCGGGGGCGGAATGCCCAGAGCGGGGGCCACTTTCAGCATCAATGCAGACAGGGCATGGCGCTCGTCAGCGTCATAGTGCTTCATGAAGCGGGCGACCCATGCATAGTGGTCGGGTAAGGCACGGGCCAGGACAGCTTCACCGGCAGGCGCCAGTTGAACGATCCAGAACCGTCCATCATGCGGATTGTCGTGCTTGGTGCACCAGCCGGCTTTTTCCATCTTGCCCAGGGCACGGGTCATGGATTGCGAGGTGACGGCGACGCCGTTTGCCAGCGCCCCCACGCTCAGACCTTCGGGATTGCGTTTGAGCAGAAGCAGGACGAAGAATTGCGTTTGCGAGAGCCCCTGCCGGGCAAGGTTTTCATCAAACGCCGCCAGCATCTGGTGCGTGGCCGATGCCCATGTAAGCCACGTATGAAGGCCTTCCACGTCCGGGTTGGGGTAAATCTGGGCAAATTGCTCCAGCGTGGCTCGGCTGGGCAGATCCTTCAGTTCAAACATATTTACGTAGCAAGCTATGTAGCATGCTACGTATTTTGATTGATGAAAAGGGAGATGTCAAACCACAGGTTTGTCGTTGCGCTTCATTCACCCACCGTAGCCAGCCTCCGGCGGAACTTGCTCCTACTGGTATGCTGCCCATATTGAGCACAGACGACGAAAGGAGCGCCAAAGCGCCCCTTTCGTCTTGCCGCGATCAGACCATCGACCGGGCGCCTCCCTGATCCGGCGGCAGTGCCGGCAGGAAAGCGCATCGGTTCAGGCCATGATCAGCCGGTGATCACTTCTGCAGATCGAAACGATCGGCGTTCATCACCTTCACCCAGGCGGCCACGAAGTCCTTGACGAACTTCT
>JAUNLD010000048.1 GCA_030532425.1 Lautropia sp. | reverse complement strand
ACTTCGCCCGCCACTTGTAGAACGTGGCCATGCTGATGCCCAGCTCCCGGCACAGATCGGGCACTTTCATGCCTGCTTCGGCCCGCTTCAGTGCATCCAGAATCTGCGCATCGCTGAACTTCGACTTCTTCATAGAACTTCTCCTTGGAAAAATTCTACTTCTGATCTCGCCGAGTTTCTGGGGGGATTACCGTATATGTTCTGCTAAGCTTTTTTGGTGCTTTGGTTCCTTTGATCCCGTTTTGCTTTTCCTTCTGGAGAATGGGGTTGATGTGGGCTTGTTCTTTGATGAATTGTTTTACAGCTACATCAGCACCTTCTTTGCGCTTGATGTGATGATTTCTGCGCTGGTTTTTATTGCTTTCGCGGTGTCAGAGTCCTTGAGGCTGAGGAAGACATGGATGCTCTGGTCTGTTGCAGGGCTGGTGATAGGCGTCTCGTTTTCGCTCCCCCTGTTTCTGCTTTTTCGTGAGATGGTGCTCAGTGAAAGGACTGGGCGCGTTGTGTCAGGCAATGAGCCTGACGCCTGAGGAACGGATCGTCCCAGAGGCGTCAGCTCATTGAACCCTCATCGGCTGCCTGCCATCAGAGGGCGGCAGCCACCTTGTGCTTGCCCGCCGCCACTTCGGCCACGGCCAGCGCCGTCATGTTGATGAGGCGGCGAACCGTGCTGGAGGGCGTCATCACGTGGGCCGGTGCGGCGCTGCCCAGCAGGATCGGGCCGACGGTCACGCCGTGGCCGTCGATCACCTTCAGCACGTTGAACAGGATGTTGGCGGCATCCAGGTTCGGGCAGACCAGCAGGTTGGCTTCGCCCTGCAGCGTGCTGTCGGGCACGGCCTTGGCCCGCAGCTCGGGCAGGAAGGCGGCGTCACCGTGCATCTCGCCGTCGCACTCGATGTGCGGTGCGCGCTCGCGGAACAGGTCGCGGGCCTGGCGCATCTTGATCGCCGAGGCTGTTCGTGAGGCACCAAACTGGGAGTGCGACAGGAAGGCCACCTTGGGCGGAATGCCGAAGTTGTTGACCTCTTCGGCGGCCATCATGGCGATTTCGGTCAGCGTTTCTGCGTCGGGTGCTTCGTTGACGTAGGTGTCGGTGATGAACAGGGTGCGATTGCCCATCATCAGCGCGTTGACCGTCGCCAGGCAGGGGGCGCCCGGACGCACGCCGATCACGTCCTTGATGTGGCCGAGGTGCGTGTCGAAACGGCCGAGCGTGCCGCACAGCATGGTGTCGGCATCGCCCAGGCGTACCATCAGCGTGGCGATCAGCGTGGTCGAACGGCGCACGGCTTCCTTGGCCGCTTCGCGCGAGACGCCGTCGCGGCCCATCAGCCGGTGGTATTCCTCCCAGTACTGCTTGAAGCGCGGGTCGTTGTTGGGGTCGACGTTCTCGACATCCTTGCCGATGCGGATGCGCAGGCCGGCCTTGCTGATCCGTGCCTCGATCACGTCGGGGCGGCCGATCAGGATCGGTCGGGCCAGGCCATCGTCGACCACCGCCTGTGCAGCGCGCAGCACGCGCTCGTCCTCGCCTTCGGCATAGGCGACGCGCTTGGCCTCGAACGGGGCGGCGCGGGCGGCGGAGATCACGGGCCGCATCAGCATGCCCGACTGGTAGACGAAGCGGTTCAGCGATTGCCGGTAGGCTTCGATGTCCTCGATGGGGCGGGTGGCCACGCCCGAGACCCTGGCGGCTTCGGCCACGGCCGGGGCGATGCGCAGGATCAGGCGCGGATCGAAGGGGGTGGGGATGATGTAGTCGGGGCCGAAATTCAGGTCCTTGCCCACGTAGGCGCTGACCACTTCATCGCTGGCTTCGGCCTTGGCCAGTGCGGCGATCTCGCGCACGCAGGCCAGCTTCATCTCTTCGGTGATGCGCGAGGCCCCGCAATCGAGCGCACCGCGGAAGATGTACGGGAAGCACAGCACGTTGTTGACCTGGTTCGGATAGTCCGAGCGGCCGGTGGCGATGATGCAGTCGGCGCGGGCGGCGCGGGCCTCTTCGGGGCGGATCTCGGGTTCGGGATTGGCCAGCGCCAGGATCACGGGCTGCCGGGCCATCGTCTTCACCATCTCGGCCGTCAGCACACCGGCGGTCGAGCAGCCGAGGAAGACGTCGGCATCCTTGCAGATGTCGGCCAGCGTCCGGGCATCGGTGTCCTGCGCGTAACGGGCCTTCGACTCGTCCAGCGAGCCGGGACGGCCCTGGTAGATCACGCCCTTCGAGTCGGCCACATAGATGTTCTTCGGCGACACGCCCAGTGCCACCATGATGTCCAGACAGGCGATGGCTGCTGCGCCGGCACCCGAGGCAGCCACCTTCACCTCGTCGATTTTCTTGCCGACCAGCTCGAGGCCGTTCAGCAGGGCCGCGCCAGAAATGATGGCGGTGCCATGCTGGTCGTCATGGAAGACCGGGATCTTCATCTCCTCGCGCAGCTTGCGCTCGATGTAGAAGCACTCGGGCGCCTTGATGTCTTCGAGGTTGATGCCGCCGAGGGTCGGTTCGAGCGCGCGGATGATCTCGACCAGCTTGTCGGGGTCCCGCTCGTCCAGCTCGATGTCGAACACGTCGATGCCGGCGAACTTCTTGAACAGGCAGCCCTTGCCTTCCATGACGGGCTTGCCGGCCAGCGGGCCGATGTCGCCCAGGCCCAGTACGGCCGTGCCGTTGGTGATCACGCCGACCAGGTTGGCGCGGGCGGTGTACTCGGCTGCCTTGGCCGGATCGGCCTGAATGTCCAGACAGGGATAGGCCACGCCGGGCGAGTAGGCCAGCGACAGGTCGCGCTGGTTGGACAGGGGCTTGGTGGGATTGACGGAAATCTTGCCGCGGTTCGGCTGGGCGTGATATTCACGTGCCGCATCGCGCAGGGCCGCTTCGGCGGCAGTCAGTTCTTTGGCCATGAGTGACAGGAAAAGGGTTCGGAAAAACCGGGCCACAGCTGATGTGCCTCTGGGCAGGCCCCCCCGTGCACTGACCGGCATGACGGGAGCTGTCCGGAAGCCTGCTGGGCAATCCGGCAGGACAGGAGAGAACGGCTGACGGGCATGCCCGGCGGCCAGACTGAAAGATTACACCCATCGTTGCCTTCATTCAGGCAGGAAGGGTCTAGGTGCCGTTTCCTGCGCCGGGGAATTCCCGCATCGGCGCCTCCGGGCGAGGGGTTTGCTGTTGCCGCTGTGCCTTGCAGCAGACCGGCTGTCTGGTGGGGGCGGCTGGCCAGCCCGTGATCGGGAGGCGCCCGGGGGGCCACTGCTACACTCACCGGATGAAGGCTTCATCCCCGTCCTCTCCCGGCTTCTGGCACACCTATGGCCAGGTGTTTGCCTCGCGGCGCATTGCCGCGATGTTGCTGCTGGGCTTTTCCAGCGGGCTGCCGCTGGCGCTCACGGCGGGGGCGCTACAGGCGTGGCTGACCGTCGAGCGCATCGATCTGCACACCATTGGCTATTTTGCGCTGGTGGGGCTGCCCTATACCTTCAAGTTTGTCTGGGCGCCGCTGCTTGATCGTTTCGAACCGCGCCTGCTGGGGCGCCGCCGGGGCTGGATCCTGGTGTTTCAGCTGTTGATGGCGCTGGCCTGTCTGGCGATGTCACAGCTCGATCCGGTGCATTCGGTCCGTGCCATGGCCGTGCTGGCGGTGCTGGTGGCCTGGTTGTCGGCCTCGCAGGATGTGGTCTTCGATGCCTACCGGGCCGACCTGCTCGATCCGGAAGAACGGGGCGCCGGGGCGGCGGTGTCGGTGCTGGGCTACCGGCTGGCGATGCTGGTGTCGGGCGGCGGCAGCCTGATCCTGGCCGATACGGCGCTGGGCTGGCCGGGCACGTACCGCGTCATGGCAGCCGTCCTGCTGGTGCTGATGGCAGCCACTGTCTTCAGCCCGCGGCTGCCGGTGCCCCCCAGTACCGGCGAGCGCAGCGTGGCCGGCGCCGAGCTGAAGGGTTTTCTGGCGATGGTGCTGGGCGGTGCGCTGGTGTGGTGGATGGGCAGCACGGCCGGGCGCTGGCTGCTGGCGCAGGTGGGCGGCGGTCCCTTTGCCCAGCTGATGGTGGAAACCGTGGTGATGTTGACCACCGGGTCCTGCGCGGTGCTGCTGGCCCGCAAGGTGGGCTTTCCGTCCTTTGTCAAACCCTGGGATGCCTTCTTTGCGCGTCCGCATGCCCTGGCTTTCCTGTTGCTGATCGTGCTGTACAAGCTGGGCGATGCCTTTGCCGCCAGCCTGTCCACCAGCTTCCTGCTGCGCGGGGTGGGCTTCAGCCAGACCGAGATCGGTGCCATCAACAAGGGACTGGGGCTGTTGGCCACCATCATCGGTGCGCTGCTGGGCGGTGCATGGCTGTCCAGACGCTCGCTCTATCGGTCGCTGATGCTGTTTGGCGTGATGCAGGCGTGCTCGAACCTGGGGTACTGGCTGCTGTCGGTGCTGCCCAAGAGCCATCTGCTGATGGCCGGGGCGATCGGCATCGAGAATCTTTGTGGCGGTCTGGGCACGGCGGCCTTCGTGGCCTTCCTGATGGCGCTGACCGACCGCCGTTTCTCGGCGGCGCAGTATGCGTTGCTGTCGGCACTGGCCGCGGTGGGGCGCGTCTATGTGGGCCCGGCCTCGGGCGTGATGGTGGAGCAGTACGGCTGGTCGACCTTCTTTGTGATGACGGTGCTGGCGGCACTGCCGGGCTTGCTGATGCTGTGGTGGCTACGCCGCGAGGTCCAGCAGCTGGATGCACAACTCAGAAATGCTGAATCAGGCATCCAGCATTCATGATTATGGCCCACCCCCGCCAAGTCGGCATGGATCTGACCGGCAAAAAAAAACGGGCGTCCGCGCGCCCGTTTCAGCCTCAGCCTGGTGGCTGGATCAGATGTCGGTCAGACGCCGCACCTGCTTCCAGGCATGCTGCTTCAGCTTGAATTTGCCGGCCTGATAGGCGGCGCGGCGCAGTGTGCGCGAGCGCAGGGCCAGCTGTGCCACCGGAATGGCGGCCAGGATGGCCAGTTCGGGGTTGCGCAACAGGAAGCGGAAGGTCTTGCTGCGCGGAAAACCCGGATCATCGGGCTGGCGCAGCACCGGCAGCAACTGGCCGGGGTAGTCGTCCAGGTTGGCTGCCGACAGGTGCCGCACACCGATGTCGTCGTAGGCCTGGTGCTCGTCACCGACGCGACGGCCTGCCAGTGGGGCGTCATCGGGGGGCAGCACCTCGTCGGTCTCGCCGACCGTGGCGTGGCCCTTGCCCGGCAACGGTTCACCGGCATCGCTGGCGTGTTGCGCATCATCCGCGTGGATCAGCTCGGCCGTATCGCCACGGCGTCGCTGGATGCGGGCAAAGACGTCCTCGGCGGTTTCCGCCTGCGCGGCGGACGGGGCCGGGGATGAGGGTTTGTCACTCATGGTCGATTTCTCCACGCAGGCTTTGAATGTCGTCGGCAAAGACCTTGCGACTGAGGGGTAAGGGGGGCGTGGATCTGCGCAGCAGGGCACGGACTTTCAGCAGCAGCCCCAGGCTGAGCAGCAGCCAGAACCCGGCGGCACCGCCCAGCGCATGGAGGCGCCACGGGGTATCCCAGGCCAGTGCCACCACCGAGGCCATCAGCCACACCAGGCAGATGATGACGACGATGACGGCCGCCAGGCCAAGGGCAGCCACCGTACCCAGCCAGCGCGCTTCAGAACCCAGTTCGAGGGCAAGCAGACGGCTGCGGTCATCCAGACCGCTCAGCAAGCCGGCAACGGTTTCCCGCACCCGCCTGATCCGCGCCTCGAAGAAGCGTCCCAGCATGGTGGTCTCGTGCCGGTCAGCGACGCGACAGCAGGAAGCCGATCAGCAAGCCCGCAGCGGCGGCGATGCCGGCGGTTTGCCAGGGCGATGCGTGTGCGTAGTCGTTGACGGCCTCGGCACCATCACGGGCGCGACGCTGAACCTCGTAGGCTGCATCCGACACCGAATCCGAGATGTTCTGCACCGTACCGCGCACGCGGCTGATGGCCGCACGCACTTCGGGACGGTCGCTCAGCGATTCGCTGTCGAGCAGGTCGCTCAGGTCCTTCTTCAGGTTGTACCACTCGCTTTCCATGTTGTCGCGTGCCCGGTCTGCCGAGCGGCCCAGCGAGCGTCCGCCACGCTTGAGCGAGCGCTCCAGCGATGCGGCGGCTTCTTCCAGGCGGGCAGCCAGTTTGTCGGTGGTGTCTTGGGCCATGAGAGAGCCTCCTGTTCGGTTATTGAAAGATAGGGGCAGGATGGGTTCCTGCCGTGACGAAACACGGGGCGCCCGATGGGCGCAGTCCCGTGGTGCGAATTGAGCACATGGGAGCATTTCCGGGCATTTCAAGACGATAAGGGCAAATTTTTCCGACATCGCCTGGTATCGGGGAAAACCCCGAATTTCATTGGGCAAAAAAATCGGGGTGTTCGTGTCGACGGGGGCGGCAGGTGTCACCAGTTGTCATCCTTTGCAACGCGGGGGTGGTTGCGGCCAGCCCCACATCCGATGACAATCGCAGCCGTTTCCGAGAGGAGTTTCCGTGCCGATGAACCGTCGTGCCTTTGCCCGGTGCCTGGGTGTGCCGGCGCTGGCCTGGGCCGCCAGCAGTGGCGGGCTGTCTGCGCTTGTGCCTGCATCGCATGCACAGGCATCGCTGGCAGGGGCAGGGCTGGCGCAGGCCGATATCGCTGCGCGCGCGGGGCAGCCGGCAGCTGATGCCATCGATGCCGTGTTGCGGCAGCATGCCCGGCTGGCCCATGCCACCTGGCACGACTGCCTGGTGCTGGCCCGACGCCTTCAGAAGGCGGTGGAGGACTTTCTGGCAAACCCTGCCGAGAAGCGCCTGCAACAGGCGCGACGAGCCTGGCTGGATGCCCGGCCCTGGCAGGCGCAGGCCGTCGCGCTGGTCGATGACGTGTCAGACGAGGATCGTCGGCGCCGCGCGCGCATCAATCCGTGGCCGATGGACGAAGGCGTGGTTGATTACGTCGAGGGTGATGATGGCAGTGGCCTCATCAGCGACATCGATGTGCCCCTGACGCGTGAGCGTTTGCTGGCGCTGCATCGTCACGATGCCGATGAACACGTGGTGCTGGGCTGGCATGCGATCGAGTTCATGCTCTGGGGGCAGGATACCCGTGATGATGGTCCCGGCGAGCGCCCGCACACGGATTTCATCGAGGGCGAACGGGCGCATGCGGGGCGTCGGCGGCAGTATCTGTCGCTGGTGTCGCGCATGCTGGTCGACGACCTGCAGGCGCAGGAGCGGGCCTGGGCTCCCGGGGTGGCCGGCAATGCGCATGCGCGCTTCGTCACGGGGGGCGCCCGGGCCCTGCAGCGGCTGCTGGGGGCGCTGGTGCATGCGTCGGGCAACGAGCTGGGGGCAGGGCAGGTCGAGGCCGTGCTGGCCTCGCAAGACCCCGAGGACGAGCAATCGACCTTTGCCGATGCCAGCCACCTGGATCTGGCTTTCGGGGTGCTGGGCGTGCAGAACGTCTGGTGGGGCCGTTACCGGCCGCTGGCGGGGCCGCGGCTGCAAGGGGCATCGCCGGCCGCACTGCTGCACGCGGCAGATCCGGCCCTGGCGATGCGGCTGGATGGCCAGATGGAACTGTCGCTGGCGCTGGCGCAGGGCATCCGTCCACCCTTCGAGCAGCTGGTGCTGGCCGACGAGGGCAGCACCGCGCATCAGCAGCTGAAGGGCCTGCTGGAGAGCCTGCAACTGCAGTCGCGGGATCTGGCCCGCGTGGCCGGTGCGCTGGGGCTGAAGCCGGCCGCCGGCGCCCATCATCCGGCGGCCTGAGCGGGGGACGTCCGTCGTCCTTGAAGGCCGGCATCCATGCTTCAAGGCATGACGCTCATGCCGGTCGGCCCATGGGCGCCTGCGCATGAGGTTGCGCAGGGAGCCGGTCGGCCAGCAGGATCGTCAGTCTTTCAGCACCTGGCGCAGAAAGGCTTCGATGTCGGCAATTTCTTCGGGGCTGACCGAATGCGGGATCGGGTATTCGTGCCACTGCACGGGGTAGCCCAGCTGCTGCAGCAGGTCGCGCGAGGCGATGGCCCGCCCGATCGGCACCACCGGGTCGGCCGTGCCATGACCCAGAAAGACCGGCGTGTCCTGGTTGGCGGGGTTGCGTTCCTGTGCGGTGGTCTCGGGCAGCGGCAGATAGCCCGACATGCCGACCAGGCCGGCCAGCCGGTGCGGCAGACGCAGCCCCGTCAGTAGCGTCATCGCGCACCCTTGGGAAAAACCCATCAGCACGATCTTTTCGCTGGGGATGCCGCGTTCGATCTCGCGGGCCACCAGCGCTGCCACCCGTTCCTTCGACGCACGCAGGCCGGCCTCGTCCTCGCGCTGGGCCAGGTCGGCATGGCGGATGTCGTACCAGGCCCGCATCACGTGGCCGTTGTTGATCGTCACCGGCATCATCGGTGCGTGCGGAAAGACATAACGCACGCCCACGCCGGCATCCATCATCTGGGCCACGGGCACGAAGTCGTTGCCGTCTGCCCCCAGGCCGTGCAGCACGATCACGCTGGCCTGGGGTTGGGGGGCGGTGGTGAATTCGAGGGTTTCAAGCGTCACGTTGTCGTTCCTGTTGGAGGGCGTTGAGGGGGCCGTTGGTGTCTCGGGCCTGATCGCCGGGGGCCGGCAGGCCGTAATACAGCTCGCCAATGCGAATGCGATCACGGCCCTGCGCCTGGCGATGTCGATTGGTGTCACGCAGCGAGTAGACACAGCCACAATACTCCTGCTGATAGAAGTGTTCTGCCTTGGCGATCTCGATCATCCGGGCCGAGCCGCCTCCCTTGCGCCAGTTGTAATCCCAGTAGACCATGCCCGGATAGCGTTCGGCTGCACGGTGGCCACAGCCGTTGATCTGGTTCATGTCCTTCCAGCGGGAAATGCCCAGCGAGCTGGAAATGGCGGTGAAGCCGTTTTCGAAGGCATAGAGTGCCGTGCGCTCGAAACGCATGTCGAAGCAGACCGTGCAGCGCTCGCCCCGCTCGGGTGCGTCTTCCAGGCCCTTGACGCGCGCAAACCAGTTGTCGGTGTCGTAGTCGGCGTCGATGAACTCGATGCCGTGCTTCTGCGCGAAGCGGATGTTTTCTTCCTTGCGGATCTCGTACTCGCGCAGTGGATGGATGTTGGGGTTGTAGAAGAAGATGGTGTAGGGGATTTCGGCTTCCATCAGCTTCTGCATCGGTTCGCCCGAACATGGTGCACAGCACGAATGCAGCAGCAGGTGTTCGTGCCCCTCGGGCAGCGCCAGCGGCGTGTCCTTGGCAGAACGTTTCTTGGGTGAGGTCTTGTCGGTCATGGGCGCAGTCCAGAGCCACGCGGGCCGCCAGGTGCGGCGCGGTCGGGCGGAGATCGATCGGATCGAATGATCGTCGGTGCAGGGCAGGCCGGATGGGGGTCGGCGGCTGGTGTGGCCCGTCAGGGCCGTCTGGTTGCCATTCTAGGGACAAAGCAGCAGGCCTTCAATGCACGTCGGGTGCGGGATGTCCGGCAGCGTAACTCGGTGCAGGGCATGCGCAGGACCAGACGCCAGGCACACGGGGTCGTGCAGTCCTGTTCGGGCCATTCAGAGGGGACATTGGCGTGGACAGGCCGCACCCACCGGGCGAGGGGGCGCCAAACAGGGCCAGCAGCCCATCGCCCATCACGCCGCGCCAGACGGCGTAATCATGGCCGCCCGCATAAGTGCGCAGGCAGACAGGCTGACGTTGAGCACGCAGGATGTCGTGCAGCTGGAGGGTGGTTTCGAAGATGTTGCGTGTGCCGTGGCGACCCTTTTCATAGAGGCCAGCGCTGAGAAACCAGCGGATGCCGGGTTGTGGGTCCGCCTGCACCCAGGCGGGCAGGCCGTCTTTCAGCGGGCCGCTGTTGGCACGCCACCAGTAAGACCCCGACATCGACAGTACGTTGCCGAAGACGTCGGGGTGGCGCAGGGCCACCCAGGCTGCGGCCAGACCGCCGTAGCTGGAGCCGCCCACCACGGTGTGGGCCGGGTCGCGCGGCAGGCCGGTGATGCGGGCGACCAGGGGGTGCAGCTCGGTAGCCATCATGTCGGCAAAGCGGGGGTTCGGGGGCAGTTCGTGGCTGCGGGCCTCCCGGCTGGGGTTGTCGATGAAGGTGGCGATGACAGGGCGCTGCAGCTGGTGGGCAATGGCATCCAGAATGACAGGCCCGTTGACCTTGATGAGGTAATCGGCGCCATCGAACAGGTAGAGCTGGATCGGTGGGCAGGGGGCGCGTCCGGCGTGACAATGACGGGCTGCGGACGAGGCTGGTCGGTGTGGTGAGGGGGGCACGCGTGGGTGCCGTGTGCGGTCAGTGTGTCGCGTCGGGGTAGTGCCGTTCGCTGTGGGGGCAGGCGTCTGATAGATCCAGATGCGCCGCCGGTTGCCCAGCAGGCGGCTGTCCAGCACGTGTGCCTGCAGGTGGCCTTGTGGCTGGGTGTGGGCGTCCACACCCAGCTGGGGCGGTGCCGCCGGCAGGGCCACCACCGAATCGTGGCCCACCAGCGGCCCGGGGTTGTGCGGATCGGGCTGGTTGACGGCCAGCACGGCACGGCGCTGACGGAGGCGATCCTGTTGCGGATCGGGGTGGGGCAGCAACTGGGGCACATCGGGAGCAAGCTGGTAACCCAGTCGCAGCGTGTCGGGCACCACGAAGCTGTGCTGCCAGAGGTCGGTGCCGGGCAGGCGGTTCAGCCATGTGTGATCGTTGGTCGGGCCGCCCAGCAGGCGCACGTTGTGCTGGGCACCCTGCCACAGGAATGTCAGGCGGGTGTAGCCCTTGCCGATGGGTTCTTGCAGCGGGGTGCCACCCTGTTGCGTCACCTGCTGCCAGAATTGCGCTTGCAGTGTTGCGCGTTGCGCGGGCTGCCGGGCGATGGCGTGCTGCAATCGTTGCAGGGCGGGGCTATGCACCACGGCGGCTTCGGGTTGTGGGCCGGGCTGTTGCCAGCCGGCAATGGCCTCGCGCTTCAAGGCCATCTGCCACGCGCCACGTGCCGTACTGCTTGCAAGGACCAGCGTTGCACCGGTTTCTGGTAGCAAGGCACCAAATCGAAGCGCTAACGGGGTTCCCTCCTGACCCATCAGGTCGCGGTGCCACCCGGGGCCTTCCAGCCACAATCGGTAGCCCTGTGCAGGGGTCTGCTCATCAGCCAGCGTCAGCATGCCTTGCAGATGACGCGGGCCGGCCGGCAGGACAATTCGCACGGTCTGGCCGGGTTCCAGCTGGCCCTGATGATGGTGTTCGTCCGGCACCACCATCGGCGGCAAGTGCGTGACGCCCCTGGCCAGGGGGTGGCCGCTGTCGATGGCAGCGGCCGCCAGCAGGATGAGGGCAGAAAGCAGGGTGGGGCGCATGTCTGCCTTACCAGATGAGGCTGAGGGTGGCGGTGATGGTTCGTCCGCTACCAAAATGGCAAGAGGCGGCCGAGGTGCAGGTGGAGATGAACTGCCTGTTGGCCAGGTTGCTGGCGTTGAGGGCCAGCCGCGCCGGCATGCCCGTCAGGCCATCCAGATCGTAGCGCACGGCGGCATCCACCAGAAAGTGACTGGGGATGTGGATCGTGTTGGTTTCGTTGCCATACGACGCGCCGATATAGCGTATGCCGCCCCCCAGGCTCAGGCCATCCAGCTCGCCTCCCTGCCAGCGGTGGTCGGCCCACAGGGCGACTGTCCAGTCGGGTACGGCAGCCAGGCGCTTGCCCACATGGGCACTGTCGCCGCGCAGGATCGTCGAGTCCATGCGTGAGAGGGCACCGATCACGCTGAAACCTGGCATCGGTGTGACTCGGCCTTCCAGCTCAATGCCACGTACCCGGCTCTTGCCTCCCTGGATCCGGCACTGTGCCACGCCTGTGCCGCAGGTGTTGTGGGTGGGATCGGGGTCTTGCGTCAGGATGTTGTCCTGTTGCAGCTCGTAGGCCGACAGTGTCACCAGGCCGTCGACATTGCGCGGTTGATACTTGGTGCCAATCTCGAACTGTTTGCCACGCACCGACTCGAAGGGCTTGCGGTCGATGTTCATGCTGCTGCCTTCGGGGCTGGGCTGGAAGGACTCGGCATAGCTGGCATAGGGCAGAAAGCCGTTGCCGATGTCGTACAGCACGCCGGTCTGACCGGAAAACGCCTTGTCCTTGATGCGGTCCTGTTGCCAGGGGCTGGTGCGTCCGGTGGCATGGATGTGGCGGGCCGTGCTGCCGTCGTCACGGGTCCAGTCATGGCGCCCGCCCAGTGTGACGCGCCAGTTGCCGACGCTGATCTGGTCTTGCAGATAGAGACCGGTCTGTGTGTGCTTCTCGCGGTACAGCATGGCGCCTTGTGGCACCGGGGTGTAGGCCGTCTGTACCGGGTTGAAGATGTCGACGGGGCTGGGGTTGTTGTAGGCGATGCGATCTCCCTTCACGTCGGCCTTCTGCCAGTCCAGGCCGACCAGCGCGGTGTGATTCAGCGAACCGGTGCGTAGCTTGCCCTGCAGACGGGTGTCGATGGTCAGCCCCCGGGAGGTGCCTTCCGAGGAGATCGCGCGCCGATTCTGCGTACGTCCATCCTCGCTCAGAGGACCGCGTGTGACGGCCGTGCGATAGAGGCTGTCGACGTGCAGGTATCGGGCGCTCTGGCTCAGCGTCCAGCGATCGTCCAGGGCATGCTCAAACAGCCAGCCGACTGACTGGATATCGCGGTTGTACGTGTTGAACGACGGTACGCCCAGGAATGTACGGTGGGTGATTCGTCCAAAGGGGGTGGCATCCAGCGTGCCGGCCTGCGGCAAGAACTGGTAGGTGCTGCCCCCACGATCACGCTGGTAAAGACCAAGAAGCGTGAGACGGCTTCGCTGGGCGAGCTTCAGCGTGTAGCTGGGGGCCAGCATCAGACGTTCTTCCCGGGTTTCGCGGATCTGGGTGGGCCCCTTGCGCACCAGGCCATTGAGACGGAACAGGTGGCCGTTGTCGGCGGTGTTCCCGCCCACATCAAAAGCCCCCTGCAGCTGGCCGTGGCCATCCACGCCCAGCTGGACCGTGGTGGGCAGGTCTGGTTCGGGCGTCTTGCTGACCTGATTCACCATGCCGCCCGGAGACATCTGGCCATAGAGCAGGGCCGACGGGCCCTTGAGCACCTCGATGCGTTCCAGTGCCCAGCTGTCGATGGCGGTGCGGTTGAACTGTGTACCCTGTGGTGCACGCATGCCATCCAGGGTGACGTTGTTGCTCCAGCTGCCGGCATCAAAGCCGCGGATGCGGAAATCGTCGACCCGGTTGTCGACACCGGTGCTTTCCAGTGCCACGCCCGATACATAACGCATCGCTTCATTGAGGGTGCGCACACCGCGGGCGTCCAGCTCGTCGCGGCCGATGACCGAGACGGATTGCGGGGTTTCGGCCACGGGCGTGTCGGTCTTGGTGGCAGCCTGCGTATGTGTCACCGTGCGGTAGGCCCGAACGGAGATCGTGTCGAGGGTTGCCCCCGTGTCGGTGGTGGCGGAGGTGATGTGTGGTGCCGTTTCGTCGGCAGACGATGCTTGCGCCCCTGCGGTGGTGTGCGTTGCGGTGGCGGGCATGAGCCGGTGGGGCAAGGCGGTGGAAGCTGCCGGGTCGGGCAACGTCTGGGTGGGCTGAGCAAGGGAGGTCGGTGACATCAGGGCCAGCGCGATGCCCAGCGGTACGGGGGTCAGAGAAAGGGCTGGGGGCGAAAACATGGGTCAGGTGTCTCCATGGGGGGACGGAATCGTCGCGAGGGATAGCCGCATACTTTTGCGAACATAACTAATAATGAGAATAATTATCACACGGGGCGCTGACAATACCAAACAACGGCGCATTTGCACGCCGAATGTGGCCGGGGGCGGGTGTGAGAGAGGTCGATGTTGATGGCTGCATGGGCTGCTGTGGCCGTGGGTTTCTCTGTCGCATCCATGCCGGTGGGGTGGGGGGCGTCGCAACCGAGGATGGAAATTGGTTAAACTGACCCGTCAGTCACCAGTTGCGGTGTGCATGCTCCTGTGCTGACCGGTTGGTCTCTATCCTTCTCTCCTCTGCCTTTGTCTCATGTCCAGTTCCAAGAAAGTCTTTCTGGGGGTCTGCCTGCTGGTGTTGCTGCTGGCGGGCCTGATGTTCGCCATGCGTCCCGAGCTTTTTGCGGCCAGGGATCAGGATGAGGCGGCTGCGCCCCGGCCGTCGCTGGCGGTGACGACGACGACACCGCAGATGCGTCAGCTGCTCAGGCGTCTGCCGGTCGATGGGGCGGTGGTGCCCTGGCAGGAGGCAGTCATCGGTTCCGAGTCCAATGGCCTGACGCTGGATGAGGTGCTGGTGGATGTGGGGGAGCGGGTGACGAAGGGGCAGGTGCTGGCGCGCTTTTCGGCGGTGAGTGTCGGTTCGAATCTGTCTCAGGCACGGGCGGCGCTGGCCGAGGCGCAGGCGGCCGCCGAGGAGGCGCAGGCCAATGCCCGGCGTGCGCAGCAGCTGGCCAGGACCGGTGCACTCAGCCAGCAACAGATCGAGCAGTACCAGTCGGCCACCAAATCGGCACAGGCCCGTCTGCGCTCGGCCCGGGCGGCGCTGGAGGCGCGGCGCAACGATTTCAGGCACGCTGAGTTGCGAGCCCCTGATGATGGCGTCATCTCGGCGCGCACGGCCACGGTCGGCTCGGTGCCGGGCGCCGGAACCGAACTGTTCCGCCTGATCCGGCAGGGACGACTGGAATGGCAGGCCGAGGTGGGGGTGACGGCGCTGCCTCAGGTGCAGCCGGGCGGGGCGGGGCGGTTGCGTCTGCCCGATGGCAGTGAGCTGCCGCTGAGCGTGCGGCGGGTGGCACCGCTGGCCAGCGCCGGCACGCGCACTGCCCTGGTCTATCTGGATGTGCCCGAGCACCCGCAGGTGCGGGGCGGCATGTATCTGGGGGGCGAGCTGCTGTTTGGAGAAAGTGAGGGCATGGTGGTGCCGGCCGAGGCGGTGGTGCCGCGCGATGGCTTCAATCATGTCTACCGGGTGGGTGCCGATCAGCGCATCGAACGGGTGCGTGTGCAGGTGGGCCGGATGCAGGATGGCGTGGTCGAGGTGCTGCCGATGGGCGATGCCCGCTTGCAGCTGAGTGATGCCATCGTCGTGCGCGGGGCAGGCCTGCTGTCGGATGGTGATCTGGTGCGGGTGGAGAATGGTGGGCCGAAGGCTTCAGGCCGCACCGATGCGGAGGCGGCACGATGAATGTCTCGGCCTGGTCCATCCGCAATCCGATCCCGGCGCTGATGCTGTTCTTTCTGCTGACGGTGGCGGGTCTGTATTCGTTCCGGCAGATGCAGGTACAGAACATGCCGGATCTGGATTTCCCGATGGTGACGGTGGTGGCCACGTTGCAGGGGGCCACCCCCGGGCAGCTGGAAAACGATGTGGCTCGCAAGATCGAGAATGCGCTGACCAATATCGAGGGCATCAAGCGCATCTACACCAGCCTGTCGGATGGGGTGGTGGCGATCAATGCCGAATTCCGCCTGGAAAAACCCTTGCAGGGCGCGTTGGACGATGTGCGTTCGGCCGTGCAGGGCGTCCGTGCCGATCTGCCGGCTGCATTGCCGGATCCGGTGGTCGACAAGGTTGATCTGGCCAGCTCGCCGGTACTGGCTTTTGCGGTCAACGCCGACCGGATGGATGCCGAGGCGCTCTCATGGTTCATCGACAACGAGCTGAACCGCCGGTTGTTGGCGGTGCCTGGAGTGGGCAAGGTGACGCGGGTGGGCGGCGTGACACGCCAGATCAACGTCGAGCTGGCGGTGTCGAAGCTGCGGGCGCTGGGACTGACGGTGGCCGAGGTGTCGAGCCAGTTGCATGCCAACGAGGTGGAGAGTGGGGCCGGTCGGGCGAAGTTGTCAGGCGGCGAACAGCCTTTGCGTATCGTCGCACGGGCAGCCTCGGCCGATGCGCTTCGGCAGGTGCAGCTGACGACCCGTGATGGCAGGCGTCTCCTGCTGGGTGACATTGCCACCGTCACGGATGGCATTGCCGACCCCAGCACCCGTGCCTGGCTCGATGGCAGGGAAACCATCGGCTTCGAGGTGACGCGCAGCCGTGGTGCCAGCGAGGTGGAAGTGGGCGCCCGGGTGCGTGCGCTGGTGCAGCAGGTGCAGGCTGAGCGGGACGACCTGCATTTTGTCGAGTCGCTGGACATGGTGACGATGGCCGAGCAGGAGTTCGATGCGTCGATGAAGCTGCTCTACGAGGGGGCGCTGCTGGCGGTAGTGGTGGTGTGGCTGTTTCTGCGGGACTGGCGCTCGACGGTGGTAGCCGCGGTGGCCTTGCCGATGTCGGTGATTCCGACCTTCATCGGCATGTACCTGTGGGATTTCAGCCTGAACGGGGTGACGCTGCTGGCGCTGTCGCTGGTGGTCGGCATTCTGGTCGATGATGCCATCGTCGAGATCGAGAACATCGTGCGGCACCTGCGCATGGGCAAGACACCGTACCAGGCGGCGATGGAGGCCGCCGACGAGATCGGGTTGGCCGTGATCGCCACCACCTTTGCGCTGATCGCGGTATTCCTGCCCACGGCCTTCATGAGTGGCATCGTCGGCAAGTTCTTCAAGCAGTTTGGCTGGACGGCCGCGCTGGCGGTGTTCGCCTCGCTGGTGGTGGCGCGGATGCTGACGCCGATGATGGCGGCCTACCTGCTCAAGCCGATGGTGGACGAGGGCCGTGAGCCAGGCTGGTTGCAGCGCTACATGCGTGGCGTGGCCTGGGTGCTGCGCCACCGGATGCAGACGATGGTCTATGCGGTGCTGTTCTTCGTGGCCTCGCTGATGATGGCGGGGCTGTTGCCCTCATCCTTCATTCCCGGGGACGACAACGATCAGACGCAGGTGAACCTGACACTGGCGCCGGGCAGCACGCTGGAGCAGACCGGTGAGGCGGTCGAGCAGGCACGCCGGCGGCTGATGACGGTGCCGCACGTGCAGCAGGTCTATGCCACGGTCGGGGGCAGCTCCACCGATCCCTTTGCCGGTGGGGGCGGTGGCACCAATCGGGCGATCATGATCGTGAAGATGAAGCCGCGGGCAGAACGGCCGAAGAAGCAGGTGGTCGAGCAGGCGATGCGCGCGGCGCTGGCCGATCTGCCGGGGGTGCGCACCGAGCTGGGTTTCGGAAATTCGGGGGCGAAATATGTGCTGTCGCTCTCGGGTACCGATGGCGTCCGGCTGACCGACGCGGCACGACAGGTGGAGCGCGAGCTGCGCACCATCCGTGGCGTGGGCAACATCACCTCCAGTGCCGGACTGATTCGTCCCGAAATCATCATCCGGCCCGATCCGGCGAAGGCGGGCAGCCTGGGGGTGACGCCGGCGGCGATGGCCGATGCCTTGCGCATCGCCACCCAGGGTGACTATGACCAGGCTCTGCCCAAGCTCAATCTCGACGAGCGCCAGGTGGCCATCGTTGCCCGGCTGGAAGCAGGGGCTCGTGCCGATCTGGACATGCTGCGCCGGCTGCCGGTGCAGGGCAGCAGCGGGGTGGTGATGCTGGGTGAGGTGGCCGAGCTGTCATTGGGTGGCGGGCCAGCCACCATCTCGCGTCAGGATCGGGCGCGCAACATCAATTTCGATATCGAGCTGGCCGAGAAGGATCTGGGACAGCTGGTACAGGAGGTGATGAATCTGCCGGCGATGAAGAACCTGCCCGATGGCGTCAAGGTCAGCGAAGTGGGCGATGCCGAGATGATGGCCGAGATGTTCGGCAGCTTTGGTGTGGCGATGCTGACCGGTGTGCTCTGCATTTACGTGGTGCTGGTGCTGCTGTTCAAGGAGTTCCTGCACCCGGTGACGATCCTGTCGGCCTTGCCGCTGGCGATTGGTGGCTCATTCGTGGGTCTGCTGCTGGGACGCTACGATCTGTCGATGCCGGCATTGATCGGGCTGGTGATGCTGATGGGCATCGTCACGAAGAACTCGATCCTGCTGGTCGAGTACGCGATCGTTGCCCGCCGGGATCACGGGATGAGCCGTACCGAAGCGCTGCTGGATGCCTGCCACAAGCGGGCCAGACCCATCATCATGACGACGCTGGCGATGGGCGCCGGCATGCTGCCGGTCATCATCGGTTCGGCCTCGGCCGACAGCAGTTTCCGGGCGCCGATGGGCATGGCGGTGCTGGGCGGGTTGCTCACGTCGACGGCGCTGAGCCTGCTGGTGGTGCCGGCGGTGTTCACCTATGTCGATGATCTGGGCCAGTGGGTGTTGCGCTGGTGGCGGCGTGGCGGCGCGACACACTGAAGCACGTTGCCGGGCAGGCCGTCCGCCGGGGAGCGGGTGATGCCGGCTGACACTTGCTCAGTACCGGGGCTCGCGTGAGGCAGGCAGCACGGTGTCGCTGTCGACTTCGTCCAGGGATGTGACGAACAATGCGATCAGAGCTGCCAGCAAGCCCAGACTCAGGCCCGCTGTGATGGGGCTGGGGGGCCGCCGGGTAGAGGTGCTGCTGGTCGGGGGTGGTGCGGACGATGCGGGCTGGCTTTTGTCGCCGGCGCTGAGGCAGAGGATGGCTCCTGCCGTGGCCAGCAGCATGCACAGGGCTGCGTAGCCGTCACCGACCAGCATGCCGATCAGGGAAACGGCCAGCAACAGCGGGGCTGCGCTTTTGGGCTGCGTGCGGCTGGATTGGGCAAAGCCGATGACGAAGACCGACAGCAGGGCTTCGAGCCAGCCGATGCTGTTGTCGATGGTGATGGTGGGCATGCTGCTGAACGCCGACGTCATGTAGTCGGCACGCAGCGTGGCACCGGCGGCAGCGATGCCCAGAAAACCTGCTGCGATGCCCAGAGAACTGCCGCGATCGACCATGTTCATGCTGCACGCTCCGTGATGGGGTGGGGTGTGCAACATAAGGCCGGCGTTGCGCCATGACTACGGTGAGGCGTCTCAACGGCTGCGGGGCGGGGGTGAATGGTGGGGCAGGCCCAGGGCGATGGCCCGGCTCTGATCCGGGCCACGTGCGTTCAGAAGTGGTAGCTGGCCTGCAAGGTGTAGCGGCGTGGCTCGCCCCAGCTGTAGCCGTTGGCAAAGCCCACCGAGCTGTAATACTTTTTGTCGAGCACGTTGTCGATGTTGAACTGCAATTGCCAGTGGCGATCCAGCCGGTATTGCGCCATCAGGTTCAGCACGACAAAGGCACGTTGCTCCAGGCGCTCTTCGGCCTGCGTGACCGGGTTGGTGACGGTGGCCCAGCTGGCCCCTTCCCAGCTGAGGTCGCCGCCCAGTGACAGAGCGGCTTCTCCTTCGGTGATGGTGTATTTGCTGGCAAATTTCAGCAGCTTGCGGGGCTTGTCGGTGTTCAGTTCCTTGCCGGCCGGGTCCTTCGATTTGAATTGCGTCCAGCCCAGGCTCATCAGCCAGTGCGGGCTGACCAGGCCGGCCACTTCCAGCTCGTAGCCCTTGGTAGTGGCGCCACGCACGGCACGGTAGGCCTGGCTGGTGCTGCCGGGCACGCGCTGTTCGCCATCGATTTCGGCCAGATTGTCCTGCCGGATCCTGAAGACGGCCAGCGTGCTTTGCAGCCGTCCGCCCAGGGCCGAGCGTTTCAGCCCGATCTCGTAGCTTTTGCCCTGCAGGGGCTCCAGATATTGACCGTTGCGGTCCTGGCGCTCCTGCGGTTTGAAGATGGTGGTGTAGCTGGCATAGGCCGACGCGTCGGCGCCCAGGTCGTGGACAAGGCCGGCATAGGGCGTGATCTTGCGCTTGTGGCTGAGGGTGTAGGCCGTGGGGTTGAAGCGGGCGACGGGGGCTTCTCGCTCCCAGTGCGTGATGCGGCTGCCGACGATCAGGTGCAGCGGGTCGTCGAGATGCAGGCGGGCCACGGCCCAGGCGCCTTGCTGGGTGGTGGTGTTGGCACTGCTGCGGTACGGGGTGCTCCAGCTGGCCGGATAGGGATAGCTGCCGTCCCAGGTGTTGAAGTTGCCCAGACTGGGCGCCTCGCCTTCGGCATCACGCGCATCGGCGTTGAACTCCATCTTTGCACGGCTCAGGCCAAAGGCGATCTCGTGCTCGCGGTCTTCGGCAACGAAGGGGCGGCTGGCCTGCAGGCTGATCTGGTTCTGCGTGCGGCTGCTGTCAAACCAGGTGCGGCTGCTCACCTGGCGGCCGAGGCCGGTGTCGCGGTTGGGCTGGCCGGTAGCCCAGAGCAGGTGCGGATCGCTTTCGCGGCGGATGTGGCTGATGTCCAAGCGCAGCTGCCACTCGTCCAGCTGCTGGTCGAGGTTGAGGAAGCCGGTACGGCTGGTGGTGTTCCAGGTGGCCCACGACGGGGCGGTGGTCTTGTTGCGGGGCCAGTTGGTGCGGCTGCCATCGTCGTACCAGGCGGGCAGGCCGCCCCACATGGCACCGTCGACCTTGTCGCGCTGCTGGCTGGCCCCCACGCTCAGATGGGTGGTGGGGCTCAGATCGGCATCGATCACGCCGTAGTAGGTGTGGCGCCTGTCCTTTTCCAGGTCGATGAAGGAATGACTGCGGTCCAGATCCGCCACCACCCGGCCGCGGATGTTGCCGTTGGCGGACAGCGGGGTGCTGATGTCGGCATGGAGGTTGCGATGTTTTCTTGAGCCAAAGCCAAAACCGACGTTGCCGGTCAGTTCCTGACTGTCGGCGCGCTTGCGGACCTGATTGATGGCGGCCGAGGGTTCGCCGCTGCCGGTGAGCAGGCCGGTGGCACCGCGCACCACTTCGATGCGGTCGTACAGCACGGTGCTGTCGCGGGTTTCACCGGCTGACCACGGCGCACTCCATTCCACCGGCGTGCCGTCGATGAGGAGGTTGTCCACCGGGAAACCCCGCACGCTGAAGGTGGAGCCGCGGGTGTCCAGCGTGCGCACCGACACACCGGGCGTCAGGCGGATCACGTCCGTCAGTGAGCGGGCATTGCTGTCCTGGATGCGTTCGCGGGTGATGACGGTGAGGCTTTGCGGGATGTAGCGCGGGGGCAGAGACAGGCCGGTGCCGCTGCGGCTGCGTAGCATGGTGTAGCCGCCGGTCTGTTCACTGCTGGGGAGATTCTCGCGCTCGCCGACCTGGCGGATCACCGGCAGGGTGGTCGGGTGGGCCGGGGTACGGGGCAGTTTGTCCAGTGAGCGTTGTTCCCAGTCGGTCGTCTGGGCAGCCGCGTCGGCCGGGATCAGGATGGCGGGCAACAGCGCGGCCATCAGGGCAAGGTAGAGGGGATGGCGGCGGAGGGGGGGACGTGCGGAGGTCATCGGCAGCGGGCGGTGATGAAGGGCGACGAGGACGACACGTCCGTGTGCGTTGCCGCGCGGAGGGCGCGGACGGGCGGGGTGTTGGGCCGGGCCTGGAGCCTCACCCGGCCACACGCCCTGGCCGCCTGGCGCGGGTTTTCCAAGACATGTCGATTGTCTTTACATCATACCGTCGGCTTGAGAATGCGTCCTTTTTGAATGGTGCTGATGCCGGTACGGCGGCGTGGATGATGCGCGCGGGCGACAGTGGGGCCTCAGCGTCGGCCGCCGAGCAGCGAAGCGCCCAGCTTGACGACATCGTTCATGTCGAGCTTGCCGTCGCCATTCTGATCCAACAGGCTGTTGAGCAGGTTGCCCGCGCCCTGCTGTTGCAGTTGCTGTTCTTCTTGCGCCAGTGCCTGGTTGAGATCCTGGGTGTCGAGCGCGGGGGCGTTGCCCGGGCTGCTGTCGTGACGCATGAAGCGTTGGCCCAGAAAGGAGATCACGATCGGAGCCAGCATTACCAGCAGGGCGTGGGCGCCGTTACTGCCCAATCCGGAAGCCTTGCCCAGCCCTTCTTCGGCCTGTGCCTGGCGGCCGCCAAACACCGAGCCCAGCATGGCATCGATGCTGCCGGCGGTGGATTGTCCGCCCGCCCCTGGTTGGGTCTGCGAGTTGCCGCCACCCAGTACGCTGCTGAGCAGGCCGCCCAGCCCCCCTTGCTGGCTGCCCTGGGTGGCGCTGCCCAGCAGACTGCCCAGCATCCCGCCCAGGCCGCTGCTCTGGCCGCCAAACAGGTTCTGTACTCCTTGGGGTTGGCTGCTGGCCTGTTTGCCCAGGGCGCCCATCAACAACGGGAGCGCCTGGCTGACGGCGGCACTGGCCTGCTCGGTGTTGGTGCCCAGTTGCTGGGCGATCTGCTGCATGGGGGCGCCTTGGAGTTGGGTGAACAGCTGTTGGGACAGGCTGGTGTTGTTCATGGGGTCTGGCCTTGGATGGAAGTTTTGTGGATGTTCGATGATAGACTGATGGGGTCTTCTGGCCGGAAAGTCAACCCGGCAGGGCAACGGGAATCGTCCGGTTGCGGGTATTCCCGGGTTTGTGACGAACGCAGCCTGCTGGCGCCCCGGCATGGTTGTGCCAGGCGGGTTCGCGATGAGCCTGCCCGTATCCGGGTTGCCGTGTCAGGGGCGGATTGTTGCCGATGGTCATGGGGGCAGGGGTGAGGGCAACCTGTCCGCAGCGCTCCCCACGCCGTGCCACCGTGCTTTCCGGGCGGCTGTCCTGCTGCCCGTTCCGGCATCTGGCCCCTGTTGCCGTGATGGTGTTCCGGCCTGTCGTCATGCCGTCTGTGGTTGCCCGTCGGCTCCAAGGCGCATGCCTGCCGTGGCTGGCATCCTGCTCAGCCGCTTCCCTGGTGTTTCTTTCATGGGCAGCCGTCGTTGGCTGGCCTGTTCCGATCTGTCCCGACGATGAAATTCAAAGGCGAACAACGGATTTTCTTTCTGGTGGCCCTGTCGCTGGTGACGGTGGCTTTCGTTGCCATCCTGCTGCCCTTCTACAGCGCCCTGCTGTGGGCCGTGATTCTTGCGCTGCTGTTCAGGCCGATGCAGCGCTGGCTGGTGGCTCGTTTCAACGGTCGTGACAATCTGGCCACGCTGGTGACGCTGCTGGCGGTCATCCTGATCGTGATCCTGCCGGTGGTTGCGATATCGATGTCGCTGGTGGCCGAGGCGACCGACCTGTATTCGCGGGTGCGTTCCGGGCAGCTCGATTTCGGTGGCTACCTGCAGCAGATCATCGATGCCCTGCCGGCCTGGGCACACCGGATGCTCGATCAGCAGGGTTTGCTCGACCTGCCGTCGATCCGTCAGCGACTGGGCGAAAGTGCCAGCAAGATCGGTCAGATGCTGGCCACGCAGGCGGTAGGCATCGGTCAGAACACGGTGCACCTGATGGCCAGCACCGGCATCCTGCTCTACGTGCTTTACTTCCTGCTGCGCGATGGCAGTGAGCTGGTTCGCACCATCCGCAAGGGCATTCCCCTGGAGGATGACCATACCTTCCATCTGGTCGGCAAGTTCACGGCCGTCAGCAAGGCCACGGTCAAGGGCAACGTTGCGGTCGCGCTGGCGCAAGGGGCGTTGGGCGGCCTGATCCTCTGGTTTCTCGGCATCCAGGGCGCCTTGCTGTGGGCGGTGGTGATGGCTTTCCTGTCGCTGCTGCCGGCCGTGGGGGCAGGTCTGATCTGGGTGCCGATCGCGGTCTATTTTCTGGCAACAGGGGCGATCTGGCAGGGGGTGGTGCTGATCGCCTGGGGCGTGTTCGTCATCGGGCTGGTCGACAATCTGCTGCGTCCGATCCTCGTCGGCAAGGACACCAAGATGCCTGACTATGTGGTGCTGGTGTCGACGGTGGGGGGCATGTCGCTGTTCGGCCTCAACGGTTTCGTGATTGGTCCGATGATCGCAGCCCTGTTCATGGCCGCCTGGGATCTGTACGTGTCGCCGGACAAGGTGCGTGAAGAGGTGCGCGAGGAAATCGAGGCCGCGGAAGAGGCCGAGGAGGCACGCGTTGCCGAGGAGGCCGAGGCGGCGGCATTGGCCGCAGCTGAGGTGGCGCTGGAAGCGGCTGATGGCGCAGTGGCCGGTGCATCGGCAGCGGCCCAGGCAGCCAAGGCGGCTGAAGCTTCGGCCGAAGCCGCCGCTGAAGTGGTGGCGCGTGTCGAAGACCGGGCTGGTGGAGAAGAACCCCGCAGGGCCTGAACACCAGAAAGAGAAGGCTGCCGTTGGCAGCCTTCGTGGGGGGAGACATCACCGGACATGCCAGGAGGCTGTCCGGCCGGGGGTCACTCCACCGTGACGGACTTGGCCAGGTTGCGCGGCTTGTCCACATCGGTACCGCGAGCCAGCGCGGCGTGATAGGACAGCAGCTGCAGCGGCACGACGTGCAGGATCGGCGACAGCGGGCCGGCGTGATCGACCAGGTTGATCACATGCAGGAAGTCCTCTTCCTCGATGTGGGTGTCGCGGTCGGCAAAGACGAACAGTT
>JAUNLD010000047.1 GCA_030532425.1 Lautropia sp. | reverse complement strand
TCGATACGGATTCTGGCGCATCTATGTCCTGTTGCGACGCGAGGGCTGGCAGGTCCGTAGACTTCCCACATCAGCGGGAGACCCTTTCCGCAGCGATGACTGCTTCGATATCTGCCATACCTTCCGCCTCGGGGATGTTGTTCGCCCACGCATCGCTGATGCGACGGCTGAGTTCATCAAAACGTTCGTTCATTCGCCGAATCCGCTCAAACAGCTCGGCGTTCACGAGGGCAGCAACCGGATCGCTATCCTTCTTGATGAGGATGATCTCGTTCTTATACTGTACTTAGTTGAGCATTTCGCCCAGATTCTGGCGGAAATTGACGGCACTGACTTTGGTGCTCATGTTCAGCTCCAGTCAGGTTGATCGATAAGCTCATCGTGATCGACGCGATCGGGGGCGGAGGGGCCTGAGCTAACCGGCGCACCAGCGCGGCAGTTTATCAAAGTAACCGCGCCGCAACCCCTCGTGCTTTCAGCAGCGATACGGCCTTGCGGTCGAAGGAGACGAAAACCTCTGCTCCCTGTCGGCCGCCGTCATGAGCGATGACGCTATCGCCGAACTCTCCGCCGGCATCCAACATGGCCAGGCCTACTGCCACGGCGGCCTTGTCGGCATGCACGTTCCGGGTGTCGAGCAGCAGGCGGATGGTGGCGGCAATGTCGGCCTGTTTTACACCGTAACTGAGATCTAGCACCCGGATCCGTTCGCACAGGGTCTGGATGCTGACTGAACAGATCCAACCCAACAGCTCCAGCCCCATCTGCTCGGCAATCGGCTGGAAGTCCGGGCCAGCAGACAGCAGGGCGTGGCCTTGGGCGAGGCAAAAGCTGGCAATGATTACGTCAGCGGTTTTACGGACGGTGAACCCCCGTTTCCTCAGCTGAAGGTAGCAGTGAGCGCTGAAAATGGCCTGTTAGGGCGTTCAGCCGTTCGGTGCACGGGTTGACTCTGCCATTGAAATAGTCGATCCAGACGCTGGAATCGACCACGATCATGGCTGCTGATCCCGAGAGGGCTGATATCCCCGCATGGCTGTCGGTGCATGCTCATAGGGAGGGCGACCATCGGCTAAGCTTTCATCGCTGACCAGCGATGCGCATGGGGGCATCGGTGCTTGGGTGTTATCCCGTGTCATGCCTGGCAGCCCACGGGAGGCTTCTTCCCCGTCTGTCAGTAGCCGGGAGCATCGTTGATGGGCTGGTCTGGCATGGCCGGTATCCGAGGAGATTGAGGCATGGAGATGGGAAGTCTGGCAGAGTGGGCCAATGCCTTTCTGGCGTTTGGCGCATTCACGACGGCGGTGTTGCTGTATTTCATGGAGAGAAAAAGGGACCAGGTGGCCGAGTGTCTGCGTGTGAAGCAGGATCGTGAACGGGAGGCGGCCGAAGCAAAGCGCGAGGAGCAGCAGGCGCGGGAAGAACCGTCCAGGCTCTCCATGTGGATTGGTGGATGCAGGGATGCACGTGAGACGTGGGGCATCGTCCTGAACAACCAGTCCAATCACCCGTTCTATCAGGTGGAAGTGGATGTTTGTGCCGATGGCGAACTGCTGTATTGCAGGAACATCATGACGGTTCCGCCCGGCATGTACTTTGTCGAGAAACAGTGTTCCGGCCGGGTCGATGCAAGCATTGATTTTGCATTTGCCAAGCCTTATGACGCAGCACGGATGATTCCCCTGATGTCGGCAAAACGATATCGTGTTGAGCGCTTCCGCTTCACCGACCGGCTGAACAACCGCTGGCAGGTCAGCGAGCAGTCGCTGCTGGAGCGCATCGATCCGGTCAAACAAAACCAATGATGTTCGCCTTCTGATGCCACGGCCAGTCGGCTCATGCGAATGGCGGGCTTGTGCCGTACAACCTCGTCCCGGTTCAGCCCGTGCCTTCCGGCGGTTGCTGCCGGTCCTGATGAATGCTGGATCATCGCATCATCTGCATGGTGCTTGATGCTTGTCTGAATGACAGCACTTCTCCATGATTGCAACCATCGAAATCAGATGATGGGTTCTGAATCATGGCTATCCTGACAATACGGAATGTGCCTGATGATGTGCACCGCGCCTTGCGCGTGCGGGCGGCCCGGCACGGTCGCAGTACGGAGGCGGAGGTGCGCGAGATTCTGGCAGCCGCGGTAAAGCCGGGAAAGCGAGTGCGTGTTGGGGACGCCCTGTCCGACATCGGTCGCAAGATCGGTCTGACCAATGAGGATCTGACTGTCTTCGACCGTGTTCGAGACAGGACACCGGCACAACCGTTGAGGTTCGGCTGATTCGTCCTGGATACCAAAACGGCGTTATCAGACCGCGAACAGGTCGTTGAAGTTCTCCGCCATGGTCGGGTGAGAGAAAATCTGCTTCTGGAAATACGTGTACGGAAGCTGATTGTCCATCGCCATCGTCACCAGATTGATGAGTTCGTGCGCCGCTTCGCCCATCAGCGTCACGCCCAGAATCTGCTGTGTCTCGGTGTTGACCACGGCCTTGAACACGCCGCGCAGATCGCCCGCCACATGTGCGCGCGGCATCGTGGCCACGCGCAGCTCCTTCACGGCGTGGGGCAGACCGGCTTCCTTCGCCTGCGCTTCGGTGATGCCGATGCGTGCCAGCGGTGGGTCGATGAAGGTGCAGGCGGGCACTGCCTTCCGGTCCTTGCGCATGTAAGGCTCGCCACCCGTCAGGGCACTGTAGACGATGCGGAAGTCGTCCAGCGACAGGTAGGTGAACTGCGGTGCACCCGTCACGTCGCCCACCGCATACACGCCGGGCACTGAAGTCTGACAACGCTCATCCACCTGGATGGCGCCCCGCTCGGTCAGCCTGATGTCGGTGGCTCCCAGGTTCAGATCCTCGATGTTCGGCTTGCGGCCGGTGGCAGACAGGAGCGCGTCCACCACCAGGGAGCCGTCTGCCGTCTCGATGGCCACTGCATCGCCCTCGTTGTACACGCGCCGGATCGACGCACCAAAACGGAAGCGGACGCCGGCTTCTTCCAGATACTGTCTGGCCAGCTCGGCTGCCACGGGCTCTTCATTCGGCAACAAACGGTCACCGACATCGAGCACCGTCACCTGGGTGCCCAGCCTGGCGTAGAAGGAGGCAAACTCCAGTCCGATGGGGCCGGCACCGATGATGCCCAGCCGTTCGGGCTGCCGGGGCAGTTGTTGAATGCCCGTGCTGTCATGCACCCCGGCCGTGGTGCGCAGGCCTTCGATCGGCACCCAGTTGCTCACGGCGCCCGTATTGATGACGATGGTTTCCGCCGTCAGCTGTTCTTCGGCGCCATCCTTCCTGACGACAATCGTCTTGTTGTTCACAAACGATGCCACGCCGTCGTAGAGCGTCACCGAGCTGACCAGTCCGTCGTGATTCTTCCGGTTCAGTCGTGTGGTGACGGCGTCCTTTTCCGCCATGGCCTGCTCGAACGACCAGCCTTTCTCGGCGGCCAGCAGCAGCGTCTTCGTGGGAATGCAGCCGATGTTGATGCACGTGCCGCCGTACATCTGCGGACTCCTCTCGATCAGCGCCACGCGCTTGCCTCTTTCTGCCATTCTGGCTGCCAGCGTCTTGCCGGCCTTGCCAAAACCGATCACGATCAGATCAAACGAAACCAAGGGTGCTCTCCTTCTGTTGTCCTGCGAAGTCCAGTATATGGGGGTTCAGGGATGTTCCGTACAAGTCCCGGGGATGGGAGCCCCATCATCCCCCGGCAGTGGATATCTCCGGGCGTCTTCCCGCATCCTCTGGCGGAGCACGTTGCCTCACCGGATCTGTTCGGGACAGGATCTGGGTCAGTGCTGCCACGGCCTGCTAGATCGCCATCAGGCACGCCTTGCCTCGGGGGCAGATGCCCTTGTCCGGCGAACAGGTCCTGGGATACTTTCGATCTGTATTTCAGATATTTGACGTTTATCTGTTATTCGGGTATTTTTGTTTTATTTGAATTTCAGATACCACCATGACGCGGATCCCGGACCCGGTCCTCACCACTGCTCAGCTGGGGGCGATACTGCAGGCCGAGCGTAAGGCGAAGGGCCTGACACAATCGGCACTGGCGGCACGTATCGGCCTCAGTCAATCCAGGGTCTCTCATCTGGAGCAGAATGCTCACGAACTCAGCGCCCAGCAACTGCTTGCCTGGTGCGCAGTGCTGGAGCTGGAGCTGGAGCTGTCTTTGGCGCAGCAAGGTGCCGCTGCCATGTCGTCCACTCCGGCCGCGTGGTGACATGGGCCGCCGATCTCACAGTCGTAGTCTGTCCATCTGGAGCAATGGCATCCGCGTGGGCAGGTGGACGATCACGGCTCAAGGGGTGAGTGAGCTGGCCTACGACGCTGATTGGGTCAGGGCCGATGTGGGTCGACCGTTGTCGTTGTCTCTGCCGTTCAACCTGCAGAATCTGCCGTTGAAAGGCGAGAAGGTCAGAAACTATTTTGCCAATCTGCTGCCAGACAGTGAGGTGATGCTTCGTCGCGTGGCCGAGCGTTTTCGTACGGGATCACTGGATCCTTTCGACCTGCTGAAGGCTATCGGGCGGGATTGTGTGGGTGCGGTCCAGATTCTGGACGAGAATGAAGAACCCACCGGTTTTGACAGGATCGAGGGCATTCCTCTCTTCGAGGACGATATCGAGCGGCGCCTGATGGAAACGGTTTCTCCGTTGCCGTACCCCTTGAATGGGGATCAGGGGGAGGGGTTCCGAATCTCTCTGGCAGGTGCACAGGAAAAAACGGCCTTCCTGTGGTTTGACGGGGGCTGGCATGCACCGTTTGGTGCCACGCCGACGACACATATTTTCAAGTTGCCCCTGGGCCTCATGGGCGGGCGGCAGGCAGATTTCAGGACATCGGTCGACAATGAATGGCTTTGTTTGCGGCTGCTGAAGGCCTATGGCCTGAATGTGGTGGATGTCCGTATCGCCACCTTTGGCCGACAGCGCGTGCTGGTGGTGGAGCGTTTTGACCGTCGTCTTTCCCCTGATGGTCGATGGATGATGCGCCTGCCGCAAGAGGATTTCTGCCAGGTTGAGGGCTGCCCTCCCTGGCGAAAGTACGAGAGCGATGGCGGCCCCGGGCTGAAGGAACTGTTCGGTACGTTGCGTCAATCGGTCAATGCCGAGGCTGACATGAAAACGCTGATGGCGGCGCAGGTCCTGTTCTGGCTGTTGCGGGCTCCGGATGGACATGCCAAGAATTTCAGCATCCAGCTCCTGCCGCGTGGTCGCTTCCGGTTGGCGCCCCTTTACGATGTCATGTCCGTCTTTCCGGTGCTGGGCAAGGGGGCCAATCATTGGGCCCCCCAAGAAATCCGCTCTGCCATGGCGCTGCTGGGCAAACACCGTCATTACCAGATGCACGGGATTCAGCGACGGCATTTCAACAGCACCGCCCGGCAAGCAGGTTACGCTGATGATGCAGAGGTGATCATCGAGGAAATTCTTGAAAGAACGCCACAGGCCATTGCCCGGGTTCAAGCCGAATTGCCGAAAGATTTTTGCCAGCACGTCCTGGACTCGATACTGGGCGGCCTGGAGCAGGCGAGCAACAGGCTTGCGACCATGACGACATGACCCCCGCCGCCGATGCTGGTTCCCAGTCAAGCAGACCCTTCATCCCCCGGCAGTGGATATCTTCAGGCGTCTTCCCGCATCTTCTGGCTGAGGTGTTTCAGGCTGTCTGTCATGGGGATCCTGTCGGGTTGTCGGGCAAACCGTGCAAATCAGGGACACGCCCGTCAAGATGCCCGATGGCATTTCAGATGAAATTTGGCTAGACTAGACCAACTCAACCATTTCCGTCGCAGGTCTACAGGATGCAGATCGTCAACATGCTGGAAGCGAAGTCTTCTCTGTCCCGGCTGGTCAAGGCGGTGGAAGAGGGGCAGGAGATCATCATTGCCCGTCATGGGCGTCCGGCAGCCAGACTGGTGCCGGTTTCTCCGTCGGAGGAGGGGGTGCGCATCGGGGTGGCCAGGGGATTGTTCGACGTGCCGGATGACATCGATGCGGGCAATGACGAGATCATTGCCCTGTTTTCAGGTGAGGCCACGCCAGATTTTCCGGCATGAACCTGCTGCTCGACACCCATATTGCGCTCTGGGCGATCAGTGATAGCCCCAGATTGTCCGGGCAGGCTCGCAAACTGATTCTTTCAACGGAAAACAGGATCTGGGTCAGTGCTGCCACGGTCTGGGAGATCGCCATCAAGCACGCCTTGCGTCGGGGGCAGATGCCGTTGTCCGGCGAACAGGCGCTGGGATACTTCCGGCAGGCGGGTTATGCCCTGCTGCCCATCAAACCGGAGCACGCCGCCGCGGTAGACAATCTGTCCGCCTTGCATCACGACCCCTTTGACCGCATTCTGGTGGCTCAGGCGAGGGTCGAGCCGATGCGCCTGGTGACGCACGACGCCACGGTGGCCGCTTATGATGTTGGCATCATCCTTGTGTAGCGGGGGCCGGGTCATCCCCCGGCACCGGATACTTCCGTGCATTGAGCGCGATCTTGTCATGCGCAGCCTGCACCACGTCGATGCCCAGCACGTTGCCCAGCTGAACCAGGTAGATCAGCACGTCGGCCATTTCGGTACTGACCGCATGGTGCGTGTCCGGGGGCAGGGTGAAGCTGTCGGCCTCCTTCATCCACTGGAAGTGTTCCAGCAGCTCGGCGGCTTCCACCATCAGGGCGCAGGCCAGGTTCTTGGGTGAATTGAGAGGAATCCAGCCGCGTTGCAGGGCAAACTCATGCTGGCGCTGGCTGAGGTCTTTCAGGCTGTCTGTCATGGGGATCCTGTCGGGTTGTCGGGCCGGCCTGCCGCCACCGGAAAGATGTTGTGTTCGGCATCCAGCCAGGCCGGCTTTTCTGCATACATGTCGGCCATGATGCGCCTGATGGCGTCGATGTACCATGCGTCGTCGTTGATTCGGTGGCTCATGATGATCGGCGAGGTGACGCGAGGCTCGTCGATCAGGCAATAGCGGAGGTCGGAGCGCAGTCGTGCCGAGCAGGGAATGACGCAGATGCCCGATTCTGCCGCAACCAGGCCCAGGGCCGTCTGGATCTCGCGCACTTCATGAATTTCGGCTGGGCGGATCCCCTGGTCGTTCAGCAGGCCCAGCACGTGATCGGCGAAGCTGGGGCGTGGCTCCTGATGATCTGGCCACCGAGCTTCGTCGAAACAAGCCCTTGCTGCCGGTGCTGACCCGAAGCGACCTCATCGAGGAAGAGGAGCGCGATGGCGACATCGTGAAGTGTCTGCGGAACAAGACAGCGCAGGAGCGGGCGATTCAGGAACAGGATGTTGAGCAGCGCGCGAGGGAGAGGCTTCAGCAGCTGGGTCTTTCAACCCGGCTGCTGAGGACCCCGGTATCGATCTCGGTCAGTGCCTGCCGGCAGCAGACGCATTCGGCGCAAGGGGGGCAGGCGTCTCAGGCGTCTCACGCCGCACTGCTCGAATCGGGTTTCGATCGCCTGTATGAAGCCTTGCTGGCGATGATCGCCCCTACTGTTGCCTACCGCCACCGAAAGCCGGCCGAGGTCCTGATGCACCATCTGAAGGAGCATGTGGTGGCGGATCTGGATGGGCGGATCATGCCCGAAATCCAGGCCTTGAGGCAGGCACTGTCGCAGGCTCGCGAGGACCTCGTTGATGACGAGGCCCGGATCGTGGCCCTGGCCTGGCGTGAGGTGGTTCCCGAATTGCCGGGATTGCTGGCGCAGCATGCCGATGCGGATGACGGGGCTGCCCTGTCCGGGAAAGTCTCGGCTTGGATACAGGCAGCTTTCGAGCGGCAGCTCAGGCAGCAGTTGTCGGATCACGACGTGAGCCTTGCCGTTTCGGTGGGCCCGGATCCGGACGGCCGCAAGGATCATCGGCACGGCTTGCCCGGAGACCTGCCTGGCTGTGCGGGCAGGGAGCAGAGGCACGGGCAGGGAAACGATCCGGAATCCTTCGATGCTGCCGGTCTATATGAGGCCATTCGGCAGGCTGTTGAGAGCCGTCTGCGCGAGATGGCTGTCCCTGTTGTCGAGGCTTGCAGGAAAACACTGGATCATGTCGATGAGCAGCTTGGGACGCTGCAACAGCGGCTCGAATCGAGCAGGCATCAGCTGCTGATGATCGAAAGGGATGCCAGCCGGACAGATCATCGTCCATAGTGATACCGGCAGGCCAGAATGACCAGTTCCTCATCGGTGGCGCGATAGATCAGGCGGTTGGTCGTGTCGATACGGCGTGACCAGTAGCCTGACAGATTGCCACTGAGTGGCTCAGGTTTGCCTGTCCCTTCAAAGGGATGCCTACTGGCCTCGGTGGCCAGTTGATTGATTCGTTTGAGTGTTTTGCGATCCTGGCCGTGCCAGTAGAGATAATCCTCCCAGGCTTGGGGAAGAAACTTGATGGCACGACTCATGGTTCCAGCAGTGATTGAGTCTGTGCCTTGCCTTCACGATCCTGCGCGATCGCATCCATCAGCCGTCGGGCGTTGGCAGGGCTGCTGAGCAGGTGCATCGTTTCCATCAGGCTGTTGTAGGTTGCCTCGGAAATGAGCACGGCGTTTTCACCATCACGCCGATGGATGAGGGTGGCATCACAGTCGGCCACCACTTCGTCGATGACGCGCTTGAACTGGCTGCGAGCATCGCTGAAGCTGACTACACGCATGGTGAACTCCTTGACATGTACCGGAAATTGTACAAGTTGAGGGTGTGTTCGTCAAGGTTACACCCTGATGAGGGGGCATCAGCCTCGTGCTGCAGTGGATGAGGTCCTTGCCATCACCTCCTTCACCAGCCAGCCCCGCATCGCCTGCGCCACCTCATCCGGCCGGGTCAGCGGCCAGAAGTGCGTGCGCTTCGGGGCGCTGATGATCTGCGCCTGCCGGGTGGCATTGGCAAAATGCCCGGCCTGCCAGTGCAGCGGGTCGATGCGGCCGCTCATGATGAGCACCGGGCAGTGCAGCGCGGCCAGTTGCTGGGCCGAGCAGCCGTCCATGACATCATCCCAGGCATGGCGGATCTTGCGGAACTGTCCGCCGTGCTGCTGGATGGCCCGCCACAGGCGCGGGTCGCAGATCGGGGCGAAGCCCATCCGGTCGATCCATTTCATCCCTTGCAGGCCAACCCCTTCCCAGGCATCGGCCACCCGGCGGCAGATCCAGCTCTTCAGGCCACCGGGCTCGGTGGCGGCGCCGATCAGCACGAGGCCCGAGAGCCGCTCCGGGTAGTGTTCGGCATAGTGCAGGGCCAGATACCCGCCCATCGAGTAGCCGCCCAGAATCACCGGCCGTCCGGGGCGTTCGTCGATCAGGGCGTTCACGTCGTCCAGCGTCTGCGCCACCGAGAACGGTTCGCCTTCCCGCCGGCCGTGTCCGGCCAGATCGGGGGCCAGCACCTCGACCAGGTCGTCCAGCATGGCGGGGTAGGTGGCCCATTGCCCGGTGTTCATCCGGGTGCCATGCAGCAGGATCAGCAGCGGGCGGTTGCTGGGCCCTGATTCAGGGGAATGGCTGTCCGTGGAAGGATGGTTTTTCAAGGATGGTTCTCGAAGGGGGAGAGACAGAAGGTGGATGCATGGCGGGCCGGGCTGACAGGCGGACGTCGTGCCCGGAACACCTCCCCTCTCTATCAGGGCTCGATCTTCGTGCCCAGTACCTTCAGGAACTGCGCCAGCCAGGCCGGATGGGCGGGCCATGCCGGGGCGGTGACCAGCTTGCCATCGGTGTGTGCGGCGTCGACCGCGATGTCCCGGTAATCGCCACCGGCCGCCTGCACGTCCGGGCCGCAGGCCGGATAGGCCGAGCAGGCACGCCCCTTCAGCACACCGGCCGCCGCCAGCAGCTGGGCGCCGTGGCAGACGGCGGCCACGGGTTTGTCGGCCTCGAAGAAATGCCGGACGATGGCGATCACGGCCGGGTTCAGGCGCAGGTATTCGGGGGCACGCCCGCCCGGAATCACCAGCGCATCGAAGCTGGCTGCCTCGATGGCCTCGAAATTGCCGTTCAGCGTGAAGTTGTGACCGGGCTTCTCGCTGTAGGTCTGGTCGCCTTCAAAGTCGTGGATGGCGGTGCGGATCTGCTCGCCCGCCTTCTTGCCCGGGCACACCGCGGTCACGGCATGGCCCACCATCTGCAAGGCCTGGAAGGGCACCATCGTTTCGTAGTCTTCGGCGTAGTCACCACAGAGCATCAGGATCTTCTTGGCGGCCATCGGGGTCTCCGTCGGTTGTTGATTGGTGCAGCTCACGTTATTTTAACGAATCGTCCACGCTCACCGGAGAAGCCTTCTGATGAAACGCATGCTTGGCAGGACCTTGCTGGCGGCCGCACTGGCACTGGCCTGGGGAGCGCCGCCGATGGCCGCCCCCGGCGCGGACAAGGGGCAGGGCCCGCTGAAGGACTGGCCGGCCCGGGCGGCCGGGCAGTTGCAGGCCCTGATCCAGCGCCATGCCCATCAGGGCGAGTACGCGGTGTTCGACATGGACAACACCAGCTGGCAGTACGACCTGACCGAGGCCCTGCTTCCTTATCTTGAAAACAAGAAGGTTCTCACGCGGGACAATCTTGATCCCGCGCTGAGGCTGATGCCCTTCAAGGACACGGCCCGCCATCGTGAAAGCCTGTATTCCTATTATCTGCGCCTGTGTGCCATCGATGATCTGGTCTGCTATCCGTGGATTGCCCAGTCCTTTGCCGGGCTGGACCTGAAGACGCTGAAGAAGCACGTCGACGAGATGATGGCGGGCGGCAAGCCGGTGCCCGTCACCTATTACGATGGCGACAAGCTGATCCGCAGCCACGTCAATCCGCCGCGTCCCTTCGGGGCGATGCAGGCCCTGTACCAGCAGCTGCACGAGAACGGCATTGCCGTCTACGTGATGACGGCAGCCAACGAGGAGCTGGTGCGGATGGTGGCCTCGGACCCCAGGTACGGCTACCACGTCAGGCCCGAGAACGTGATCGGCGCCAGCGTGCTGCTGAAGGACCGCGACAGCGGCCAGCTCGACAGCACGCGCCTGCAGCTTCGCCGGGGTGCCTATGATCCGGCCGCCAATCTGGAGAAGAAGCAGCTGACGGCCTTCCTGATCAACCCGATGACCTGGTTCGAGGGCAAGTACGGCAGCATCGTCGGCTGGATCGATCAGTGGCGCAAGCCGGTGCTGGTGGCGGGCGATACCGCGCGCTCGGACGGCTACATGCTGCTCCATGCCACCGATGTGGCCAGGGGCGGGCTGCGCATCTGGGTGGACCGCAAGGACAAGTACACGCTGGAGATCGCCCGCTGGCGCAAGCAGGCCGATGCCGAGCAGAAGGCGCTGGGCCTGCCGGCCACGGCCAGTCAGAACTGGATCACCGTCAAGCCACGCGATCTGCATAAGCGTTGACACGCGCCCGGCGGTGGTTGCCGGCGGGCGCGCGGTGCACGATCAGCGCATGAAGATGCGGCGGATGTGATCGCCTGCCGGATCATCCGGCGTGCGGGCCTTGTTGACGGCAAAGATAGTGCCGTCACCGTCGGTGATTACGTGGTTTGCATACGAACCACCGGGGATGTTGGCCACCAGCTTGCCGGCGGTGTTGACGACGGCAATCGAGTCGCTGGCACGGCTGGCCACGTAGGCCACCTGCTTGTAGTTGTCCCAGGTGACGCTGAGCGGGCCGGCGCCCACCTTCACGTCATGCCGCACCTCGCCACTGGCCGCATCGACGATCAGCAGGTTGTCGGTATCCTGCGAGGCCACGAACAGCAGCTGCTCGCGCGGGGCCAGGGCCACCGCGGTCGCGTTCTCGGCGCCTTTCAGGTTGAAGACCTTGTCGATCTTGCGGGTGTCGGCGTTCAGCACATAGATCTGCTCGGTGCTGGCCACCACGTAGATCAGGCCGTTCACCTCGTCGATGGCAAAGCCCATCGGGCTGGGCATTTCGCGGACGCGGGTGGGGGAGCGCAGCGTGACGGTGTCGATGTGTTCCAGCGAGCGGGTGTCGAAGACGTACACATCCGGGGTGCCGACGGCGGCCACATAGACGCGCCCACGGCTGCTGTCGATGGCCAGCTCGCGGCTGTGCGGCACCAGCTTGTCGGGGAACTGCTTGATGTTGGCCAGGTCATCCTGCCGGTAGACCCCGATCGAGCCGGTCCGGGTGTTGCCCACCCAGACGTTGCCGTTGACGTCATCCACCGCCACACCATAGACGCCTTGCAGCTGCTGCCCGGTGGAGTCGTTGGGTGGCGTCACCGACTTGCTGATCTGCAGCGTGTCGGGGTCGACCTTCATCAGCTTCGAGACACGCACGGGCGGGCGTCCGACGGTGGAGGTGACGAAGAGCGCGTTGTTCTTCTTGCTGTAGCCCGCCATGTACAGGCCGGGTTCCAGCCGGTTCGTGGCGATGTCGAAGTTCTCGACGCCGGCAAACGGGATCCTGGGCGAGACCTTGAGCTTGAAGATTTCGGCGGCACCGGGGTTGACCACCTGAACCACCACCGGGTGCAGGCCCACGGGCGCTTCGGGCGGCACGACCACGCTGCCCTTGAATCTGCCGTCTTCACCGATGCGGAAGATGTCGTGGGTGGTGATCGGGCTGCCGTCGCGCAGCAGCTGCACATCCTGTCCGGCCTTGAAGCCGCGACCGGCAATGTCCACGGTACTGCCCGGGTAGGCCGGCCCCGTGATCGACACGCGGGCATTGAAATCGGTATCGATCGGATGGGAGAGGCCGCGGGCCTGCACGGCGGCAGCGACGAACATGCTGGCCAGCGCGCCGGCCACCAGGCTATGGCGGGCAAATGATTTCATGCGAATCTCAATAGGATGCTTTTTCATTCAAGATTTCCTTCACAAGATGGCTTGAACAGCAGGTGTGCCACGCGCCGATGCAAGCGGGCGGCACCATGGACCCGCGCTGCACGCTGGCCAGGTCGTTGTGCCCAGCTTGTTGCAAACGCGTGTAAATCTTATAACTAAAAAGCAAATTAGTCAGGTATTTCTGGGGGCGCGTCATGGGTATGGCGGGGCAAGGGATGGGAGAGGGCGGGCAGCGGGACTTGTGAGACAAGATTTAATGGTATTTGCATGATGCAACACGATCTGGGTTAAGGTATCCGCGGATGAATGCGTGATGTGGGCAGCGTGGGCGTGCGCTGTGGCAGCGGCTCTTCTGTGCGGTCGCTGGCCGGTCGTGTGGGGATGGGCCCCCTGCGTGTCTGCTGCCGCATCCGCAAGCATGTGGTGTCTGCAGTATCGGGAGGCTGATCGATGCGTTATCTGATGGCGACCCTGGGCAATCTGGGGGATGCGGGGTTTTTTGGCGTGCTGGCCGATGCGCTGGTGCAGCGCGGCCATGAGGTGATCGTGTACGCATCGCCCGCACTGAGCCGCCTGCTCGCAGACAGCATGGCGCGGATCGTCACCATCGAGGCGGACGAGGGCCTGGGGGTGGGTGACGGGCTGATTCGTGCGGACGATGACAACCATCAGGGGCTGGATGCGCTGATGAAGGATGTGGCAAGGCTGGCGCCGGCCTATGTGGCGGCCATGCAGCACGATATCGTGTTGCCCCGCACGGTCGTGGTGGGCACCGGGCTGGGGCTGGCGCATCGCCTGCTGGCCGAGCTGCATGGGGTGCCCGTGGCCACACTGCATCAGACGCCAGTGTCACTGCCCTCGCTGATCCAGCCGGCGCGTCTGGCCCGGGGCCGGGGTTTGCCAGGGGCAAGGTCGGGCAGCGGCGGGACGCCCCCTGCGGTTCCGGCAGCACGTGCGCCCGGCTGGCTGGATGGGCTGCGTGGCTGGTGGGCAGAGCGTAGCGTGTATCGGCCGCGCGTGGGCGTGGCGCTGGAGCAGGCGCGGCTGGTGCTGGGGTTGCGGCCGCTGACGCAGCCGGTGTCGCGCTGGCTGAAGGAGGGCGATGTGCAGCTGGCGCTGTTTGCCAGGGACTTTGCGCTGCCTCCGGCCGATTGGCCAGCAGGCTTGCAGCTGGTGGGCTTCGGTGTGTCGGGCCTGCCACCGCCACGATCGTTGCCTCAGCCGCCGGGCGGCAGCGGAGCGGGCCCGGCGCCCGGGCCGGCGGGGGTAGATGGCCCGGACAGCCCCGGTGCGGCTGCTGGGGAGGACGAATCGCCTGCCCAGCAGGCCGGGCGCTGGCGCCGGGCGGCGCTGGCCCGTCTGCCCGACGAGCTGCGCGCCTTTCTGGCCGACGACCTGGGGGTGGCGCCGGTGGTGTTTGCCGGCGGCCCGGCCGATGCCGGGCGGATGGATTTTTTCGTGCAGTCGGTGCTGGCGGTCAGCCGGATCGGTGTGCGCGGCATCCTGCTGTGCCCCCAGCCGCGAGCCTTGCCCCGGCACCTGCCCGACAACATCCTGGCGGTGGGCTCTGCCGATCTGGCCGCACTGCTGTCGCTGTCGGGCTTGCTGGTGCATCAGGGGAGCGTCGCGCTGGCCGCGCAGGCGCTGATGGCCGGGGTGCCGCAGTTGTGTTGTCCGCTGCTGTTCGAGCAGTTCGATACCAGTGCGCGCTGTGCGGCGCTGGGGGTGGCGGCCGAGATCCGCAGCGGGGATTATCGCGCCCAGGCCGTGGCCGTGCAGGTGCACGCGCTGCTCTATGACAAGGCATTGCAGGTGCGCTGTCGTCAGTTGGCCGATCGCCTGGACACCAGTCAGGTCCTGGCCGCCTGCTGCACGCAACTGGAGCAGGCCGGTAGCTGATCGGGCCTGGGAGGCTGCGGCCGCTGCGCCAGCGTGCTGAAGGGTTGTCTTCATCGGCAGGCGGGCTTTTTGTCAGAATCGGCAGGGGGAAGACGGGATCGGCGCGCGTGAACGGGCGCGTGGTGGACCTGATGGTGCCAGAGGTGCCTTTTGCCGGGATGAAGGGCAAGCCGGGGTGGATGGACAGATGTGGATGATGGGCAGAAAGGGCGCGCTGGCGCTGGTGCTGGGTCTGGGCACAGCCTATGTGGCCGGCAGCTGGTGGATGGGGCGCCAGCTGGAGCATTGCTATGCGGATGAGCGCAGTCGTCTGCTGGCGCGGCTGGGCATCGGTCCGCGCCAGATGATCGCGCACCGTTACGTCCGGGGCGTGTTCTCGTCCACCGTGCGCGACGTGCTGGTGCTGCATCTGCCGATGCTGCCTGCGGTGACCGGGCGGCAGGGGGCGCGTGACGGGCATGTGCCGCAGCCGCCCGGTGCCCCTCATGCTTCCCTTGCGCCCGACAGCACCCTCGCGCCCGCGCAGGCAGGCACAGCCCGGGCGCCGGCTGCCTTGCCCCGGGACAAGGGGGCACGTCTGCCGGTTTACGTGCATCTGCGGCAGGACATCCGGCACGGGCCACTGCCGGGCTGGCGCTGGGGGGCCGCTGCCATCGAGGTCAGTGTCGAGCGGGTCGAGGGACTGGACAGCCGCTGGCAGAAGGCGCTGGATCGGGCATCGACCCCCAGGCTGGCTGCCGTCATCGGCTTCGATGGGAGCGGGTATGGCGCCTTTCGCTGGCCGGATGGCGAATTCACCCTGCCCGGGCCTGCCGGCCTGCAGCTCAGCTGGAAGACACTGGCCTACGATTACCGGATCGATGCGGCCCGGCAACGGGGGCAGGGCAGCCTGCGCTGGCCGCAGTTCAGGATGCGGATCAACCCGGCCGACCGGCGCCAGCCGGCCACGCATGTCGAGATCGTCGGCTGGCAGTTCGAGCATCAGGGCGGGCTGGGCGGCGAGCAGTGGCTGATGCCCCCGGGACGCCTGCAGGGAAGGGTCGAGCGGCTGGCGGTGCGTGCGGCCGGTCCCGGCCGCGCCCCGGAAACGAATTTCCTTACCTGGGAGCAGGCCGAGACCCGGCTGAGCACGTTCCAGCAGGGCGCGCAGCTGCAGATGGAGGCCAGTGTCCGCGGCAGGGGGATGCTGGGGGGCGTGGCCTTTGACGAGATGTGGACCGAGAACCGGTTGAGCGGTGTCGATGCGCAGGTGCTGCGCGAGACCCAGCCCTTGTTGATGAAGGCACTGATGCTGCGCCTGGCCGGGCAGGCGCGATTGATGGCCCGTACCGACATGCAGGCAGCCATCAACCGCCTGCTGGCGATGCGTCCGGTGTATCAGGACAGGCTGAGGGCGCGCCGTGATGGCCGGCAGGGCAGTCTGGAGACCGAGGTGCGGGTGCAGGATGCCTCGCCGCTGCGTTCCAGCACCGGGCTGAATGCCCAGCTGGCGGCCCGTACCCGCACCGACATCGCAGCCCGCCTGCCACGGGCCTGGGCGACGGCACTGGCGCAGGCGGCCCGCCTGCCTTCGGTGGACGGCAGCACGCTGGCCGAGCTGGCCGATGGTCTGGTGGCCCGACAGGTGCTGCGCAGTGATGGCGAGCACTGGTTGCTGGATGCCCGCATCCAGGCCAGCCAGCTGCTGTTCAATGGCCGGCCGCTCTCCAGCCTGTTGCCGGCGCGCTGAGCGGGCGCTGCGGGTCTTGCATTGCCTGTTCGGTCCTGGGGGTGTGCCATGCGGAAGCGGACGGCAGGGCGGCTGACTGCGGATGTCGCCTGCCCGCGACAAAAAGGTGTGGGGCAGATCGCAGCGTGTATCCGTGCTGTGTCATCACGACAGGCATGTTGCCATTGACGGGGCTGCGTTGCGCATTGTGGCGACCGTGTCCAAATTGCAAAACATGCTCCCTTATCATCATGACGCCATCGACAGGGGGCGCGTGCACCAAGCAGAGGGGGGCCATTGGATTCTTTGACGCAGATCGTGCTGGGCAGCAGTGTGGCCGGACTGAGTGTGCCGGCCACCCAACGGCGTGCCGGCATGCTGGCTGGTGCCGTGCTGGGCACGCTTCCCGACCTGGACGTGCTGGTGCTGAAAGCCTTCAGCCCCGACCCGGTGATGGAAGTGACCTGGCATCGGGGCCCGAGCCATTCGTTGCTGGTGCTGGGGCTGGCGGGCGGGCTGCTGTGGCGGGTGCTGCGGTGGCGTGGCAACCCGCTGGTGGCGCAGGCGCCCGGGCGCTGGTTGCTGGCGATTGGTCTGGCCTTGCTCACCCATCCGTTGCTGGATGCCTTCACGGTGTATGGCACCCAGTTGCTGTGGCCCCTGCCGCTGGCACCGGTCGTGTGGTCGAGCATCTTCATCATCGATCCGCTTTACACGCTGCCGCTGCTGCTGGGCTGTGTGCTGGCCTGGCGTGCCAGTCCGCCCCTGCGCCCGCCGCCACCGCCGCTCGAGGGGGCCAGCAGTGCCCCGCCGGTTGCCTCTGCCTTGCGCCGTCGCGGGCCGGGCCGCACCGCCCGCAATGCGCTGGCACTGGGGCTGGTTTTCAGCACGGCCTATCTGGGCTGGAGCGTGGCGGCCAAGTCGATGGTCGAGGCCAGTGCCCGCCAGAGTCTGGGTTTCATCAACCTGGAGGATGCGCCGCGGCTGTCGACGCCGACGCCACTGAACACGCTGTTGTGGCGGGTGGTGGTGCGGGCGCCCAACGGCTACTGGGTGGGGTACCACTCGCTGTTGAGCGATCAGGGCAATATCCGCTTCCACTTTTATCCCAGCGATTACCGCATGCTGGACGACCTGGGAACGTCGGCCGGGGTGCAGCGGCTCTTGTGGTTCACCCACGGTTTTGTCGAAGTGCGCCCGGTGCACGACGGCCTGAGCCGGGAGCGTCTGGAGCTGGCCGACGTGCGCATGGGCTTCGAGCCGTGCTACATCTTTCGCTACGATGTGGCCACGCGGGAGGGCGAGCAGCCGTGGCAGCCGGCCATCGGCATCACGCGGGTGCCGACAGCGGTGATGTCGTGGCCGACGCTGGGATGGGTCTGGCGGCGTCTGCTGCATCCCACCGTCGGGGCGCCGCCGCATTAGCGGCTCAGGGGATGACGATCTCGTCCATGACGATGCCCGAGCGCAGGGCGGCAATGGCCACCTGGGCGCGGCAGGCCACGCCCAGGGCCCGCAGCACCGCGCTGACATGGACCTTGACCGTGCCTTCGGCCAGGTGCAGCTCGCGGCAGATGGCCTTGTTGGGCAGCCCCATCATCATCAGCTTGAGCACGCAGCGCTGACGCTCGGTCAGGCCCAGGTGGCGGCCATCGTGATGTTCGCGCAGTTCGCCGCCCGGCGTGCTTTCTGAGGGGGCAGATTCGGCAACGCACACGGGGCGGGTGAGCGTCTGCACGCGCCCATCGCTCAGCCAGCGGCCGGTGACGGTCTGGGGTGCCGTATGGACGGCGGGGACTGGCGTGGGCGCAGGGGGCGTGGCAGGGGCCGGGACCGCAGCGGGAGCGCCTGAACGGGTGTGCGCGGCAGCCGAGGCCAGGGCGGCAGGGGGCAGCTCGGCCATGAGCGGAACGGCTGCCGGCGTATCGCAGTCGATATGGACCTGGCCGGCCAGCGTGGCGCGCAGACAGTCGATGATGCTGTCCATGCAGGCGGTCTTGGTGGTGAGGCTGACGTTGCCGGCCTTGCGGCAGGCCTGGGCGATGGCGGGATCGGGGCGCTCGATCATCGCCACGATCCGCAGGCCGGGGTGCTGGCGCCGGAAGGCGTCGAGGGCGGCGGTGCCGCACGCATCGGGCAGATGAAGGTCCAGCACGGTAAGATCCGGCGGGGTGCTGACCTTGATCTGCCGGCTGGCGTCTTCCAGCGAGCTGGCGGGCAGGACGGTAAGATCTTCACGAACGGCGTGCAGGGCGGTACACAGGGCGGCACGCATCAGGGGTTGGTCGTCGACCACAAGCACAGTGATTGTCATCGGAACTTGCCTCTCTTACAGCGCATGAAAAGCCGGCGATAATTGTTGTTTATGGGCAACATCGTTTCAAGCTATCCAGGCACGTTGCCGACGGCCGGCTGGTGACATTCGTCTCAGTGTCGTTTTTTTTGACAGCGAATTTTCTGGCCGGCCATGATTTGCGCCTGGATTCGGCCTGGACAAATTGCAAAGAACCTTGACAGGTACAAAAAGTTGACAAACGAGCATGAGGTGCTGGACAGGGCGCAGGCCAGCACAGGTCTGGAAAGACCGGGGCTGGCGCAGGCGGGAAAGGATCTTCCGGACGCGTCCGTGAGGCAGCACGAGGGGATCCCCGCGCGGGATTTCCGGGTCTCGGTGGCGCCGATGATGGACTGGACCGATCGCCATTGCCGCAGCTTTCACCGGCTGCTGTCGCGCCATGCCTGGCTGTATACCGAGATGGTGACGGCCCAGGCCATCGCCCATGGCGATCTGGAACATCTGCTGGGGCGGGGCGAGGAAGGCGGGCGCGTGGTGTTGCAGCTGGGCGGCAATGATCCGGCCCTGCTGGCTGCCGCCGCGCGTCAGGGCGAGGCTTTCGGGTATGACGAGATCAACCTGAACTGTGGCTGCCCCAGCGACCGGGTGCGTGAGGGGGCTTTCGGGGCCTGCCTGATGGCCGAGCCGCAACGGGTGGCCGAGTGTGTGGCGGCGATGCAGGCGGCAGTGCAGGTGCCGGTCACCGTCAAGCACCGCATCGGCATCGACCGGCGCGAGGATTATGGCTTCGTGCAGCGCTTTGTGGCCGAGGTGCGGCAGGCGGGTTGCCGGCGCTTCATCGTCCATGCGCGCAATGCCTGGCTGGATGGCCTGGATCCGAAGGCCAACCGCGAGATTCCGCCCTTGCGCTACGCGGTGGTGCACCAGTTGCAGGCCGAATTTGGCGATTGCGCCTTCGAGCTGAATGGCGGGCTGCAGGACCTGGCCTCGGGCTGGCAGGCGGCGCTGGGGGCCGATGGGGCACCGGCGCTGCACGGCCTCATGTATGGGCGGCGTGCCTATCACGACCCATGGTTGCTGGCCGGGGTGGATGCGATGCTCGTGGCCTGCGCTGAGGCCGACGCGCAGGGCCAGAACGGCCTGCCGGCTCTGGCAGGTGCGCGCGCAGGCGGCCGGACAGTGCCTGGTGGCGCCGCGGTCGCTGCGGTGGCGGGCGAGGCCGCTCTGCCCGGCGTGGCAAGGGAAGCGGGAGAGGCGGCGGGGCAAATGCTGTCGCGGCGGGCGGTGGTCGGGGCGCTGGTGGCCTATCTGGAGCGCGGGGCTGCCCGGGGCGTGAGCTTGCGCCATCTGGCGCGGCATGTGCTTGGGCTCTATCACGGTCAGCCGGCGGCACGGCTGTGGCGCCGCCAGCTCAGCGATCCGGCGGCACTGGCCCGCAACGATCCGCGCTGGCTGCTGACGGTGTGTGAGCAGGTGGAGGCCGAGGCCGGGCGCCTCCGCAGCGTGACGGCGGCCTGACGGGGCATCTGCGCCCGGTCGGCGGCCTTCAGGCGTGGGCGGGGGGCCGGGGGGCCGCCTGCACCAGCTGCCGTGTCGCGCGCACGTAGCCAAGCACCGCCAGATAGCCCACCGCGGCCAGCAGGGCCTCGATCCAGCCCAGGGTGGCGGCGGGCTGCGGATCGCTCATGCCGCGGACGATGCCCTCGCACAGGTAGATCAGGATCAGCATCGACCACAACTGATAGGTGCGGATGCGGTTGCGTGCCATCGAGCGGATCGCCAGGACCAGCGGCACCACTTTCAGCACCAGCAGCGAGCCACCGGGACGAAGCGGCGCCAGCCACAGCTCCCAGGCCGTGCCCAGCAGCACCAGCGCCCAGCAGGCGCCCAGCACCAGGCGGCGCCACCGGGCTTGCTGGCGATGCAGGCGCTCGATGTCGACAGGAGACGGGGCAGGAGGCGATTGCGGGTTCATCCGGTGTCCGTAAGGGCGGGGGTTGCAGCTACACTTCTGGGCTGGAGCGCATGGTTGCGGACTGTAGCATGCCCGCAAAGGGGGCGTGGCTGCGGGGCGGGGTTGCGTCATCGAGCGGCCGCCAGCAGCGGGGCGCCGCATCGTGCGCCTGAGCCAACACTTGTGGAGGAGCGTCGAAGTGATCGTTGCCGATATTCTCAGCCTGAAGGGAAGCACCCTGTTCACGGTGACACCGGACATGATGTTGTCGGACTGTGTCGTGACGATGGCCGAACACGACATCGGGTCGGTGGTGGTGATGGACGGGGGCAAGCTGGCCGGCATGCTCACCTTCCGCGAGGTGATCCGCATGCTGGCCAGACGCCAGCACGAGCATCGCGCCGGCCCGACGCGTCCGGTGGCCGAGATCTGTGTGCGCGATGTGATGGTGCGTGATCCGGTGGTGATCTCGCCGGCGGCCGACGTCAACGAGCTGCGCCAGGTGATGATCGCCTCGCACACCCGCTACGTGCCGGTGATGGACGGCGAGGTGCTGATGGGGGTGCTGTCCTTTCACGATGTGGCCCGCTCGGTGCTGGAGGCCCAGAGCTTCGAGAACAAGATGCTCAAGGCCTACATCCGCGACTGGCCCGTGGACAACTGACGGCGTTCCGTGCCCATGTCACGGATGCGACGGGGCGTGGGCCGTTTGCCACGGTCCGGGGCGCAGATTGCTATCATTCCTGCATGCGAATACTCATCAGCAATGACGACGGTTATTTCGCGCCCGGGATCGAGGCATTGGCCAGTGCCCTCGGCAGTCTGGGCGAAATCATCGTCTATGCCCCGGAGCGTGATCGTTCCGGCGCTTCCAACTCCCTCACGCTCAGCCGGCCGCTGACGGTGCGTCGGGCAGCCAACGGTTTCTATTTTGTCGATGGCACGCCCACCGACTGCGTCCACCTGGCGGTGACGGGCATCATGGGCCAGCTGCCCGACCTGGTGGTCTCGGGGATCAACGACGGCGCCAACATGGGAGACGACACGATCTATTCGGGTACCGTGGCGGCCGCCACCGAGGGCTTTCTGCTGGGCGTGCCCGCGATTGCCTTTTCGCTGGTCGACAAGGGCCATGCCCATCTGGACACCGCCGCCCGGGTGGCGCGCGAGGTGGTCGAGCGCTATCTGGCACAGCGCTGGCTGGCGCCGAAGCTGCTCAACGTCAACATTCCCGCTGTGCCCTATGACCAGCTGAAGGGCTTCGAGGTCACGCGGCTGGGACGCCGGCATCATGCCGAACCTGTCATCCCGATGCAGAATCCGCGTGGCGAGACGGTCTACTGGATCGGCAAGGCCGGGGCCGAGGACGACAATGGCCCCGGCACCGATTTTCATGCCACGGCCAACGGCCGGGTGTCGATCAGCCCGTTGCAGATCGACCTGACGGCCAGCAACCAGCTGGATCAGACCCGGCAATGGCTGGCGTGATCCTGCGCTCGGACACCGATGGCCTGGTGTCCGAACGGGCCAGGGCAGCGATGGTCGAGCAGCTGGCCCGACAGGGCATCGATTCGCCGCTGGTGCTCAAGGCGATGAAGAAGGTGCAGCGTCACCTGTTCGTCGAACACGGACTGGCCAGCCGCGCCTACGAGGACGTTGCCCTGCCCATCGGTCATGGCCAGACCATCTCGCGTCCGTCCACGGTGGCCAGAATGCTGTGGTTGCTGGCAGAATCGGTGCGACCGGAAGAGGTGGGCCGCCTGCGTGCACTGGAAATCGGCACGGGTTGCGGCTATCAGGCCGCGGTGATGGCCAAGCTGTTTGCCGATGTCGTCTCGGTCGAGCGCGTGCACTGGCTGCACGAGCTGGCCAAGGTCAACGTCCGTCCGTTCAGGCTGCATAATCTGCGCCTGATCTTTGGCGACGGCACCGCCGGCGTCACGGCCGGGGCCCCCTATGATGTGGTCATCAGCGCCGCTGCCAGTGAATCCATCTCCAGGGACTGGCTGCGGCAGATGGCGGTGGGCGGCAGGCTGGTGGCGCCTGTCAAGGCACCTGACAGCGATGTACAGACCCTGCACGTGGTCGATCGTGTCGGTCAGGACGAATGGTCGCTGACGGTGCTCGACCCTGTGCGTTTCGTTCCGCTGCGTGCCGGGGTGGCCCGGTAAGACAGCGAAACCGGAGGAATTACTGGATGAATGGCGAGATGCTGAAAAAGCAGACGCATGCTCTCACATGGCTGGCCGCGGCACTGGTGCTGGCCGGCTGTACGGCGACCAGGCCGGCCCCGGTCGTGCACCGCACGACACCGGGCAGCCAGCCGCAGGTGGCCACCGCACCACAACCCGGCGCGCCTGCCGACGATGCCGCCGCCCCGGCGCAGGGTGCCCCGGGCGCTGAAGCACCCGAGGCGGCGGTGCCCGCCGAACCTGCCACCGAGGTCACTCCCATCTATCAGGGCGCCATTCAGGATCGCGGCAGCAACACGGCGCCCGATGATCCGAACCTGAAGGTGGGGCCGCAAGGCATCAAGCGGGCCTATGGTGCCCCCAGGCCGGCGGTGCAGGCCACGGCCCCGAAAGCGCCGCAGGTGACGCCGCCCGCGCACCCCCCGCAGTCCGATGCCCAGCGCCCGGACGCCACCGCAGCGCCGGCCAGGCCGGCAGCAGCTCCTGCCGGGACGGCGCCCGTGCCGCCGGTACCGTCCACCACCCGCACCTTCGATGGTGTGCGCTACAGCTGGCCGGTCTCCGGCAAGGTGTTGCAGGGCTTCGACGGCATCTCGAACAAGGGGGTGCTGGTGGCCGGCCGGGCGGGTGATGCCGTGCTGGCCGCCGCCGATGGCCGGGTGATCTTTGCCGGCGTGGGGCCGCGTGGCTATGGCAACCTGGTGATCCTCAAGCATGCCAACGAGATGCTGTCGGTCTATGCGCACAACCGCAGCCTGGCCGTGAAGGAAGGCCAGCAGGTCAAGCGTGGCCAGAAGATTGCCGAGATGGGCCAGGCGGGCGGCAACCGCTCGGCGCTGCACTTCGAGGTGCGCCAGGGGGGCAAGCCGGTCGACCCGGCTGGTGTGCTGCCCAAGCGCTGAAGCCTTGAAAGCTCCCGCGATGGCGCTGCCGCCCGAACCGCTGCGGTGCCGGATCGAATCGGTCGACCTGGACGGGCACGGCATCGCCCGCGAGGGCGGCAAGGTGATGTTCGTGCACGGTGGGCTGCCCGGCGAAACCGTGGCGGCCCGTGTGTTGCGCAGCAAGGCCCGTTTCGATGTGGCCGAGATTGCGGCGCTGCTGGCCGCCAATCCGGGCCGCCAGGCACCGCGATGTCCGCACTACGGCACCTGTGGCGGCTGCAACCTGCAACATGCCGACCTGCGGCTGCAGCTGGCCTGCAAGCAGCGCGTGCTCGAAGACACCCTCTGGCACCTGGGCAGGGTCCGGCCGGCCCAGATCCTGCCGCCGATCGAGGGGCCCGCCTGGGGATACCGCTTTCGCGCCCGCCTCACCGTGCGCGATGTGTCCAGCAAGGGCGGCATCCTGCTGGGGTTCCACGAGAAGAAGTCCAGCTATGTGGCCGATCTGGGCCAGTGTCCGGTGCTGCCGCCGCAGGTCTCGGCGCTGCTGGAGCCACTGCATGCGCTGGTCGGCTCGCTCAGCATCCGCAACCGGCTGCCGCAGGTCGAGGTGGCGGTGGGTGACTGCCGTGGGCGCCACCCGCTGGCGCTGTCGTTCCGGGTGCTGTTGCCGCCCACGCCAGCCGATCTGGCGGCCCTGCAGGCCTTCGGGCGCCAGCACGGCGCCGAGATCTGGTTGCAGCGTGGCGGGCCGGATTCGGTGCGGCTCTTCTGTGATGCCGGGGGGCGGCTGGAGGGAGAGTCGGCCCTGGCCTACGAGCTGCCCGAATTCGGCATCCGCATTCCCTTTGGCCCCACCGATTTCACGCAGGTCAATGCGGGCATCAACCGGGTGCTGCTG
>JAUNLD010000046.1 GCA_030532425.1 Lautropia sp. | reverse complement strand
TCATCGACATGGAGAGCAGCCGCAACCAGCGGGAAGTCGAGCAGTGCCTGAAGGAGGCGCTCTCGCTCGACCGCGCCCGCGTGCAGACCGGCAAGATCTCGCGCTTCGGCCTGATGGAGCTGTCACGCCAGCGCCTGCGCCCGGCGCTCAACGAAGGCACCCACATCACCTGCCCGCGCTGCAACGGCACCGGCGTCATCCGCGACATCGAGTCGTCGGCGCTGCACGTGCTGCGCGTGCTGCAGGAAGAGGCGATGAAGGAAAACAGCGCGGCCGTTCACGCCCAGGTGCCGGTCGAGGTCGCCACCTACCTGCTCAACGAGAAGCGCACCGAGATCGCCACGCTGGAAGCCCGCCTGAAGGTCGAGATCCTCCTGATCCCCAACAAGTCGATCGAGACCCCGCACTACCGGCTGGAGCGTCTGAAGCACGACGACGAGCGCCTGCTTTCCTATCGGGCCAGCTACTCGCTGGCCGAGGTCAACGACGAGGAGAACGGCTACCTCGCCACCAAGTTCAAACAGCAGGGCAACCGCCAGGAGGCCGTGGTCAAGGGGATTGCCCGCGAACAGCCTGCGCCGGCACCCGCGCCACGGCCAGTGGCACCGGCTCCGGCCGCTGCCGGTCATGGCGGCCTGCTCGACCGCATCCTCAACCTGTTTGGCTGGGGTGCCGGCAACGATGCGGCCACCGAAACCGCCAGCCCCCGCCCGGCGGCTGCACCGGCCACCACCAGCGGCCGCGACCGCAACAGCCGCCAGACCACCGATGCCAATGGCCGGGGCGAGCGCGGTGAACGGGGCGAACGGGCCAACCGTCGTGGCGAAAGCGGTGCCCAGGGCCGCAGCGGTCGCCGTAACGAGCGCACCGAGCGCACCGAACAGGCCGAAGCCGTCGAGCGCCAGAACGTCAGCCCGAAAGCCGAACGTGGCAACCGCCAGCGTGCGGATCGGGCCGAGCGCGGCGAGCGCGCCGAAAAACCCGCCCGCGAGAACCGGGAGGCCCGTGAACCGCGCGAGCCGCGTGAGAGCCGCGAACCCCGTGCCGAGCGCGAAGCCCGCGAGAACCGTGAGCCACGTGCCGAGCGCGAGCCGCGTGAAACACGCGAATCCCGCGACAACGCCTCGCGTGAGCGTGGCGAGCAAGGCGCAGAGGCCAGCAATGGCCGCAGCCGTGGCGAACGCGGCCGCCGCCGCCGTGGCAGTGAGCACGCCGAGGCCAGCGAGGCCGTGGCCACCACCGCCACCGTGGCCACAGCGGCTACCGGGGTGAGTGAAGCCGTTGCCGAACCGGCAACCTCCCTGCCGGTCGCCGTGGGCGAACCGCGTGCCGAGAACGTCGACGCTGCCGCCAGCCCGGCCGCCCAGGGCGAGGAAGGCGAACGTGGCCGTCGTCGTCGTCGCAGCCGCCGCGACCGCAACGAGGCCTCGACCGGCAGCGACACCGGCGATGCCGTTCAGGCCAGCCCCGGCGACGCAGCCCAGCTGCCGTTGCTGAGCGGCCCGGCCGAAGCCGGGGAGAAGAAAGCCGACGCACCACGTGAGCGTGCCACGCCGCCGGCGCCCGCCGCGGCAAGCCGCGACGCGGCCGGAGCCCCTGCAGCCGAAACCGCACCGCGCGCCGAGCCCATCGCGGCACCGGCCGCCGCCCCCCAGGTTGACGGGGTCGCCGAAACGGCCGCCGCACGCCCCCCGCGTGCCCCGCGCCAGCCGGTCGAAGGCCGTGAGGGCCGCAGCCCGCGTCAGTCGTCCCCCCGTGCCGAGGCCGCTGCACGGGCCGAGCCTGCGGCCGAGGCAGGCGCACCGCCCGCAGCCGGCAGCGCATCGGACGCGGGACAGCCTGCCCCGGTAGCCGCCCCCATGGCCGCCACACCGGTTGCTCCCGCACCGGCGACCGCCATGGCGGACGGGAAGCAGCCCGCGCCGACATCGACGGCAGCCGGGGCGGCACCGGTGCAGGCAGCGCCGGTGGCCAGCCATGCCGGGCCTGCCGAGGCGGCCCCGGTGGCCGACAAGCCGCGCAGCGCCCCGCGTGCACCGGCCCGTCCGGCCGCCGCGCCGGCCCAGGCACTGGAAGAAGTCGTCCAGTCGGCCGGCCTGGAATGGGTGCAGACCAGCGCCACCCCGCCGGCTGCCGAGCCCGTGGCAGTGGCCCCGGCGGCACCGCGCCCCCGCCGTCAGCGCAAGCCGCGCACCCCGGTGGTGGCCGAGCCCCTGCAACAGGTGGAAACCCAGGCCGACAAGCCTGCATCCTCCCAGCAGCACGACTGAGTCGTCTGCGCGCTGCTGCGGCAGCGCGTGGCCGTGCGGTACAAACGCCTGCACGGCCACGCGCCCGCCAGCAGCCAGCCGGGTGGCCAGACCAGCACAGGCCGGTTCACAGGCAGGGGGTACACGGCCGCCTGGCCTGCCCGGCTTGACCCCGGCCCCGACTTCGTTATGCTTTCAGGTATCGGCACCGTGCCAGGCGCAAGCCGCGGCACGGTTTTTTCTTCAACGCCCTCCTCTTGCCTGGCACCACGCCCCTCATGACGGAACGTGTGATCCCCATCGCTGACCAACGCCAGCGCCGCATCACCACGCTGGTTCCGCCAGCCTCGTCCCCCATCCTGCCTGGCGCTGCCCTGCGCGATGCCCTGGGCCGCCCCCTGCACGATCTGCGCATCTCCGTCACCGACCGCTGCAACTTCCGCTGCTCGTACTGCATGCCGCGAGAGGTCTTCGGCAAGGATCATCCCTTTCTGCCGCACGCGGCACTGCTGAGCTTTGAAGAAATCACACGGCTGTCCCGCATCTTCGTCGGCCTGGGCGTACGCAAGCTGCGCCTCACCGGCGGTGAACCGCTGTTGCGCCGCAACCTGGAAACACTGATCGCCCAGCTGAGCTGTCTGCGCCGCCCCGGTGGCCAGCCTGTCGAGCTGACGCTGACCACCAATGCCTCGCTGCTGGCCAAAAAGGCGCGTGCGCTGCGCGAGGCCGGCCTCAACCGCCTGACGGTCAGTCTCGACAGTCTGGATGACGCGCTGTTCCGGCGCCTCAACGATGCCGACTTTCCGGTCGCCCGTGTGCTGGCCGGCATCGATGCCGCCCGTGATGCCGGGTTTGGCACGATCAAGATCAACATGGTCGTGCGCCGCGGCCTCAACGATCATGACATCCTGCCGATGGTCGAGCGCTTCCGCGGCAGCGGCCACATCCTGCGCTTCATCGAATACATGGACGTGGGCAGCAGCAATGGCTGGCGCATGGAAGAAGTGCTTCCCAGCGCCGAAGTGCTGGCGCGCATTCACGCCGTCCACCCCCTGGAGCCCGTCGACCCCAACTACACCGGCGAGGTGGCCAGCCGCTGGCGCTTTTGCGATGGCGCTGGCGAGATTGGCCTGATTTCCTCCGTCACCCAGCCCTTCTGCGGGGCGTGCTCGCGGCTGCGACTGTCGACCGAAGGCCAGCTCTACACCTGCCTGTTTGGCACCCAGGGGCATGATCTGCGCGGCCTGCTGCGTGCCGGCGCGCGCGATGACGAAATCAGCGCTGCACTGGCCGCACTCTGGCAACAGCGCAACGACCGCTACTCCGAGCTGCGCAGCCAGATCGGCACTTCCCCGGCGGGCACCGCACGCCCGCGGGTGGAGATGAGCTACATCGGTGGCTGAGCCTGTGCGGCCCGCCGTCACCGGCCTGATCCTGGCAGGAGGGGCTGCCCGTCGCCTGCAGGCGCTCCACCCCCATGCCGACAAGGGCCTGCTGCCCCTGGCCGGCCGGCCACTGGCGGCCTGGGTGCTCGACAACCTCGGCCCCCAGACCGACCGGCTGCTCATCAGCGCCAACCGCAACCAGGCCGCCTACCGCCGCCTGGGCCATCCGGTGCTGCCCGACCGGCTGCCCGGCCTGCCCGGCCCCCTGGCCGGCATTCACGCCGCCCTGTCGGTCTGCACCACCGACTGGCTGGCCGTGGCCGCCTGCGACACGCCCTTCCTGCCACCAGACTGGGTGGCCCGGCTGCTGGCCGCCCACAGCTCCGCTACCGGGCCCGCCCCTGCCATCCGCTTCGCCTGCGATCCCCAACAGCCGCACCCGCTCGTTGCCGTGGTGCACCGCCACCTGCTGCCTGCGCTGGACAGCTTTCTCAAAAGCGGCAACCATCGTGTGCGACAGTGGTATGGTGAACAGGGAGCGCAATCCGTCTGCTTTGACGATGCCCACGCCTTCATGAACCTGAACACCCCCGCAGACTGGCAGCAGGCCGAAGCCCGCCTGGCCGCCGGGCCCCCGCCGGCCGCTCAGGCGCCCGGGCAGCCGGCGCCCCGATCATGGACACCGGCCCCACCAGGCCCCATCTACACCCGGTCCGCCCCCCCAGGCCCCCATCACGGGGCAGGAGCAGCAGCACCTCGTCGACCCAGCCCCGCCATGACTGATACCGCCTTAGATCACGCCCCGCTGGCCTGCCTGGATACCCTGCTCAGGCAGAATCCGGATCTCGACCCCGGCGCACTGACGGTGGCGCAGGCGCGCGCCCTGCTGATCCGCTGGGTGCCGTCGCCGGCCGGGCAGGAAGCGGTGCCGCTGGCCGCCGCCCACCACCGGGTGCTGGCCACCGAGCTGCGCGCCCCCTTCGACCAGCCTCCGCACGACCATGCCGCGATGGATGGCTATGCCATGCGCCACGCCGACCTGGCCGCCGACGGGCCGAGCACGCTGCCGGTGGCCGGCCGGACGCTGGCCGGCGACGCACCCGCCACCCTGCCGCCCGGACAGGCCTGGCGCATCATGACGGGCGCCATCATGCCCGCCGGCGCCGACACCGTCATCATGCAGGAACAGGTACGCACGCCTGTCGCCACCCCTTCCCTGACTTTCCCGGCCAGCATCACCATCCCCCCCGGCCAGCAGCCCGGCCAGAACGTGCGTCGCCGTGGCGAAGACCTGCAACAGGGCGCGGTGGCGCTACCGGCCGGCACCCTGCTCTCAGCCGTGCCCCTGGGTGTGGCGGCCTCGCTCGGCCTGAGCCATGTGCCCGTCTTCGGCCCGCTGCGGGTGGGGGTGTTTTCCACCGGCAACGAACTGGTGCAGGGCGATCAGCCACGGGCCGCCGGCCAGATCCACGACAGCAATCGCCCGACGCTGCTGGCGCTGATGGCCGAGCGCGGCTGGCAGGCGCTCGATCTGGGCACCCTGCCCGACGACCCCGCCCGGCTGGGCCAGGCCTTGCAGCAGGCAGCCCGGCAGGTGGATGTGCTGCTGACCAGTGGCGGCGCGGCCGGTGGCGATGCCGATCTGCTCCACCCGGTGCTGTCGCAGCTTGCCGATGGCCAGGCCCATGCCCTGCGGCTGCGGCTTCGCCCTGGCCGGCCGCTTCTGGTGGGCCGTATCGGTCAGACACCACTCTTCGGCCTGCCCGGCAACCCGGTTGCAGCCACCCTGAGCTTCCTGCTGGTGGTGCAGGATGCGCTGCACACGATGGCGGGGACCCGCCCCCGGCCCCTGCCACAGATCCGGGCCCGCCTGGGCGTGCCCCTGGGCAAACGCCCCGGCCGGATGGAGCTGGTGCGCGTGCGCCTGGCCGGCCCGGGCCCTTCGGAGGCCTCAGCCCCCTCAGACCCCGCGGGCGACGATGTCCCGGCCTTGCCGGTGGCGCATCCCACCGGCAACCAGAGTTCGGCCCTGCTGCGCTCGCTGTTCGAGGCCGACGGCATCGCCGTGCTGCCCGAGGCCCAGGGGCCACTGGCCGCCGGTGATCTGGTCGACGTGATGCCCTTGCACGGCCTGCTGGCCGGCTGAGCGGCAGAGCTCCGGCCCCCGTCCACCTGCACATCGCCCGCTATCACCCACAACCCCACCCACTGACCATACAGCCATGCGTCCAGCCTGCGCCGCCACCCGCTGCACCGGCAGCGCGTCCCGGACGCCCCCACCCCGACACACCGCCACGCAGGCCATCCACGGCCTGCCCCCGCTTCCCTGACCGCTGCCATCATGCGCCCATCCCGCCCCACGCTCAGCCCTGCCGATCCGACCACACACCTGCCCCAGGCAGCCCGCCGGCCTGCCCGCCCAGGGCGGCCTGCCGCCGTGCGCCTGCCCTGCCCGTCGCCCCTGCTGGCCGCCCTGTGCCTGGCCCTGCCACTGTTGACCGGAGCCGCGCCGGCCCCGGCCGCCACGGCCGCGGTTGACAATGAGGCACAGCCCTCCCGCCCGCAGCCGATCAGCGATGAGGTGATTGCGCAGGAATACGACGCCTACCGCGCCAGCGTGAAGGGCCAGAAGATGTACACCGTCAGCTACATCCTGCTGGCCGACGAGCAGGATGCCCGCCAATGGATCGGCAAGCTGCGCCTGGGCGCCCCCTTCGACCAGACAGCCCGGACACACTCGAAGCATGCCGCCAGTGCCGCCGAAGGTGGCCGGCTGGGCCCCTTTGCCACCTGCCGCTGGTCAAAGGACACCATCGCCCTGCTCGATGCCCTCAAGCCCGGCCAGATTCACGGCAAGCCCGTCAAGGCCAGCGCCGGCTGGGGCATCTATCGTCTGGACGCGGTCAGGCCACTGGAGCCGATCAGTTACGCCCAGTACAAGGATCAGCTGCTCTCGGGCACCTTCCAGCCGGAATGCCCATGGGTGCCCCCCGTCAGCGTGAGCATGCCGCGCTGACAAGGCCCTGACATCCCCGCACCCTGCGCCGCGCCGTGTCAGAGATCCACGGTGGGCGCATGTCGGCCGGCCTCCTCCAGCGAGGTGATGCCGGCCGCCACCGCCGCGGCCGCTGCCAGGCGCAACGGCCGCATGCCGCTCTTGATGGCACTCAGCCGCAGCGGGCGCAGCGCAGGCCGCTCGACGATGTGACGGCCGATCTCCTCGGAATTCATCAGGATTTCGTACAGGCCGGTGCGCCCCCGGTAACCGGTCATCCGGCAGGCCACACAGCCCACCGGCCGCCAGATCTTCTCCGGCCGCGGCACATTCCTGAAGGGCCTGATGAACTGCGCCCACTGCTCATCCGTGACCGAATCATCGGGCTGACGGCAGGCCGGGCACAGCGTGCGCGTCAGCCGCTGCGCCATCACCCCGATCAGGGTCGATTGCAGCAGGTAGGCCGGCACGCCCAGATCCAGCAGACGGGTGATCGCGCTCGGTGCATCATTGGTATGCAGTGTCGAGATCACCAGGTGCCCGGTCAGGGCCGCCTGCACCGCCATCTCGGCCGTCTCCAGATCACGGATCTCGCCCACCATGATGATGTCCGGATCCTGGCGCATCAGGGCACGGATGGCCTCGGCAAAGCCCAGCTCGATCGAGGGCTGCACCTGCATCTGGTTGAAGCTGTTCTCCACCATCTCGATCGGATCCTCGATGGTGGAGACGTTCACCGCTTCGGTAGCCAGCGCCCGCAACGTGGCATAGAGCGTGGTCGTCTTGCCCGAACCGGTCGGCCCCGTCACCAGCACGATGCCATGGGGGCGCGTGGTCATGTCCTGCCAGCGCGCCAGGTCATCGCCCGCCAGCCCCAGCTCGGCAAAGCTGCGCGTCAGCACCGACGGATCGAAGACCCGCATCACCAGCTTCTCGCCAAAGGCGGTGGGCAGGGTCGAGAGTCGCAGCTCCACCTCATGCCCGTCGGCCGCCCGCGTCTTGATCCGCCCATCCTGCGGGCGGCGTTTCTCCACCACGTCCATGCGCCCCAGCAGCTTGATGCGGCTGGTCATCGCCGACATCACGTTGGGTGGCACCTGATAGACGTTGTTGAGGATGCCGTCGATGCGCAGCCGCACCACCCCGACCTCGCGGCGCGGCTCCAGGTGGATGTCGCTGGCGCGCTGCTCGAAGGCATACTGCCAGAGCCAGTCCACCAGCGTGACGATATGCTGGTCGTTGGCATCGAAATTGCGGCCGTTGCGGCCCAGCTCCACCAGCTGCTCGAAGTTGCTCTGCAAGCTGCCGCTGCCGTTGAGCTTTTGCGCGCTGCGCACCGTGCCCGCCAGCTCGAAGAATTCCACCAGATAGCGCTGCACATCCAGCGGGCTGGCCAGCACCGGCACCACCGGCTTGCGCAGGGTGTGCGACAGCTCGGCCACCCAGTCGGTCACGAAAGGCTCGGCGGTGGCCACCACCACCGAATCGGCCGTCACCTCCAGCGGCAGGATGCGGTGGCGCGTGGCATAGGCCTTGCTCATCACCTCGCCCACGCGCGAGAAATCCACCTTCAGCGGGTCGATGCGCACGAAGCGCAGGCCCACATGCCCGGCCAGCCACTGACACAGCCAGTCCATGTCCATCCGCGGATGCGGCGGATGCCGTGATGTCAGCTGCCGGTCGGCAATCATCACCAGCGGATGCCGCTCGGCCGACGACAGGCTGGCATCACGGCTCAGCCGCGTCACCTGCTCGGCATCGAGATGTCCTTCGTGCCCCAGCAGCTGCAACAGCCGGTCAAACACCAGCCGCCGGCCCGGCTCACCTGCTGCCGGCGTCTTCTTCATCCCGTGTACCTGCTGCGCCACTGCTGTCATCCCGTCGTGCCCTGTCTGATTTGCGCCTCCACGCTAACAGCCGGCGCACGGCCGGTCACCCGGCACGGGATGAACGGACGACCGGGACAGAAACAACGCGCAGCCCGGCCAGCACGGCATCGCCATCGGCGGCAGGCCGCCCTGCCCGGGCGCGCTCGCACGCCCGTCAGCCCGTGCCACCCTGTCATCACGTCACGCCCACACACGGCAGCCGCGCACGATATAGGAAGAACACCATCGTGCACACCTCATCTGCCCCCGATGAATGCAGCCCTCACCCGCCGCCCATACCGGTCTGCCGTCAACGCCCTGGTGGTGCTCCTTGCCCTCTGGCTGATGAAAGACCTGTACTGGCCAGGCACGTGGTTCCGGCACCTTGCCACTGCGCCGGATCCTGTGCAGGACATCCTCTTCAACTGGAAAGGCTGGCTGCTGTTTGCCGTGATGGCCCTGGCGTCCGCCCAGGGCGGGCTCACCGCCAGTGCGCGCGAGCGACTGCTGGCTGAGCTGGGCGAGGTGAAGAACCCCCTCCTCACGCTGCTGGTGCTGGCACCGCTGCCCTTTCTGGGCATGGAAGAGGCCTCGCTGCCCGTCCAGATCATCACGCTCTTCCTGCTGCTGGGCCTGGTCGTACTCCTCAAGCTGATGGCGGCACTGCTGGTCAACCCGGGCTTCAGCGACACGCTGAGCGACCAGCGTACGGACATGATGAATTCCGTCGGCCCCGCCTTCTTCGGCATGCTCTGCCTGCTGGCCTTCTGCATCAGCGGCCACCCGGACATCCAGCTGGCCATCACCAGCGCCTGCGTGCTCTACATCACCTGTGCGCTGCCCCTGCTGCTGGCCGTGGTGTTTGCACGGCTGCGGCTGGGCATCCACTGGCTGCACGAGCGCGGCGCACGCACCTTCCTGGCCCTCATCATCATCAACCTCTCCCTGCTCATCAGCCTGAGCGCCCCGGAAGACGCCCTGCCCAATCCCGTCATCGTCGCCGGCATCGAGCTGCTGTGCCTGCTCCTGATAGTGGCCATGGCCGGTGGTGCGATCCTGGCGCCGGCCCCCCCCTGGGAACAGCCCTTGCGCACCCACACGGCAGGGCAAGGCCGCCAGGCAGAAGTCGACAGACCCTACACCGCTTACGACGGCGTGCGCCCGGTGGATGAAAGCTCGCTCGCCGCGACCTGGCTGTTTGGCTTCGGTCTGCTCTGGTTCATCTGGGCCGGCAACGGGGTCACCGCCGACAGCCCGCCCGCCGCGCCTGCCGCAACGTCCTCCGCCCCGGCCGCGGCCACGTCGGTCTCCAGTGCCGTGCCTGCCCCCATTCCTGCAGGCGGCGGCGCTACACAACCGCACAGCGTCGGCACCGGCGGCTCCGCAACAGGCGCCCTCCCTTCAGCGCCGGGTGATGCGGCAGCGGCGGCCACGTCCAGTGTCAGGACCGCCACCGAGGCCTCTGCCGTCACGGCAACCACCCAGCCCAACCCGGCCCCCTCGTCGGCCGCCAGCACCGCCGCCACCCAGGCAGCCCAGCTGCGCCAGATCATCAGCAAGCTTCGCGACCCCACGCTCACCCGCCTGGACCAGGACGCCCAGGGCCGCTGGCAGGTGGAGATGCGCCTGGATGACAGCACCCTCGACCATGACGCCTCCCATGTCGACGAGGTGCTGTACACCCTGGTAAACCTGGGGAAGGAAACAGCCCGGCAGCAGCTGCCGCTGGGCCGCATCCGCGTACACACCACCGCCCTGTTCGACGACCGGTATGGCAATGCCCACCAACGCTCGGTGATGCGGGTCACCCTGCCCGCCCACCATGCCGGGCGCATCAACTGGGAAAGAATCAGTAAAGAAGCCCTGGCCAACCTGCTGCAGGTACAGCGCCCCAACCCGGGCGCCAACGCAGCCATACTCGGCTATTGCCTGGAGGATGACCACCAGCTGGAGGCCGCCACCTTCTGCCAGAACCTGCGCCACGACGCCGACACCCGGCGCCTTTTGCGGGCCTACGAGCTGCGCGCCCGCCAGGAGAGCGCCGACACCGAAGCCCTGTGCCGCGAGGTGCGCGACGGCATCGAAACCGAGCCCTCGGACGAACTGATCGCGCTGTGTCTGGAGTGATGGGCATGTGCTTCAGCGCTCAGCGGTCTGGATGGGCAACCCCCATCACCAGAACACGACCGGAACGGCCAGCATTTTCAGCGGCGCGATGTACATGACGAAGCTGGTGCTCAGGCACCCATACGGGCACTGATGACCATCCTGCAATTTTCACCATACAAAATTACACCACATGTCATGACGTAAAATTTCATAAGAACGGCCGCGATGCACGACCGGTTCATGCAGGTTGAGGGGCCATGGACCGGCCAATTGTCGAAGTTTTTTACACAAACCTTCGCTTCTCCTCCTAGACTGCCATCCGTTTCAACGCACGGCGAATCAATGATTCGGGAGGCTTATACCCATGTATTCCATGTCCCCGGGCCGCAAGGCCCTGAACCCTGGCCGCACGCCGTGGCTGGCCACGCTGCTGCTGGCCGCACTGGCCGCATGCGGCGGCAACACCGGTGATGGCGGTACCCACCCGGCCAGCGGTACCGAATCCGGCACCAGCCCTCGTGGCTTGCAGACCAAGGCACCGGGTGATGAGGCCACGCCGGCCACCCCGGCTGCCGGTGCCGCAGCCGCTGCGGCGGCACCGATTTCGGCCAACGGCGTGCGCGGGGATGTGCTGGCCCAGGCGCTGCGCACCAGCACCAATCAGGTCGAGGCCGGCCAGTCGCTGCCTACACGCGCCTGGCCAGCCACCCGCAATTTCCCCGAAGGCACCGCCGACAAGCAATCGAAGACCAGCAGCTTCTTCACCGATCAGAACATCAGCGCCGACGAGGGCAAGAGCGGGCTGGGCACCCATGTGAGCCACCACCACGCCCATGCCATGCCGGAGCAGAGCACGGGCAAGACCCTCTTTACGGGGGTGGAATGGCGCGTGGGTCTGTCCGGCCAGGGCAATCTGCCGGCCGACCTGGCCCAGGGTGCGGCCGATGCCGAGGCCCTGCAACTGGGCACGCAACTGCCCCTGACCGTCAGGAGCGATCCCCAGATGCGTGGCGACGACATGCCCGTCAAGTCGCTGACCGCCACCGCTGCCACCCCCTACAGCCTGCGCCGCAACACCCTGGCGGCCTGGAACACGCCGCTGCACAGCTGGCGCGCCGACGGCGACCAGAACCGAGTCGACCTGCTGGTCCTCAAGGGCGCCACGGCAAACCAGTTTGCCGCCTGCTTCAAGTTCAACGTGGCCAGCTACCTGCAAGACCGCCTGCATTGCAGCCTCTGGCAGGTGCCGGCCAACTGGGCACCGGGCACGCCTCTGGTGTACCAGGGGCAACATGTGAATCATGTGAGGCGCGACTACGACGGCTCGGGTATCCCTCTGCCAGAAACGAACATCCACTGGGTCAGCGACCCGCAAGCCATCCACGGCAAGGCCGAGTCGAGCCCCCCCACAGACCCCAGTCCCCCCAACACGCCGGCGAAGGCCGAAGCGCCCATCAGCATCCACGGCATCAGTGGCGGCGTGCTGGCCACGATGCTGGACGCGATGAGTCCGCGTGGCAACGGTGCAGCCCGGCTGCCGCCCTTTGCCCCGGCCGCCGAAGCCGAGGATCCCAGCTTTGCCATGGAACGGGACATGTTCAACGACAAGCCCGCCTCGCAGGCACGCGCCCCCTTGCGGGTGTCGCTGCAACAGCTGGCCCGTGTTACCCAGTATGCTGATGGCGCCACCAGCGGTGGCTATGCCCCGGCCGTCGGCAGCTACCTGTACCTGCAACGCAGCGGTGCCTGGCGAAGTGCCGACGACCCGATGCGCCCCATCTTCCCCCATGCGGTGCAGACCCTGGCCGTGCATGTCAGCAACGAACGGCAGGGTGACAAGGGCTCGGTACTGCTGTCGCGCTGGCTGGGCCTGCGCCAGCAGACCGTGACCAGGACGGGTGAAGCGGTCGATGACCGTGCCGAGCTGCGCGGCCTTGCCACCCCGGATGCCGCCGAGCATGCCCGTGCCGGTGACCCGGCCGGCAGCAAGCGCTATGCCCACGACGAGCTGGTGCGCTACGGCACCGTGCACGAATGGCGCTTCAACGACCGGCAGGCACAGGTCAAGCTGTGGCTGGAAGCCCACGAGGACACCAACAGGCGCCGGCTCGACGACCAGGTGCGCCTGTGCTGGGAGGTCAACAAGCAAGAGCCCGAGCCGGATCTGGAGCGCAACGTGTGCACCGTATGGCAGGTGCCCGCCAACTGGACCTATGGTCAGCCGCTGGCCCCGCAATCCTTCCACATGATCGACTCCAGTCTGGGTCCCACCCGGGTCGAGCCCTACCGTCAGGTGTGGAGTTCCACGGTGCCGGCCACGCCGTGATCCGTTGTCCAGCCGTGCCCCCAGCCATCCGCTTCCCCGCGGATGGCGGTGGCCAGCCGCCCGGGAAGCGCCGGACAAGACCCCGTGGCGCCCACATCCACGGGATACTGTCCAGCGTGGCCCGGGGCCTGCTCCCGCATGCCCGTCCACCTTTTGTCCACGCGCATCGGCGCCGAAGCTGTCAGAATAGCGTTTTGGCCTGCCGATAACCGCCCATGAGCAAAGCGCGCCGTCGCACCGAAACACTGAATGCCGACTTCGTCGACGGCTACGCCGCCCACTGGTGTTTTGGCGTGCACGAGGCCTTCCGGGCCAACCTCGACATCAGCCTCGACACCCGCGTCGATCGTGCCGCCAACGAGGCGCTGGCCGACAAGCTGGGCCGCAGGCCCACGGCCGCCGAGCGCATCACCCGCGAGGTCTGGACACAGGGCTCGCCACCAGCCTATGCCTTTGCCCGTGGCCACCTGCTGCACGAACCCGTCGCGGCCCACCGCCTGCCCTGGGCCGAGGCACTGCCGTTGTTGCGCCGCACCATCCTGGTGACGGATGCCCAGCCCGACGAGGGCACGGTGATGGGGCCGCCCCCTGACGATGACGCCCTGCCGGCTGCCGACGACGGCACCACCAGCGACAGCGCACACGGTGGCCCCGGCTGGGTGGAATTCGACCTGCTGCACTACGACAACGGCACGATGGTGCGCAAGGAAGCGCACCGGCTCAGCCAGCAGGATTTCGTGCAGCTGCTGCAAACGGGCGCGCTGCCCGCCCGCTGAGCCTCAATCCTCGCGCACGATCCGCTTGACCGGCCCGGCAAAGGTGGGCGGCAGGCCTTCGTCGCCCGCAGCACGGCGCCGGAACAGCGTGGCACGGGCCAGCAGCACCACCGTCACCGGCACGGTGATGGCCATGAACACCACCACCAGCCAGGTGCGCAGCACCAGCGTCTGATAGGTGAAGGAAAAGAACAGCACCAGCGCTGCCGCCAGGCACCAGACGCTCAGCGTCGAACCCAGCGCCAGCGGATGCAGACGGTTGAAGAAATCCTTGATGCGCACCAGCCCCAACGCACCGGTGAAGGCCAGCAGCCCGCTCAGCACCACCAGCACGCCAATGAGCACATCGGCCCAGACCGGCAGCGCGCCCCCGAACAGCGCCGTGTTGTTCATTCGATCACCTCGCCACGCAGCAGGAATTTGGACAGTGCCGCCGAACTGACGAAGCCGAAGATCGAGATCAGCAGCGCCGCCTCGAAATAGGCATCCGAGGCATAGAGGATGCTGCTGGCCAGGATGATGAGCATGCCGTTCAGGTACATGTAGTCGATGGCCATCACCCGATCCTGTGCGGTGGGGCCGAACAGCAGCCGGTAAAGCGACAGCGTCATGCCGGCCAGAAAACAGCCCAGCGCAAAGTACACCGTGCCGGTCAGCCACAGGCTCATTCGAAAATCTCCATCAGCAGCGCCTCATACCGGGCCTTGAACCAGGCCGGAAAATCCTGCTCCGGCGGTACATGAAAGACATGGATCAGCAGTCGCGAGCGGTCCATCGACAGTTCGGACCAGACGGTGCCGGGCGTGACCGCCGAGATCGCCGCCAGCGCCGCCAGCCCGGTCGGATCCTTCAGCTGCAGGGGCACCACCACCCATTGCGTGCGCGGCGGATGGCTGCCGTAGCGCCAGACACGCCAGAACACGTCGAGGTTCGACTTGAGCACATCGACGAAGACCCGGCCGAGCAGGCGCAGGATGGCCCCCGGCCGACGCACCCGCTGGCGCGTCGGTCGCAACGACTGGGTGGACAGCGGCACGACGATGGCAATCAGCACCCCCAGCACGATCTGGCCGGGGCTGAGCGAGCCGTTGAGCACCAGCCACAGCACCAGCAGCGACAGGCTCAGCAACGGTGCAGGCAGCAGCGATCTCATGGCGTCTCCTCCTCGGGCCACTCGACCCCTTTCTTCAGGATCTGGCGGGTGATCTCGGGCGGTGGCAGGGGCTTGGTCAGCAGCACCGAATCGATGTAGGTGGCCGGATTGGCCAGATCGGCCGCCGCCGCCTGCAAAAAGCGTGTGACCGGTTCGGCCCGGAAGGTGATGAGCACGCACAGGAACAGCAGCACGCCGATCGGCACGCACTCCAGTACCTTCAACTGTGGTACCGGCCGGTCACGCGGTGTCCAGAACATGCGGATGCCGGTGCGCGAGAGTGCGATCAGGGCAGCCAGCCCGGCCAGGATCACCAGGGCGGCCATCAGCCATACCGACGGGCTGATCGCCTTGCCGCCCCCGTGGGCCGCAGCCGGGTCGAACAGGCCCGACAACATCATGAACTTGCCCAGAAACCCCGAAAGTGGCGGCATGCCCGTCAGCAGCAGCGCACAGCCCATGAACGAAAAGCCCAGAAAGGCCACGGCCGCCGGAATCACCCGGCCCGTCAGTGCCTCCTGAAACTCGTCCAGGTTGGTGTCGCGCGTCGGCTCCTCCTCGTCCAGAAAGAAGGGTACCGGATCGGCATCGTCCGGGTTGGGAAACTCGCTCTCCAGCAACCGGCTGCGGTCGATCAGCTCGATCAGCAGGAACATGGCACCTGCGGCCATCGTCGAGCTGAGCAGGTAGTACAGCGCCCCACCGGTCACCAGCACCTGATTGAAGCCGATGGCCGCCAGCAGCGTGCCCGAGGACACCACCACCCCGAAGCCGGTGATGCGCCCAAGCTGCCGTGCCTCCAGCAGGCCGATCATGCCGAAGGCGATGGTGGCCAGCCCGCCGGCGATCAGCCACTCGCTTCCCCAGCGCGGGCCGCCCTCGTCGCCGGCAAACATCAGCGACCACAGCCGCAGCAGCGCATAGATGCCCACCTTGGTCATGATGGCGAACAGGGCCGCCACCGAGGCGCCCGCCGCCGAATAGGCCGGCACCAGCCAGAAGCCCATCGGCCAGATGGCCGCCTTGGTGAGAAAGGCCACTGCCAGGATGGCCACGCCGACATGCAGCACCACCTGGTCTTCTGCCGCCACCTCGGGGATGCGGGCCGCCAGATCGGCAAAGCTGAGCGTGCCGGTGACGCCGTACAGCAGCGCCGCCCCCACCAGGAAGAAGGACGAGGCCACCAGGTTGATGGCAATGTAATGCAGGCCCGCCCCGACACGGGTGCGGCCCGGCGCATGCAGCAGCAGCCCGTAGGAGGCGGCCAGCAGCACCTCGAAGAAGACGAAGAGGTTGAACAGGTCGGCCGTCAGGAAGGCACCGTTCAGACCCATCAGCTGGATCTGGAACAGCGGATGGAAATGCACGCCGATCCGGTCCCAGCTGGCCACGGCAAAGACGATGGCGGCCGTCGCCATCACGCTGGTCAGCAGCAGCATCACCGACGACAGCCGGTCGAGCACCAGCACGATGCCAAAGGGAACCTGCCAGTTGGCCGGCAGGTAGATGCCAAGCGAGCCGATCGAGGCCGGCGGCTGTCCCGGCGATGCCGGCGCCACCCCATGGTGCACCGACCAGGTGAGCACGATGGCCAGCAGCAGGCCAACCAGGCACGACCCCACATTGACCCAGGCCAGCGTCTCGCGTTTCTGGTCCCCCAGGGCCAGCATCAGCGCAGCCGTCAGCATCGGCAGCAGCACCGGCGCAATGATCAGATGGGGCGACATGACGCCGATCATCGGGTTGTCCTCCTCACCATTCCGCGTCGGCGTTGCCGTCAACGTGGTCGGTGTCGGCCAGCCCACGCGAGGCCAGCATCACCACCAGGTACATCGCCGTCATCGCAAAGCCGATGACGATCGCCGTCAGCACCAGCGCCTGTGGCATCGGATCGGTGTAGTTGTTCAGGTCGGGGACCACCCCCTCCACCAGCACCGGCTCGCTGTCGAGCTTGAGCCGGCCCATGCTGAAGATGAACAGGTTGACGGCATAAGACAGCAGCGACAGCCCCATGATGACCTGAAAGGTGCGCGGGCGCAGCAGCAGCCACACGCCCGAGCCGCCCAGCACGCCAATGGCAATGGCCAGAATGGTTTCCATCAGATTCTCCTCATTCAGGGCGGGTGACGGTCGGGGCCTCCCGCACCGGTTCACGGGCCCTGCCCTCCGGTGCGGCCTCCTCGTCGCCCGCAGCCGCCCGCCGCGTACGCCGACGGATGGACTGGTGCGAGAGTGCCGTCAGGATCAGCATCGTGGCGCCCACCACCACAGCAAACACGCCGATGTCGAACAGCGCCGCACTGGGCAGGTGCACCTCACCCAGCATCGGCAGCTTCAAGTGTGCCGTGTGCGTGGTCAGGAACGGATAGCCGAACAGCCAAGCCCCCAGCCCGCACAGCGCCGCCGTCAGCAGCCCATAGGCAATCCAGCGTGGCGGATTCAGCTTCATGTGGGCCTCGACCCAGGCCGTGCCCGCCACCATGTACTGCAGGATGAAGCCGATCGAGATCACCAGGCCGGCAATGAAGCCTCCGCCCGGCTGGTTGTGGCCCCGCATCAGCAGATAGAGCGCCACCACCACCGCCAGCGGTTGCAGCAGGCGCACCAGCACGGCCGGCACCATCATGTAGCCCAGCGCCGTGTCGGCTGCGGCACGCGGGTTGACCAGATCGGTGACGATGTCGGGGGGCAGGCGCTGCTGGCTGGGCAGCTGCGAGCTTTCCTGCGGCGGACGGAAGCGCCGCAACAGCGCATACACGGCCAGCGCCACCGCCGACAGCACCGTGATCTCGCCCATCGTGTCGTAGCCGCGGAAATCCACCAGCATCACGTTGACGACGTTGGTACCGCCGCCTTCGGGCAGCGCACGCGCCAGAAAGAACGGCGAGATGCTCTGCGGGAACTCACGGGTCATCATCGCATAAGCGATCAGCGCCAGCCCCAGGCCGACGATGATCGACAGGATCAGGTCACGTCCCCTGCGCAACCGCACCAGCCCCGGCATCTGCCGGCGGCCGGGAAAGGCTTCGATCCGTTTGGGCAGCCAGCGCAGCCCCAGCAGGAACAGCACCGTCGTCACCACCTCGACGGTGAGCTGCGTCAGGGCCAGATCCGGGGCCGAGAACCAGATGAAGGTGAGGCAGGTGGCCAGGCCGGCGCCGCCCATCATCATCAGGGCAGCCAGCCGGTGATACTTGGCCTGCCAGGCAGCGCCGACCGCACAGATGCCGCCGATCACCCACAGGCCCATGAAGATCGGCGAGGGCGCAAGCGTGTCGCGGCTGCCGAAGCCCAGTGCCTCGCCACGCGTGATGATGACGGCCGTCAGCGTCACCCCCACCAGCATGATGAGAAACAGCTGCTGCTGCAGGCGCCGGGTGCCCACCACCCGCAACGCACGCGCCCCCAGCCGTCGCAAGCCGATCAGCCCCATCGAGAACAGCGCCTGCCCGTCCAGCCCCTGCCACCTCCCGATGCGTCCCGGCGCGCTCTCGCGCAGCCGCCGCCGCATCAGCAGCCAGAGCAGCAGGCCTCCGGCCATCGCCGCCAGGCTCATCACCAGGGGCAGGTTGAGGCCGTGCCAGAGGGCCAGGCTGTAGGATGGCAGCGTCCCGCCCACCACCGGTCGGGCCGCGGCATCGAGCACGGTGCCGATGATGGTCTGGGGCAACACACCCACCGCCAGACAGACGACCACCAGCAGCTCGACCGGTACCCGCATCCAGTGGATCGGCTCATGCGGCTCGCGCGGCAGGTTCTCGGCCGGCTTGCCGAAAAAGACATCGATGGCAAAGCGCAGCGAGTAGGTCACGCTGAACATGGCCGCCACGGTGGCCACGACCGGCAGCAGCACGTCGACCGGGCGGCTGGTGTGCATGCTCAGCGTCTCGGCAAAGAACATTTCCTTGGACAGGAAACCGTTGAGCAGCGGCACGCCGGCCATCGCCGCGCTGGCCACCAGGGCCAGCGTGCCGGTCACCGGCATCTTGCGCATCAGGCCGCTGAGCCGGCCGATGTTGCGGGTACCGGTCTCGTGATCGACGATGCCCGCCGCCATGAACAGCGAGGCCTTGAAGGTGGCATGGTTGATGATGTGAAAGACCGCAGCCACCGCAGCCGTGGTGCTGTTGAGGCCAAGCAGCAGCGTTATCAGGCCCAGATGGCTGATCGAGGAATAGGCCAGCAGCCCCTTGAGGTCGGTCTGGAACATCGCCAGGCAGGCGCCGATGAGCAGCGAGGCCGCACCGGCGCCCCCCACCAGCCACAGCCATTCGTCGGTGCCGGCCAGCACCGGCCACAACCGCGCCAGCAGGAACACGCCCAGCTTGACCATCGTCGCCGAGTGCAGATAGGCCGACACCGGCGTGGGCGCCGCCATCGCCCGCGGCAGCCAGAACAGGAACGGAAACTGCGCACTCTTGGTCAGCGCGCCCAGCACGATGAAGATCAGCAGCACCGGGTAGAGCGCATGGTGGCGGATCTGGTCGCCCGAGGACAGCACCGCATCCAGCTCGTAGCTGCCCACCACATGGCCCAGCAGCAACACCCCCACCAGCAGGCACAGGCCACCACTGCCCGTCACCAGCAGCGCCGTGCGCGCGCCCTTGCGGGCATCATCCCGGTGGTGCCAGTAACCGATCAGCAGGAAGGAATAGATGCTGGTGAGTTCCCAGAACAGCACCAGCTGCACCAGATTGCCCGACAGCACCACGCCGCACATCGCTCCCATGAACGAGAGCAGAAAGGCAAAGAAGCGCGGCACCGGATCGGTGGGCGACATGTAATAGCGGGCATACAGCACCACCAGCGCGCCGATGCCCAGCACCAGCATCGTGAACAGCCAGGCAAAGCCGTCCATCCGGAAGACCAGGTCCAGCCCCAGGCTGGGCAGCCAGGTCACGCGCTGTTCGATGACACCGCCCGCGGCGATCTCGGGAAAATACAGGCCGGCCTGCACCAGTGCTGCCAGAGCAAGCAGCCCCGCCACCAGGGATTCGGCGTTGCGGGCATTGGAGGGCATCAGAACAGCGATCAGGCTGCCCAGCCAAGGCAGGATAACCAGCAGGACGAGAGGCATGAGAAGAATCCGGGCCGGAAGAAACGGGATTGGCGTCACTCACCCGTTTTCAGCACGGCCTGGGTTCAGGGCGATCTGGCGCGGGTTCATGCCGGAGCAGCCGCTATTATTCTACAAACAGCGGCCAAACATCCGCTAAAAGGCGGTATTTACCCGCATGTTCCCGCTTGACGGCAGCAGTGTGGCGTCATCGACACGCCGCCACCTGCCCGGGCCTCCCAACCAGCGCTCAGTAGACGTTCACCCGGAAGGTCAGCACCCGTGCCGGACGCGCGTTGGCATGGGTGGCGTACTCCATGCGGATGGTGGTGTGGCCCAGCTCGCGCGCCTGAAAGCGCCAGATTTCCACCGGCAGCCCCCGCTCGGGCGCGCGCGAATCGCTGGCCGCATAATCGGGACCACTGCGGTAGCGCAACTCGGGACGGATGGTGCTGCGCAGGAAGGTGACCAGCCCATCACCGGGCTGGACGGCCAGCCGGATCTCCAGATCGCGCCACAGCCCCAGCCAGATCTCGGCCCCGTCGTTGCGGTCATCCAGATAGTAGGGGTCATCATGAACCGCCCCGCAGCCCGCCAGCGCCAGGACGCCTCCGCCCGCCAGCAGCAGCCGTCGCCGTGCCACCCTCACCTGCCCCGTCCCGGCCCCGGCCACGCCTGCGGCCCCGACGCGCCCGGCCCCCGCCATCCGGGCCCCGCTCTGGTCGTGCAGGGCGCCGACCCGGTCCGGCACGCATCCCTGCTGCTGCCTGTTGCTGTTCATCTGCCTGTTTCTCCTTGTCCAGGGGAAGGTCCCTGCCGTCACTGTAACGGCAAACCGGCACAAGCCGGCCTTTCTCCCCGGGAAAACGGTTGAGATGCAAGAGCAGCCGACAGTTACGCCGATATACCCGCTCATACCGGGCGTTACCAGCAGCACACCGCCACTTTTTGTAGACTTAGGGATACTCTGACCGGGTCCCGTGGATGGAGGAGCCCCCGGAGACACCCTGAACCCGTCATGCGTGCCGGATGCCGGCCCTCACGCAGCTGCCTTCCGTTGCCGGACCTTCGCCTGCCGATGCAAGACCCTGCCAGCCTGCTCGCTTCCCTGCAAGCCCGCCTTCAGCAACAGAGCCGCCAGCGCCACGGCCTGGCCGCCGCCCTGACCCGCTGCGCGGCCATCACGGTGGCGGTGATCCGCGACCTCGCCTTCGGCGAGATCCTGCTGCGTGCCACCAGCCTGGTCTACACCACGCTGCTGTCGATCGTGCCGATGCTGGCCCTGACCTTCTCGCTGTCGAAGGCCTTTGGCGTGCACGGGCAGATCGAACCCGCCCTGCAGCGCTTTCTCGAACCGCTCGGGCCGCGCGGGCTGGAGATCAGCGACCAGATCATCGGCTTCATCAACAACATGCACGTCGGCGTGCTGGGCTCGGTGGGCCTGGCCATGCTGTTCTTCACCGCCATTTCCACCATCCTGAAGATCGAGAGCGCGATCAACAGCATCTGGCACGTGCGGGACCTCCGCCCGATCAGCTACCGGATCACCGGCTATCTGACCATCCTGCTGCTGGGGCCGATCGTGGTCTTCTCCACACTGGGCATCAACGCCGCCGCCGCCTCATCCCGGCTGGTGCAGACCCTGATCGCCATCGAACCCTTTGGCGAGCTGTTCATCCTGGCCGGCAAGCTGCTGCCCTATGTGCTCATCATCGCCCTGTTCCTGCTGCTGTACCTGTACATGCCGAACACGCGGGTCCGTTTCTGGCCCGCCCTCATCAGCGCGCTGGTAGCCGGCATCGCCTGGCAGACTGCCGGCTGGGGCTTCGCCCGCTTCGTGGCCAACTCCTCGCAATACGAGGCCATCTACTCGGGCTTTGCCATCATCATCCTGTTCATGATCTGGCTCTATGTCAGCTGGATCGTGGTGCTGACCGGCGCCAGCATCGGCTTCTACATCCAGCACCCCGAGTACCGGACCCTGCCGCCCGGTCAGGAAGCCCGCATCAGCTCCGAGGGACGCGAGCAGCTGGCCCTGGCCATCATGCAGGAAATCGGCGACCGTTTCCGCCTGGGCAGCGAGCCACCGCGCACCGACGAGCTGGTGCAGCAGTTCCAGGTGCCATCCCTGGCCATCAGCGACATTCTCGACGCCCTCAACCGCGAGGGCCTGGTGCTGCGGGCCGACGGCAAGACCAGCCCGTCCGGCTGGGTACCCGCCCGCGACCTCGACAGCATCACGCTGTGGCAGGTGCTGGACGCCGTGCGCCGTGCCGGCACCCTCTCACCCATGCTGCCCGCGCGCAAGCTGCGCAGCATCGAGGCTTTCACGATGGTTCAGGACCGCTTCAACGAGGTGCTGTCCGAAACCAGCTTCCGCGAGCTGCTGCAACAGGGTGACGGGCGGCCGGCCGAACTCCCGCGCGAGGTCCCCGACCAGCTGCCGGGGGCCAGCCCCGATCCGGAGGCTGCCACAGAGGCCACGCCCTCGACGCCCCCGGCCACGGAACCGGCCGACACGGCCACCGGGGCCGCCACCGACGTCATCGGCGATGAGGCCCCGGCTCCGGCGGCAGGCAATGCCCCCGGCACGGCCAGTGCCGCACCCGCTGCCGCCAGCGTGCAGACAGACGCCGGGGATGCCACCGCCCACCTCCGCCCCCGACGCAGCCGGCTGTTCGGCAACGGCCACGATGAGCCTGACGCCTACCTGCGGACCGGCGAGACGCCCCCCTGGGCACGCCCGCGCAACACCGGCACGTCACGGCCCGCGGCCGACACGCCCCCCGACGCGGCCCGCCGCCCGGGGCGCGGCAGCCACAGCACCACCCCACCCCGCGATGACGAGGTCGAAGACGTCGCCTGGCACACCATCACCGTCAGGGAGGTGGACGACGCCCCGCCGGCAGACAGCGCCGCCAACCCGGCCCCATCCCCGTCGCCAGCCGGCGAACGGCCCCCGCTCTGGCGGAAAGATCCCTGACCCACCGGCGGCGTCCGGCGCTGGCCGTAGCTGCGCGCCAGCCCCGCCGGGCGTCTCCCCCGCCCCCTTCTTCACCCGGCCCGGCCCCTTGCCCGGCCACCAACCGAGGCCTCACCGTGCTTGCCGTGCCCGCCTTCACCCGTGCCGTTCTGCTGGTCAACGTCATCTGCTTCCTGCTGCAGCAGAACTTCTATCGGCCGATGATGTACTGGCTGGCCCTGTGGCCACGCCCGCATGACCTGCTGGCCGCCCTGCCCTGGGATGCCCCGTGGCAGATCGTCACCTACAGCCTGCTGCACGGCGACTTCACCCACCTGCTGTTCAACATGTTTGCGATCTGGATGTTCGGCAGCGCCGTCGAATCCGTCTGGGGCGCACGCCGCACCGCCATCAGCTACCTGATCGCCGTCGTCTCCGGCGCCATCGCCCAGGTGGTGGTGGGCAGCCTGATCTTCACCAACGGCGCCCCCATCATCGGCGCCTCGGCCGGCGTCTTCGGCATCCTGCTGGCCTATGCGCTGCTGTTTCCGCACCAGCGCGTCATGCTGCTGATCCCGCCGATCCCGCTGCCCGCGCGCGTCTTCGTCGGCATCTACGCCATCCTGGAGCTGTACTTCGGCCTGACCGGCACCGACGCCGGCGTGGCCCACTTTGCCCACCTGGGCGGCCTGCTGGGCGGCTGGATCGGCTACAGGTACCTGAGAAGCTGAGGGCTTGCCGCAGGGGAATGGGCGGGCTGCCCACCGGGGAACGGGCGCCGGAACCCTGCCATCACGGATACAGCACGAGTCCACGGACAGGGCCGCTTTCAGGAGAGAGATGGCAACCCGGCTCCCCGCTGCGCAGCAACACATTCAGCCGGCAGCCCCCGCCGTGCAGCGGTACCATCGCCCCTGCTCCACCCTTCTTCACCCGGCAGGTCCACCTGCCTCCATCCCATCATGCTGCTTTACGGTTTTCATGCGGTGATGGCGCGGTTGCGCCAGGCGCCCACCAGTTTCAAGTCGCTGTATCTGGACCAGTCGCGCGACGACCCGCGTGTGCGAGACCTGCTGAAGCTGGCGCAACACCAGCAGGTGCAGGTGATGCGGGTGGATGGCCGGCGGCTGGACCGCATGGCGGGCGGACGCCGCCACCAGGGCGTGGTGGCCCAGGTCGAGACGCAGACGGTGTCGATGACCCTGCCCGCCCTGCTGGACGAGCTGGCCGAACGCCCTGCCGATACCGCCGCGCCCTTCGTGCTGCTCCTTGATGGCGTGACCGATCCGCGCAACCTGGGCGCCTGCCTGCGCAGTGCCGACGGGGCTGGGGTCGATGCGGTGATCGCGCCCAAGGACCACGCCGCCCCGCTCACCGACGTGGCCATGCACACCGCCAGCGGCGCCGGCGAATCGGTGCCCTACATCCTCGTCACCAACCTGGTGCGGGCCATCGAGCAATTGCAGGATGCGGGCTTCACCGTCTATGGCCTGGCCGACGAGGCCGACGCCGGCCTCTATCAGACCCGCTTTGCCGGCCCGGTCGCCATCGTCATGGGGGCCGAGGACAAAGGCATCCGCCGCCTGGTGCGCGAGCAGTGCGATGCGCTGGTGTCGATCCCGATGCAGGGCGCGGTCTCCAGCCTGAACGTCTCGGTGGCCACCGGGGTGGTGGTCTACGAGGTGCTGCGCCAGCGGCTGGCCGGGTAAAAGGGCCGGCAGGCCCTCACATCGTGTCGCGCCATCACACCGATGGTGCCCAATTCCCACGGCAGCCCTGCGCTGCCCGGCGTCGGCGCGGCCCCTGCATCGAGATCGGAATGCT
>JAUNLD010000045.1:23169-24967 GCA_030532425.1 Lautropia sp. | reverse complement strand
CTCCAGGAGTGCGCCCGTGCCGGGCGCACACAACAAGCCATCATGGCCCCGGCCATGGTGGCTTTTTTCTTGGCCATGCCCCATGGCTGCCCCCATCCCCGTCCTTTCCCCTGTCCTGCCGTAAGGGGCTAGAATCCCGGCATTGCCCGGCTCCGGTTCCGGCATTGCCCGACCCCGGCTGCCACGCGCGAGCGCCGGGCCTGCATCCTTCACGCATCTCTCTGCCCGTTGCCATGTCCGCCGATACCTCCGCCGCCACCGCCCCGCGTAACGTCGACCAGGCCGAACTCGACAAGTTCCAGTCGCTGGCCTCGCGCTGGTGGGATCCCGACAGCGAATTCAAGCCCCTGCACGAGATCAACCCGCTGCGCCTGGAATGGATCCGTGAACAGGCAGGCGGCAGCCTGCAAGGCAGGCAGGTCATCGATGTCGGCTGCGGCGGCGGGATTCTTGCCGAGGCGCTGGCCAGTGCCGGCGCCACCGTCACCGGCATCGACCTGGCCGACAAGTCGCTGCAGGTGGCACGACTGCACGCCCTCGATACGGGTGCCCAGGTTCACTACGAACAGATCGCCGTCGAGGACATGGCCGCCCGCCAGCCCGGGCACTTCGACGTCGTCGTCTGCATGGAAATGCTGGAACACGTGCCCGACCCGGCATCGGTGGTACGTGCCTGTGCGCAGCTGGCGCAGCCGGGCGCCACCCTCACCTTCTCCACACTCAACCGCAACCCCAAATCCTGGCTGTTTGCCATCGTCGGGGCCGAATACGTGCTGAAGCTGCTGCCCAAGGGCACCCACTCGCACGACAAGTTCATCAGGCCCGCCGAGCTGGCGCGCCTGGCCCGCCAGGCCGGACTGGACGTCACCGGCTTCATGGGCCTCACCTACAACCCCGTCAGCAAGCAATACCGCCTCGATCCGGGCGATGTCAGCGTCAACTACATGATGGCCTGCCGCAAGCCCGATTGACACGCTCAAGCTCCCCAGCCACGCCTGGCCTGCGCGCAGCCGCTGCCCACAGGCCATGCACCAGCCCGCGCCCACGCATCAGCCGTCTCTTTCGCCCTCACTCACCATGCCCCGGCTCTCCTCCCCGCCCGCTGCCGTCTTCTTCGACCTGGACGGCACGCTGGCCGATACGGCCGACGATCTGGCGGCCCCCGTCAACCAGATGCGCCTCGATCGGGGCCTCAAGCCCCTGCCCCTTGCCGAATACCGCCCCTTCGCCTCCGAAGGATCGCGCGCACTGATTCAGGTGGGTCTGGGCGCCACACCCGACGACCCAGGCTATCAGGCCCTGCGTGACGAGTTCCTGGCCAGTTACGCCGACAACATCGCCGTGCACACCCGGCTCTTTGCCGGCATGCCCGAGGTCCTGCACTACCTGGAGACCAACGGCATCCGCTGGGGCGTCATCTCCAACAAGCTGGAGTACCTGGTGCAGCTGCTGTGCAATGCACTGGGCCTGCTGCCGCGCATGGCAGTGGCCTACGGTGGCGATTCGGCTCCCCGGGCCAAGCCCCATCCCGACCTGATGGAAAAGGCGCTGAAAGCCACCGGCCTGCGCGGCCACCAGTGCATCTACATCGGTGATGACCTGCGCGACATCACTGCCGGCAAGGCCGTCGGCATGACGACGATCGCCGCCGGCTGGGGCTATGCCAGCCCCGAGAACGCCGCCAGCTGGAAGGCCGACTACCTGTTTCAACACCCCACCGAGCTGATCGACCTGATCGAGGCCGTGCGCTGAGCCCTCCCCCGGTAGCCCTGGGCCCCCCCCGGGTGGCACCTTCCCC
>JAUNLD010000045.1:0-23159 GCA_030532425.1 Lautropia sp. | reverse complement strand
GGTACGGCAGGACGCCCTGGCCGGCACGGAACGCAGGGCGTCGCCCGGCCGCGGCCTCAATAGCAGATGCTGTTGTTGCTGCCCATGCGGATCAGGCCAACCATGTTGACGTTCCTCACGCGGATCGAGGGCAGCTGCTGCCGGGTGCGGATGTCGTAGCGGAACAGCTGCGGCCAGTCCTCATCCAGCGCCACCAGCGCCGTCTTGCTGTCGCCCGTCACCCAGATGTCCACCACTTCCGACGGAAAGCGGAACACCTTGCGGTCGGCCGGATTGTCGAAGGACTGGAACATCAGTGCCCGGTCGCCCCCCAGAATCCAGGTGCTTTCCAGCCAGCCCGTGCGTGCGATGCGCGGCGAAAAATCGACCTGAAAACGCTCGGGCTTCTCACTCTTGTGCAGATCGAACAGCGCCACATTGCCTTCCACGTCAGCAAAGATCACGTGCCGTGAATAGGCGTCGATATAGGGCCGGATCATCGGCTCGTTGGTCGTGCCCGTGGTACGCATCGGCCCGGTGCTCAGCAGCTTCTTCTGCTGCGGAAAGTAGATCACCCCTTCCGACCCGTCATCCACCGTAAAGGCCAGCAGGTCGTCCTCGGGGCTGGCCACGCCAATGCCCAGCCCCGAGCCACTGCCGATCCGGGCCGACAGATCGATCTCGTTCCAGGCCGAATCAGCCGGATCCTGCCCGTACTTGTGGAAAATGCGCGGCCGGTCTTCGTCCAGAATCCAGAACGACTCGCTGAACGAGCTGAACAGCAACGAGTAATAGGTGTTCAGCCCCACCTGGCGCTTCTCGGAATCAAAACGCCGTGAAAAGATCTTCACCTCGAAGGTGGAATAGTCGATGATGCCGACCTGATCGCGCATGCCGATCGCCACCCGCTTCGATTGCGGCACAAAGAATATCTGGAACACCGGCGACGGCAGCTCGACAAAGCGGCGAGCCTGCGTTTTCAGATCCAGAAACCAGATCCCCGATACCTCGGGTGAGGCCAGCGCCAGCATGGCATCATCACGCGCCATCTCCATCACCTGCGGGCGGATGCCAAAATACAGCGTCGCCAGCTGCGTGCCCCGGGTCACGTCGACCACGCTGACATAACGCGAAAAGCGGTCAGCCACGAAGGCATGGCGGGTGGGGGCATGCAGAGAGAGCAGCTTCTCCGGCTGCCGGGCCCATGCCGGCATGCCCGCCATCGCCATGCCCGCCACCGCAGCCCCCCCTGCCCTCATCCATTCCCGCCGCCTCATCGCCGTACTCTCCGCTGGCGGGGCACACGCGCATATCCGTCAGGCCGCATGCCCCTGGTTGACCTCAGTGTCCGGTGGCTGCCGGTGCATGCGCCGGCGGCATCTGCCCATGGCCGCCCTGATGACCCTTGCCGGCCAACCCGGCTTCCCGCATCACCTCGGCCACCGACTTCACGACTGCCGTGCAGCTGGCCCTGGAACCATCGCTGAAATGCACCGTCATCTCATGGTGGCTGCCCACCGCCGGCTTTCTGGCGATGTCGAACAGCATCACATGATCGGCCCCCTTCCTGAACACCCGCTCGCCCTGCGCCAGCGAAGGCGAGGTCAGCGGAATCATCTCCATCACGCCGTTCTTCAGTTCCATCGAATGCAGCTCGACACGTGGGCTGATGCTGGGCACCTCGGCCCGGACGATCTCCACCGCCGGCCCCGCATGGACGAAGCGGACAAACGCCCCGGTCATGTCCTTACCCGGAATCACCTCCTGAATCACGCAATCCTTCAACTCGGTATGCGTGGGTGCCTGCGGCGCCATCGCACAGGCCTGCAAGCCCAGCACGGTCACGGCGGCCGTCGTCCAGACAATCTGCTTCATCACACTCCTCCCCTGCATCGGCATGCAGTCAAAACACACAACGCGGAACACACCGGCTCACGCACAGTTCCCGCCCCACGCAAACTTCAGACGACACACATCAGGGCTGCCCACCACCGACACACGCCGCATAGCGCGCCAGCGAGCGTGTGTCATTGATGATGCCCGCCCGGCTGGCCACCTGCCGGCCCTGCACGAACAAGGCCGTGAACGGCAGGCCCGGTGCTCCCAGACGCTTCAGGATGCCCTTGTCGGTGCTCACCGTCTGCGGCAATCCCTGCAATCCGCTTTTCTGAAACAGCGCTGCCACATCAGCCGGCTTGTCACCCAGATTCAGCGTCTGCACCTGCATCTGCTGCTGCGACGCCGCAAAACGGGCAAGCACGGGCAGCTCGACCCGGCAGGGGGCACACCACAATGCCCACAGATTCAACAGCACCGGCTTGCCGGCATCTGCCTGCGGCAGGACCGACTTCAGATCGGCACCATCACTGACCGGCTTGAAGCCCTCAGGCAACGGGCAGCGCCCGCCTGCGGCCGTGGCCTGCACGGCTTCGGGCTGGCCAGGTTCCGTCCGGCCATCGGCCGACGCCTGCTGCCCACCTGCCGCGACGGCAGCTCCAGCTGCCGGCACCGCACCGGCAGCCCCCTGTCTGGCAACGGCATCCACCCCACCCGCAGCAGGGGCAGCAGCCTTCGTTGCCCGCGCAGCCGCCGACGCCGGCGCACCGCCCTGGGCATCCCCCAGCACCTGATCCAGCGCCTCGGTCAGCCCCTCGGCCCCCATCTGGTAATCGTAGACATCCACCAGCGTGCGATCGGGCGAAATCAGATAGATCAGCGCACTGTGATAGACGGTATAGGGCTCTCCCGGAACGGGCCGGTCAAGCTTCCTGCCCTCAAGACGATAACCGAAGGTTGCCCCCAGCTGGTCGGCCAGTGCACGAATCTCCTTCATCTCGCCACTCAGGCCCACGATGCGCGGATCAAAATAGCGCGTGTAGGCGTTCAGGCGCCCCACCTCATCATTGTCCGGATCGATCGTCACGAACAGCGGCTGGATGGCATCGGGATTGCGCAGGCTTTTCATCACCTCGCCATACTCGTACAGCGTCGTCGGACAGATGTCCGGGCACGAGGTATAGCCAATCGCCATCAACAGATACTTTCCCGGGTAGCTGAGCTGCGTCACCGGCCCCTTCTCGTCACGCAGATCAAAACGGATGTCCTGAACCTCACGCGCCTGCACGGGCCCCGACACCCACGTCATCATGCCCAGGCAGACTGCCAGCAGCCATTTACGCAGCATCTTTGCATCCTCCCATCAAGGAACACGCTGAACCCCGGCCCTTGCGGCGCCCACCCTCCACACTGGAGACACCGGCTTCTGGGCAGCCGCCACCGATGAGGGCAGATCAGGCCACGATCCATGGTACATGCCGCCATCTTCTGCCACGGCCCGATCCGCAGCACACCCATCCACAGGGCTTGTTCAACGTGTCCCGAACGGGGGGCTGCGAAGCCCAAGGCACGCAGCCCCCCGTCGCGCCGGATCAGCGTCCGCCAGCTCCGTCAGGAACTGGCCATTGGCCTGACCCGGCCCGTCACAGCACTCACTCCTTGAACGCACGCGGGGCGACCGTCTGCTCCATCAGGTCGTTGTCCCACTTGCCATCCACCTTGATCTGGGCCAGTGCGCCCAGGTTCAGTGCCTCGATCAGGTTGTGGCTCAGGTACACGTACACACCCGGCTGTTTGAAGGTGTACATCGACGCCCCCGCCGAACCTGCCGCAATCACCCAGCTTTCCAGATCCTGCGCCGGGGCATCGGCCAGATTGCCGCGCTCCCACACATAGTCGCCGTGACCACCGATCAGGTGCGGATAGGACTGGCGGTTGGCCTGCGAGTGGTAGATCATCACCGTCTCGCCCACCTTCGCCGTCATCGCGTTCTCACCCGTATAAGCGCCCTTGCGCTCGCCAAACACCACGTGCGTCGGGATCAGCTTGTCCATGACCTCCTTGTCTTCGGCCATCGACTCCGAGGGCGAGCCATAACGCTTGTACTTGCCGTTCTCGTCCTTCGGCAGGTAAAAATCCTGCTCACCAATGTAGTAGGCCTTGTCGTAGGTGATCGGCTTGCCGTTCTTGTCCTTCAGGCCGCCCTTGGGCAGCACCGTGATCGCACCGTTCATGCCGTGCACCACGTGCCACGGGATCATCGCGCCACCCGGTGCGCAGTGATAGATGAAGGTGCCCGGCTTCACCGCCTTCCAGCGCACCACCACCTCCTGTCCCGGTGCCACGTGTGTCAGCTCACCCGCACCCAGTGCCCCGGTCGAGGCGTGAAAATCGATGTTGTGCACCAGCTCGTTCTTCGACAGGTTCTTCAGGGTCAGCTCGACATAATCCCCTTCGTGCACGATGATCATCGGACCAGGCACGCTGCCGTTGAAGGTGAAGGCCCAGTGGAACACGCCCGGCTCCACCTCGATTTCCTTCTCCTCGATGAACATCTCGACCTGCACCACACGCGGTGCCGCCGGCGTCTTCAGGCTGTGCTCGGGCACGTTCGGTGGCGCCACCAGCTTCTGCTTCACACGCTGAAGCTTGGCAATGCTGGCCGGCGCCTTGACGACTTCATAACCCGGCAGCCCGCCTGTCGTGCTGACGGCAGGATCGGCAGCCAGGGCAGGAGTGGCCAGCAGGCAGGCACTGATGGCAGAACAGAGCAGGGAACGACGCATGGCAGTTTTCATGGGAGTAATGCCTCTGTGGTCAGAAAGGAAAGGACGCCTGGCAGCACGATGAATGAAGAAAGTCCGGACTGCACCTGCAATCCGGCAGCATGAACCGGGGCAAGCCCCACACGCGCACCTCACCATCATCCGCCGCAGCCACACATCCATCGAATGATTAAATACTATTAATCACTCTACCTGATGGGCGGTCAGCGACGATTGACAACCGTCAATTTCGACACGCGGTGCTCACCTGACTTGATTCAGGTCAAATCCGGCAAACACGCCGCTCTTCCCGCCGATGGCCGTGCTTTCTTCCCGGCACCGCCCGCCCCCACCACCGCCCGCTACCGGTGCCGTCCTCCCCAGAGGCCGTACCCACCCCGCAAGCACCATTTCCCCGGGCCCTGTCCTTCCTGATGGCGTACCCTCCTCCCCGAGCGCGCCCTCCCCTGGCACCGCACCCGTTCCCTGCACGCCGCACACCATCTTGCCTCCCTACCCACCGGCGCGATATACTGGAAGGTCTGGGGCCGACCTGGTTTCGACGGGGGTAATGAAGCGGCTCAGGGCGTGTCGAGGGTCCGTGACCTCGTAAATCCATCGGAAAACCAAATAAACGCCAACGACGAGCGTTTCGCACTGGCCGCTTAAGGCCTAGCCGCTGCACCGGGTTGTCGGTAGCACGGGCCCCGCAAGGGGCAGCAGCGTCATTCATACCGAATCGTGTCCGGCCGGGCTACTTGGTCGGGCATTAAACTGAAAGGTGGCTGGTTGCTGGTTGAGCCTGTGCGTCGGCGTAACGGCAACGAGATCCCAAAGACGTCACTACACACGTAGAACTGGTCGTAGAAGACTTTCGGACGCGGGTTCAATTCCCGCCGGCTCCACCAGACATGCAGGCCCGGATGACCTCCGGGCCTTTTTGCTGGCCGTGCAGGCCATACCCGAAGAAAAGGCCCCCTGCCCTGGCAGCGCCCACACCCGGCCCCGCAGGCACATGTTCACCGTCGCCCCACCCGGATGCCCGCCACCGGCCGTCCCGTCAGCGCCGACACCATCACCGCGTGCACATCGGTGTTGTCGACATAGGTGCCATCGCTCAGACCCACGTGGCGGCCATAGGCCGGATCCCTGCCGCGCACCCGCTGCGCAAAAGCTTCAGCCCCGGCCCCCCTGGCCCACAGCGGCACCAGCGCGTTACTGTGATCGCCCGTCGCCCGCAGGCTCAAGCCGGGCATGCGGCCCTTGCCACGGTTCTGCACGGGCTGAAAAGGCACGCGATCGGCGTCCGGCCCCATCGGCATGCTGTTGTCGTGATCGGTGGTCACGATCAGCAGGGTTTCATCCCAGCTGCTGTGCCTCTCCACCCACGCCACCACCGCCGCCACGGCATCGTTGAAGTCGGCCGTTTCTTCGATCAGCCTGCCCAGCTGCACGCCATCACAGTCGGGGTTGTATTGCCGGTTCCACGAGCTGCTGCCGGCACAGGCATCGCTGGTATGCGCAGCCCAGTCGGTGGCACCACCTTCCACCATCATGAAGATGCCGTCCGGATCCTGCTGCAGGTGAGTCAGCGCCGCGCGCGTCATCGTGGCCAGCGTCGGCACGCCCTTCACGAAGGCCACGCCCGACGGCCTGCTGGCATCCCTGCCCGTGATCCCCGCTTCACGCCCCTGCTGCAAGGTGCCGTCGGCCGCTCCGCGGGGCAGGCCGATCAGTGGTCCCTTCGCCTTCAGGTGCCCGTCAGCCATCGCCTCAAAGGCCTCCCGGTCGCGGATCACCGTCCATGGCCGTGTCTGCCCCCGGGGGATGATGCGTCCAGCCTCAAGCCTCTTCCAGTCTTTCGTGGCCAGATATTCCTCTGGCTCATCACATCCCTTGCGTGATTCACCTGCGGCCAGGCTCCCGCAGGCCGTGCCATTGACGTTGTGGCCCGGTGCCCCCATGCCCATGATGAGATCAAGATCGCCCGCTTCCAGCATCTGCCGGGCAATCTTCTGACGATGCTTGCGCGACAGTGCCTGTGCGCCAAAGGCGGCCGGCGTGGCATGCGAGAACGGCACCGACGTGACAACGCCCGTCGCCTTGCCGCGGGCACGGGCCAGCTGGGTGATGAAGGGCACGGCCTTGCCACGGTTATCCATGTTGATGCCGTTGTTGTACGTCTTGACACCCGAAGCCAGTGCCGTGCCGGCCGCGGCACTGTCGGTGGCATCGTCATCCAGATATTCATAAGCCTTGAAGGCAAAGTCCGGCTCATCATGCGGATCGGTCTCCCAGGCTCGCCCGGCATCGTAGTTCACCAGCGATTCATCATCACCGGTCGGCCCATCCTCGTTGTTCAGCGGATAGGTGGTCATCGCGTACTTCACCGGAAAATCCGCATAGGGCGTGCCCTCGCGGCTGCCATATTGCCAGTAGGCCGCCGCATCCCATGTTCCCCACCCCGCCCCATCGTTGATCATCACGATCACGTTGCGTGCGGCCCGCATCGTACCCGCCTCCTCCGGCGTCGGGAGCAGTTCCTGCGTCGGGGCATCCTGATGCAGGCCAGACCGATCCGTGCGCGCCCGCACCAGCGCATCATGCGTCGTAACGTCCTGCGCCACCGGGGCGTACGGCTCCCTTTCCCCGGCAGCCGACTCCGGTTGCCCCCAATCAGGCAGCGGCGGCTCCCGGTCGGGCGTCTGGCAGGCGGCCAGCAGGGCCGCCACGGCGAGGGCGCCCAGCAGGACGCCCGGCCGGAGCTGTGCTTCAGGCCGAACGTCGGACCAAACTTCAGGCCGAACACCAAGTGCGGTGGGCACGTTCACCCAGGGCCGGGAAGAGCGGGTGTCGGCGGAATGTGCTTGAGATGACATGCGTGCAGGGTTCTCCATCAGGCACGCCATTAGAACGTGTCGCCCCCGCATCCGGCATGACACTTTCATGACCGCGATTACATCCCCGCCAACAACAGCCCCCGCATCGCCACACACGCCTTACCCGCACCGGTCTGGCTTACACCCGGGCCCCGCCTGCAAAGCTTTTCAAGATCTGATACAAGGCCTCACGCCATCCCCCGCACGCATCCGGACCGCCTGACCCTTGCCTCCTCTTCCGCCCGTCCCGCCCCGGCGACAAGCCGTCACCTCACGACGGCATGGCCGCGCGCTGTACGGGCAAACCGTTAAAATGACGGAGAGTCCTCCTCCTTCTCCCTCATCATGTCGTTTCTCCTCTTCGCCGCCGGTCTGGCCGCACTCGTCGTGGGGGCCAGCCTGCTGGTGCGTGGCGCCTCCAGCCTGGCCGCATCCTTTGGTGTCTCGCCACTGGTCGTCGGCCTCACCGTCGTCGCCTTTGGCACCAGTGCCCCCGAAATTGCCGTCTCGGTCGGTGCCGTCAGCCAGGGTCAGGTCGATCTGGCCGTGGGCAATGTCATCGGCAGCAACATCTTCAACATCCTGGTCATTCTGGGGCTGAGTGCCCTGATCGTGCCCCTGTCGGTCGACCGGCAGCTCATCCGGCAGGAAGTGCCCTTCATGGTGGGCATTTCGGTTCTGCTGCTCCTGCTCAGCCTCGATGGCATGATCGGCAAGACCGACAGCCTGTTGCTGCTCGGCCTGCTGGTAGCCTACACCGCGCTGCTGGTGGTGCAGTCGCGCCGCCTGCATGCCCGGGAAAGCGCCCAGGCAGCAGCCGCCGCTCCCGGCGACGGGACGCCACCCCGCCAGGACGGCCTGCCGATGCAGATCGTGCTGATCCTGGCCGGCCTGGCCGGCCTGGTCTTCGGCTCCGAATGGCTGGTGCAGGCCGCCATCTCCTTTGCCCGTGCCCTGGGCGTCAGCGAGCTGGTCATCGGTCTCACCATCGTCGCAGCCGGCACCTCGCTGCCCGAAGTGGCCGCCTCGGTGGCAGCCGCCCTCAAGGGGGAGCGCGACATGGCCGTGGGCAACGTCGTCGGCAGCAACATCTTCAACATCCTGGGCTGTCTGGGCATTTCGGGACTGGTGGCCGAACACGGCCTGACGGTACCGGCTTCAGCCCTGGGTTTCGACATCTGGGTGATGATGGCCGCCACACTCGCCTGCGTGCCGGTCTTCATGTCGGCACGCGAAATCTCGCGCTGGGAAGGCGCCTTCTTCCTGATGTACTACGGGGCATACTCGGCCTATCTGGTGCTGGCAGCCCAGCACCCTGCCCTCTTGCCCGCCTACACGCAGGCCTTCACCACCGTGATGCTGCCGCTGACCGTACTGAGCTTTTCTGCCCTGACCTGGTGGCAGCAAAAGCACCTGCGCCGCCGCTGACGCAGAGCGGCGCTGGCTTGCAAGCGCGTGTCATGAACGCGCCGGCCCCCGCCCCATGCAAAAACCCCGGCCACGTACCGGGGTTTTTTCATGGGGACCAGGGCACGGGACACCTGCAACAGGACGGCAGGAACCGGCAGTCCCCCGGATCAGGCAGCCATCCGCAACGAAACCGGCCCTGCCTGTTCGCTGCTGCCCCCTGCGGCGCCATGTCCGTGTTCCAGCCAGGCCTGGAACATCAGCACATCCCACAGCCGGGTGGCCTGATCGCCCCTGCCCGCCAGATGCTGCTGCCAGGCGCGGCGGATCGGTTCAGGCCGGAAGAAGCCCTCGCGTCGCAGCCTCCCCTCATCCAGCAAGGACTCGGCCCACTCGCGCAGCGGCCCGCGCAACCAGGCCCCCAGCGGCATGCCAAAGCCCATCTTGGGCCGCTCGATCAGCGTCCTGGGCACGTACCGGTACAGCACCTGGCGCAAGATCCACTTGCCCTGCCCCTGGCGCAGTTTCAGCGACTGCGGCAGGCTCCAGGCGAACTCCACGACACTGTGATCCAGAAAGGGCACCCGCCCTTCCAGCGACACCCCCATCGCCGCACGGTCCACCTTCACCAGGATGTCATCGGCCATGTAGGTCAGGGCATCCAGCGCCATCATCTGCTGCACGGCATCCAGCCCAACCAGCGCAGGCCGGTTGGCTGTCACCAGCGTGGGCGGTTCGGCACCACCCACCACCACCGCAGCCGGGTTGGCCCAGTGGCTGACAAACCCCAGATACAGTTCATCGGCCGAATGGGCACCCATCACCGTCGCCCCCTTGTGCAGTTTCTCGCCAACGTGCGCATAGCCCGACGCCCCCGGCAACCATTTGCCCAGCGCATCCCAACGCTCGGGCGGCAGGGCCTGGATGGTGCCGGCCAGCAGGCGCCGCAAGGGCTGCGGCAGCAGCGCCAGCCGGTGCCACATCCTGGCCGTCATCTGATAACGGTTGTAGCCGCAGAAGAGTTCATCCCCGCCGTCACCCGAGAGCGACACCGCCACGTGCCGGCGAGCCAGCTGCGACACCAGAAAGGTGGGAATCTGTGATGAGTCGGCAAACGGCTCGTCATACAGCTGCGGCAGGCGCGGGATGACCGCCATCGCCTCATGGGCGCTGACGTACAGCTCAGTATGGTCGGTGCCCAGGTGCCGGGCGACGGCCTTGGCATGCACCGCCTCGTCATAGCCCGCTTCATGAAAACCGATCGAAAAGGTTCGCACCGGCTGCGAGGACTGCGCCTGCATCAGCGCCACCACCGTGGACGAATCGATTCCGCCCGACAGGAAGGCCCCCAGCGGCACATCCGCCATCATCTGCCGGCCGATGGCGGCACGCAGCAGGCCATCCAGCTCGGCCACCGCCTCGGCGTCATCACCTTGCCACGGCCGGGCCACCCCCGCCTCGGCCACCCTGGCCAACGACCAATAGCACACCGGCTCAGGCTGGCTGCGCCCTTGCAGCGCCGCTTCATCCAGCACCAGAAAGTGCCCGGCCGGCAGCTTGGCAATGCCGCGATAAATGGAATAAGGCGCGGGCACGCAGTTGTGGCGCAGCAGCAGCGAGATCGCGCCACGATCCACCTCCCCCTCAAAAGCCGGATGCGGCCTGATGGCCTTCAGCTCCGAGCCGAACAGGAAGACCGCCTGCCCACCCTGCCCCTGCCAGCCGTAGTACAGCGGCTTCTCGCCCAGGCGATCGCGCGCCAGCGACAGGGTGCGCATCTCGCGATCCCAGACAGCGAATGCAAACATGCCGGTCACCCGCTGCAAGGCCATCTCCAGCCCCCAGGCCTCGATGGCCGCCAGCAACGTCTCGGTATCCGAATGCCCCCGCCAGTCGGGCGCCAGGCCCTCGTCGACCAGTTCGGCGCGCAAGGCCAGATGGTTGTAGATCTCTCCGTTGAACACGATCACGTGGCGCCCCGAGGCCGATGTCATCGGCTGATGGCCAGCCTCCGAGAGATCGATGATCGACAGCCGGCGATGCGCCAGCCCCATGCCCCCCCGTGGATCCACCCAGACCCCCATGTCGTCCGGCCCACGGTGCACGATGCCGTCGGCCATGCGCGTCAACACGTCGATCGAGGCCTGGGCTGTGCCCGGTTCAAAGTATCCGGCAATTCCACACATTCGTTATCTGGATGCAATCGTTGAAATACCTGCCACGGCTGCACACGATCACACCCACTCAGGCAGGGGCGCCGGGTACGTGACGACAGGCCCGCCTTGCAAGCACCATCCGTCTAAGCCTGTTACAGGGCAAGGAATATGGAGAAGAGAGGAGCCGCAACAGCATGCCGTGTCATCGCAAGCCGATACGAATCTACCCTAGATCATCCTAGAAATGCGATGTCCCTGCCACCCGAACTGTTTCTGGCCCCCCGCTTCCCTTCATGTGAAAAGCGGCCTTGTTTTCCGCCAAAATGCGCATCCATGGGCTTTGATACGCCAATTTTTATGAAAAACAGCAAGAAAGCTCATGACAGAACGACAGATCGCCTGCATCCGGGCGCTCAGCTGGCGCAATGACACCTTTCATCCAGGCATATCAACGATTGTCAATGCAGGAAGGCATACAAAAAGCTTCCCAACGCACTTACCAAAAGTAACGATAAAGATTAATTGTTACCATTTCTAACAATATCTCCCGACAGGGATGCTGTCTGGACACAACATTTGACGGTGTTGGCAAGATCACCGACAGCTCATGCCATGTTTCATCTGCACGTACGTTCCATCCGAACGCCACGCCAGGAACTGTCGGAAGGCCACAGACGCAACCCCCGGAGCCCACCCGGTGAGGATGGCGCCGTCGACACCATCTCCGGCCCGGATGCGCCTGCTCATGCACAAAAAAACGGCGGCGGGCGGCACGCATTCAGCGCGCCCCCGCCGCCGTCTGCCCAGGCGTTCGTGGGCCTGGTGGATGCCGGGCCTCTCAGCCCGAAGCGGCCTGAACCCGGCGCTTTTACATGCTCAGTACCCCAGCGCGCCCGGCAGCCAGGTGGACAGCGCCGGAATGAAGGCGATGATGACCAGGGCCAGCACGCAGATCAGGGTGAAGGGCACCACCTTGGCCACGATCTGCTCCACCGTCATCTTGCTGATGCCCGAGGCCACGAACAGGTTTTCACCCAGCGGAGGCGTCTGGAAGCCGATCGACAGCGCACAGATGATGACGATGCCCACGTGGGTGGGATCGGCCCCCAGCATGTACATGATCGGCATCAGCACCGGCACCAGGATCATGATGGCCGCCAGGGTCTCCATGAACATGCCGATGAAGAGCAGCAGCACGATCAGGATGATCCAGACCAGATAGAGATTGCTGGTCATGCCCAGCAGCCGTTCGGCCAGCACCGCCGGAATCTCCTGCTCGACCAGCAGCCGGCCAAAAACGGTGGCCGCAAACAGGATCAGCAGCACCCGGCCGGTGATCCAGGTGGTGGCGCGCAGCGAATCGATCAGCTTGCCCCAGCTCAGCTCGCGGTGCAGGACCACGCCGACGAAAACGGTGTAGGCGATGGCCACCACGGCCGATTCGGTAGGCGTGAACATGCCGGAATAGATCCCGCCCAGAATGATGAACGGCGCCGCCAGCGACCAGACCCCACGCCGGAGTGCCTTGCCAATCTCGGCAAAGCTCCAGTGTTCGGTCAGGCCCTTGTAGCCACGCTTGCGCGAGATGATGTCGTTCATCCCGATCAGCGCCGAGGCCATGACGATGCCCGGGATCACGCCGGCCACGAACAGCTTGGGAATCGAGACGCTGGCAAACTCGCCATGCAGCTCCATCGCCTCGGGCGGAATCTGCATGCCCATCGCCGAGACGCCAAAGATCACCATCGGAATCGAAGGCGGAATGATGATGCCGATGCCGCCCGAAGCTGCCGTGACCGCACCTGCATAGGCCTTGTCGTAGCCCCGCTTGGTCATCGCCGGGATCATCAGCATGCCGACCGCCGCGGTGGTGGCTGGCCCCGAGCCCGAGATCGCCCCGAAGAACACGCAGGCCAGCACGGTCGCCATGCCCAGACCACCGGTCATCGGCCCGGCCATCGTCTCGGCAATGTCGACCAGCCGCCGGGAAACCCCCGCCGACTCCATCAGTGCCCCGGCCAGCACGAAGGCAGGCAGGGCCATCAGAGGAAAGGAGCCCACCGAGGTATAGGCGATCTGCACCATCTGCACCGGATCGATTTCCAGCACGAAGAAGGCCGCCAGGGCAGCCACCGCCAGCGACACCGTGATCGGCGCACCGATCACCAGCAGCACCAGGAAGGTGCCGAACAGGATCGTAATCAGGTGTTCATCCATGGTTCTTGCCCCCGCTTTCGTGCGCCAGCTTGTCCAGCTCGACCTGTTCCGGGTCGATGATCTCCTCGCCCCTGACCAGTCGGCGATAGTTGTTGATGAGGATGCGAACCGACATCAGCACGAAGGCAATGGGCAGCACCATGTAGAAATAGCTCATCGGCCAGCCCAGGGTCTGCGACGACCAGAACTTGTTCATCTTGAAGAAGATGAAGTCATAGGCCAGCCAGGCGAAATAAAGGTTGAAGGCCACCCAGATCAGGTCGGCCACCGACTCGGACACCCGCTTGACGATCGGCGGAAAGAAATTGAACTGGAAACTGACGCGATTGTGGGCCTGCAGCTTGGCAGCCACCACCGCCCCGAAGAATGCGAACCAGACGAACATGTGCGTCGCCAGCTCATCACCCCAGGGGATCGTGTAATCGAAGAACTGGCGGCAGATGATCTGCGCAAACAGCAGCGATATGAAGCCAACCAGCAAGATGGCACACAGGAATTCCTCGGTGTGGTCAATCACCGACCAGATGCTCTTTTTCTTGGTCATGACCATAACCCTCCTTCTCTAGGGGAAGTGCGTCGCCTGTCCCCCCCGGGGGAGACAGGCGCGGGCGCAGCCGGGCAACAGGCCCGGCCGCGTCGATGCGGGTCGTGTCAGCGACCAAGGGCACGCTGGGTAGCGTCGACCTTCTCCTTGCCGCCCACCGAGTCATAGAACTTGGGCCAGACCTTGCTGGTGGCCGCATCGATCCAGGGCTTCTCGTCGGCCAGCGGACTGATCTTCATGCCCTTGGCTTCCAGCTCGGCCTTCACCTTGTCCTCGGTATCCTTCAGGTACTGGAAGCTGTGCGCCGTCGCTTCCTGGCCCGCCTCGAGGATCGCCTGCCGCACCGCCGGTTTCTGACGCTTGAACAGCGACTCGCTGATAATCAGCGGCTCCAGCGAGAACAGGTAGTGGATCGGCGTGATGTACTTCTGGACCTCATTGAACTTCATCGCCGCCACGGTGATGTAGGGATTGTCCTGACCATCGACCACCCGCTGCTGCAGGGCGGTGAAGGTTTCGGACCAGGCCAGCGGCGTCGGGTTGATGCCCCACGACTTGTAGGTCTCGATCATCACCTGATTCTTGGGCACGCGGATGACCATACCCTTCAGGTCTGCCAGGCTGGTGACGGGGCGCTTGGAATTGGTCAGCACCCGAAAGCCCGAGAAGGCCCAGCCGATGATGCGGACGTTGGCATCGCGCACGGTGTTTTCCACCAGCTCCTTGCCCACATCCCCCTCGATCAGCGTCCTGGCCTCGTCGGCCGTGCGCACCACGTAGGGCAGCGTCAGCACGCCCAGCGTCGGCGAGAACGGTGCCAGGTTGTTGATGGCCAGCAGCGACATGTCGAGCGTGCCGATGGCGGCATTGTTCACCGTGTCTTCCTCGCTGCCCAGCTGCCCATTGGGAAACAGCGAAACCTTGGTCTTCTTGTTGGTCTTGCTTTCCAGAGCCTTCTTGAAGGCGGTTGCCAGCTCCCACTGGGTACCCCCTTGTGCATCGCCAATGGCCATCTTGAACGTGGCGGCCGACACCGAGCCGGAAACGCCCAGAAAAGCGGCAGCAACCAGCGAAACACCGAGAAACTTGATCTGCATGAGTTTGTCCCCTTGACGTTGTCCTCTTGCCGAGGATCTATGTTAGTGGCCCCGTGGCCAACACAATATCATGGTTTTACATGAGCAAATGACGGGTGTCATCTGCTACATCACCTCGTCCTTCAGGTGATACCAGCGATACAGCACCCGCTGCCCCATGCGCCGGAACGGCGCAAAGATCTCGGAAGTGACCATTTCGCGCACATTCGGATAGGGCAGCTTCGACTGGAAGATTGGCAGGTCCATCCCCTCCTTCTTGCCTGCAATCAGCTGTGCCAGGCGCCGACCGGCCTGCGCCGAATACATCACGCCATTGCCGCCATAGCCCATCGCGTAGTAAAGCGGTTCGCGCGGCTCGGGCTGGAAGATGCGCGGCATCATGTCGTGGCTCACATCCACCCAGCCCCACCACGAATAGTCGATCGGAATGCCCTTGAGCGACGGAAACTTGCGGTGCAGGCTTTGAATCAGCAGATCCTCGTATTTCCTTTCGGGCGCATCACGGCCGGTGATGGCACTGCGACTGCCGATCTGCACGCGGTTGTCGGGCATCAGGCGATAGTAATGGCGCAGCACGCGCGTATCGGTCAGCACCTGGTGCGTCCGGAAGCCGCAGGCCTGCAATTCCGCCTCGGTCAGCGGCCGGGTCACGATCGAATTCGACAGGATCGGCAACAGGCGGTTCTTCAGCTCGCGGTGCAGCACCTGCGAGGTATACCCCCCGGTGGCAATACCCACCGCACGGGCACGAACCACCCCGCCCGGCGTCTGTACGTGATAGCGGTCGCCCTGGCGGGTGATGCCGGTGACCGGGCTGGCCGGATGCACGGTGACCCCCAGCGCACGCGCCTTGCGCAGATAGCCGAAAGCCAGCTTGCCCGCATGGATGCCGATGCCTTCGGGTTCGTGCATGGCACCGGCCGCCTCGTGGTCATCCACATAGCGTGAGCGCAGCGCCTCGGCGCCGATGATGCGCGCATCATACTGGAAGGTATCGCGCAGCAGCTTGGCTTCCTTTTCCAGCACCGGCATGATCGACGGCTTGTGCGCAATATAGAGATGGCCACCCGGCTGCGGATCACAGTCGATATCGGCAATCATCTCCTTGAAATACTGCATGGCATCGACACACTCCTGGTGCATGGCCAGGGCCGTGTCCAGCCCCCAGCGCGCAATCCACTGCGAACGTTTCAGCCGGCCCGACGCACATTGCGCCTGCCCGCCATTGCGGGTGCTGCACCCCCAGGCACTGCGGTTGGCTTCCAGCACCGTCGCCTTGATGCCGTGGTCGCGGGCCAGGGCAATGGCCGCCGTCATCCCGGTGAAGCCCGAGCCGATGATGACGACATCGGCGTCGCGGTCACTGTCGATCGGTCCATCGTCCGGTGGCGGTTCACCCGCCGTACCGATCCAGTAGGTGGGCGCATAGTCACGCCCGCGCCCTGGCGTGGCATCCACCAGGGGGTCATAAGCGGGATCGTAACGATCCCGGGCACTGGTGGCGGCCGTCTGGGCCTGATCCCGTTGTTGATTGACAGCGATGTCCATGATCCTTGAAGGTGTTCAGAGTGATTCGGCACCCCGCCGACCGGACGGAAGCGTCGCGCGGCGCGCCCCCGTCAGCGTGGGGTGAATGGCCACCAACGGCCTTCCTTCTTCCCGGTTCGCGTTCAGCTGCAACCGGGCTGCTGTTGCGCCGGCCGGGCGGCCGGCACCAGGATCATTTGGCCGGCAAGGCCGGACGATCCTTGCGGAATGCGTTCTTCACGGCAATCTTGCCGTCCTTGAAGGTGAACACGTCGACCATGCGGGCCTCGATGCGGGTGCCGTCGGCCTTGGTGCCCACGAAGGTGGACTCCGACACACCCCGGTCACCCACGACGAAATGATCGCCATCCAGCCAGGCCGCATCCGGGAAATTCTTCCAGGCCAGCTCGAAGCCCTCGCGGACCTGCTCACGGCCGACGAAGCTCTTGCCCAGCAGCTCGGGCCCGCCAACCGCGTAAAAGGCACAGTCATCGGCCATGAAGCTCATCAGCGCCTCGATGTCATGGTCATTCCAGGCCTTGTTGAAAGCCTGCAGGAAAGCGATGTCGGGGGTCTTGCTCATTTTCACGGCTCCTTGAAATCCGGGTGAAATCCGTCCACTGCCGGTGTGGCAGGGGTCTCCATCAGTCTGTTTGCTGCCGGGCCTGGCCGACATCAGCTGCAGCCCGGCCTCTCGGCCGCGGCGGCAGGGTGTCCGCTGTCCCACGAGGTGATGCGCTTTCTTCGGCCCGCGGCCTTCGATCTGCATCCAGTCTGTCTTGAGAAAAAGCAGACTGGCCAGGCCGGAACCGATGCGTAAGGCACCTCACCAACATGTTGCATCGCATCAGCAACCATGCCTGAAACACGGTATGCCGTAATGCCGTCAGCGCCGTCAGGGCGCCATCTGCAACGAGCGCCTAGCCTAAGTAATCTGCCCTGCCGCTCGTAGTACCAGCCAGCGACTTTCATTGGTACCACGGCAAAAAAATCAGGGAAAACCCAAGCTTGCCGGCCTGCCTTTCATGGAAATCCCGAACCCTCAGCGGAGCTCCCGACACACGGGCTGATGCCAGCGAGCGCCCCCCGACGGGCATGCCCCATCACCCGTCATGACAGCGCCGCCCTCACTGACAGGATGTGCAATGCAACATGCACGGTGGAACATGGCCGCCCCTGCACGCGGCATCCAGGCATCGGGGTGGTCCCTTCCCCCCATCCCGATGCCACAGGCCAGGCGCACAGTCACGCCTCCGCACAGGCCATCAGGAACAACCGGCTGCAGAAGACCCACACCGACGGAGAACGACAGCTGATGACGGACATGCAGTCTTGCACAGGCCGCTCAACCGGCATGGCCGATGGCCAGAGACGCCCGCAGACTCGCGAAGGCGGCAGCCAGACGGCTGACCCCTGCGTCGATGTCACCTGGTGCGATCGAGGTGAATCCCATCCGGAAGAAGTGGCAGGGGCGTTGCGGCTCGATGAAGAACACATCTCCCGGCTCGATCAGCACGCCCTCCCGCTCTGCCAGCATCGCCAGCCGCCGCGCATCGAGCCCCGGCGGCCCCTCGATCCAGAAAGCCGAGCCTCCCTTGCCGGCATGGACCCGACAGTCCGGCGCATGGCGCGCCATCGCCGCCTGCAGACAGGCCGCACGCTCGGCATGGGCCTCTCCCAGACGACGCTGCAGGCTGTGGTAGTGCCCCATCACCAGAAACTGCGCCATCACCCGCTGGATGAAGGCGTTGGGATGGCGGATGCTCAGCCGGCGCAGGCAGCGCAGCTCGGCCACCAGCGCCGGCGGCCCCACCAGATAGCCCAGCCGCAACCCCGGCGCCACGCTCTTGGAAAAGCTGCCCAGATAGATGACACGGTCATCCCGGTCCAGCGACTTCAGGGCCGGCATCGCCGCCTGACCACGCGCGCTGCCCGTTTCATAATCATCTTCGATCACCACCACATCGTGCCGCCGGGCCTCGTGCAGCAACGCCTCGCGGCGGGCCATCGGCATTTCCACCATGGTCGGACACTGCCGGCTGGGGGTGACGTGCACATAGTCGCAACCGGCCAGCCACGGCTGCACGCCCTGCTCGTCCACCGGCAGTCCACGCAGCTGCGCCCGCCGACGCTCGAAGATGTTGCGCGCATCGGGATAACCGGGGTCCTCGATCCCCACCCGTGTCTGGCTGTCGACCAGCAGGTCGGCCAGCAGGTGCAATGCGTGCTGCGAGCCCACCGTCACGAGGATGCTGCTCTCGTCGACATGAATGCCCCGCTGCAACAGCAGACGGTTGCGTATCTGCCGGATCAGGCCGGGATCATCCTCCTGCAGCATGTCCCGCCCCCATTCGTTGACCGCCAGCGCATTGAGGGTGCGCAGACAGCATTGCCGCCATTCCGCCATCGGAAAACTGGCCACATCGAACTGCCCGTACAGGAAGGGATAGGGGTAGTTGTACCAGTCACGGCGCTTCTCGATGTTGCGCTGCCGTGAGGGCGGGCGCAGCAGGCGCTGCCGCCAGTCCGGCAATACGGGCCCGCCCGGCGCCGCCCCAGCGGCCGCTGGCCCTTCGGCACCGACGGCCGCCCCCGGGCCCGGCACATCGGCCGCCACGTAATAGCCCTCGCGCGACTGCGCCACCAGATAGCCCTCGTCGCACAGGCGCTGATAGACGATGATGATGGTATTGCGTGAGACACCCAGCGACTGGGCCAGCTCGCGGGTCGAGGGCAGAAATCCCAGCGGCAGCAGCAAGCCGTCGAGAATGGCTGCCACCAGCATCTGCCGGATCTGCTCCTGCAGCGATTGCCCGCCCTGCCGCCGGTAGGGTTCGAGCAGCACATGCCACATCACGCCCGCCTGCCGGTTGTCGTTCTCTGCCACGCGCGGGCCTCCCTCCTGTCCGTCCGCATCCCGGAGGCGAACGGTCACCCCCTGGACGAGCCTTCCACCTCTCCTGCCCCGTATTGTCACCGACCCGTCAAGCGGCCGCCGCGCCCGGCACGCAACCGCTCCGCTGCCCGCTGCCCCACACTCCCTGTCGCAACCGGCAGCCCGCCCGGTGCAGGCGGCCGGCGGCCCGCAACGCTCAGCCGCGCATCATCAGCACGACGATCGTCATGAAGATGGCCACGAACAGGGTTTCCGAGACCAGCAGGGCGATCGGCTTCCAGCCCAGGGCCGCAATCTTCTCGAACGAGGTCTTGACCCCCAGGGCCGAGATCGAGATCACCAGCGCCCAGGCCGACAGGTCGGCCGCCAGCGTCTGGGCCGGGGCCGGCACCCAGCCCAGGCTGTTGACGATCACCAGCACGATGAAAGCCACCAGGAAGAAGGGCAGCAGCGTCGGGCGCACCGCCGTCTTGCCGCCGGCAGCGGCGGCAGCCATCACTTCCTTGCGAAACAGCATCGCCATCACCAGCACCACCGGCACCAGCATCGCCACCCGGAACATCTTGGCCAGCGAGGCCGACTTGGCCACCTCGGGCGAGATGATGTTGCCGGCCCCGACCACCTGCGCCACATCATGGATGGCACCACCCAGAAACAGCCCGGCCTCCGGCACCGACATGTCCAGCCAGTTCACCCACAGCGGATACAGCACCATCGCCAGCGTCGACAGGCTGGCGACCCCGATCGCCGTCATCAGGGTGCTTCGCTCGTTCTCGGCATCCTGGGGCAGGGTCGACGAGATCGCCATGGCGGCCGAGATGCCGCAGATGCCGGTGGCACCGCCGGAAATCAGGCCAAGCGTCGGCGACACCCGGAGGATGCGCGCCATGATGACACCGAAACCGATGGTGAGCACAACCGCCCCGGCCAGGCCGACGATGCCCCAGAGCCCCAGCGCCGACACATCGGCCACCACGATGCGCGCCCCCAGCAGGGCCACACCGAAGCGCACCAGCTTCTTGGCAGCAAACTCGATGCCCGCCTTGCAGCGCTCATTGTCGGAAAGGAAGTGGAAGGCGACGCCGATCAGCAGCGCATAGAGAAACTTGGGACCGCCATAGTGCTCGGACACGAAGCTGGCCGCCACCGCAATGACGGCCGCCAGCATGACCCCCGGCAGGAGACTGGAGAAAGCGTGGAATGCGCCGGCCCTGGCGCCGGGACTGTTGCTGGATGACATGATCGCGTGTTCCGGATGAAATGGGATCAAACGACAAAAAATGGAATGTTTCGTCTCGATTTTTGCTAGAATTGTACGTCACAACCGATCCGGCGAACAAGTCGGCGGCCCTCGTGGCACCGGATCCACGTGCCATGAGGTGCCATCGGCCACGCCCAGAACCCTGCCCGGAAACCGGCCGCCACCACGGCGCACCGGCCCGGGCACCAACCCTGCATCCGCCCATGACCCAAGACGCAGAGCGCCCCGCCCCGACGAAGCGGCTTTCCGTGCGTGAGGCATTCGGCATCGACACCGACCTTCAGGTCGATGCCTTTGCCGAAACCTCGCCACTCGTTCCGGCCATCGACCCGCGCTACCACTTCGACCCGGCCGTAACCCTGGCCCTGCTGGCCGGCTTCCAGCACAACCGCCGGGTGCTGATCCAGGGGCTGCACGGCACCGGCAAATCCACCCATGTGGAACAGGTGGCGGCACGCCTGAACTGGCCCTGCATGCGGGTGAACCTCGATGGCCACATCAGCCGCCTCGACCTGGTCGGCAAGGATGGTATCGTGATCCAGGACGGCCAGCAGGTCACCACCTTCCAGGAGGGCATCATCCCCTGGGCGCTGCAGCGCCCGATCGCCCTGCTCTTCGACGAATACGATGCCGGCCGCCCGGACGTGATGTTCGTCATCCAGCGCCTGCTGGAGAAGGATGGGCAGTTCACGCTGCTGGAACAGAACCGGGTCATCGACCCCCACCCGGCCTTCCGGCTCTTTGCCACGGCCAACACGGTGGGCCAGGGCAACAGCCTCGGCCTCTATCACGGCGTGCAGCGCCTGAACCACGCCCAGCTCGACCGCTGGAATCTGGTCGCCCAGCTCAACTACCTGCCTGCCGATGTGGAAGTCTCGATCATCCGTGCCCATGCCCCGCAGCTGCAGGACGAGGCCGGCGAGAAGCTGGCTCGGCAGATGGTGGCGATGGCGAACCTGACACGCCAGGGCTTCGCCCACGGCGACCTGTCCACGCTGATGTCGCCGCGTACCGTGCTGACCTGGGCCGAGAACCTCAGCTTCTTCCCGAACCCGGCCGACGCCTTCCGCTACAGTTTCCTGAACAAGTGCGAGACCGAGGAGCGTCCGGTCGTGGCCGAATACTACCAGCGTTGCTTCGATACCGAACTGACGGAATCCTTCGCGCACGACCCGCTGGCGGCCCCGCTGCCCCCCGGCAGCGCCTGAGGCCCGCCCATGTCCGCACGCGCCACGCCCCCGTTACCCTGGGCCGATGCCAGCCTGGCCGCCGAGCTGGCGGCCTCACCCCAGCGCCGCGCTCACCGGCAGCAGCAGCTCGAAGGGCTGACGGCCGCCGTCCTTCGGGCCATCAGCCGTGACGGCCGGCTGAGCTTTCGCGGCCGTCATGCCCGGCGCGCCGATGGCACGCCGCTGCCCTGGACGGCGCCACACCTGCGCACCGACGGCTACCACGGGCTGCCCACCTACCGGGCCGTCGCCGATGGGCTGGGCCTGCGCCAGCGCTTCGGCAACCCCGCCATCCATGAGGCCCATGCCCCCGGCGCCACGCTGGCCCGCACCCTCTACGAATGGTTCGAGCAACTGCGTGTCGAATCACTCGCCCCGGACACCTGGCCCGGCCTGAAGCACAACCTGCAGCAGCATTTCGAGCACTGGACCATCGCCTACCACGAGTCTCCCCTGATCGAATCCCACCTGGGCCTGCTGCTGTTCAGCGTCAGCCAGATGGTCTGGTCGCGCCTGAACCGCCAGCCCTCGCTCGAAGCCGTCATCGACACGATGGAGGCGACACGCGCCGGCCTGCATCCGATCCTCGGTGACGACCTCTACCAGATGTCGCGCCACCGCCTTCAGCCGGCCCTGTTCTCGCCCGCCTCGGCCCGCCTCGCCCAGACCGTGGCCGACCTGATCCATGACGCCCAGGCCGAAGCCCAGCGCTTTCCCGCCGACCGCAGCCCACCCCGCAACCACACCTTCTTCCTCTGGCTCGACGACGACCCGGCCGTGGACACCGCGCTGCCGGTAGCCGCCACCGGCGAGAGCCGAAGCTGGGAAGCCCAGCAGGGCCGCTACCGCATCTTCACCCGGCAATTCGATCAGGAACTGTCAGCCGCCTCACGGGTTCGGACCGCACTGCTCGACGAGTACCGCACGCACCTCGACCAGCGCCTGCACATGCTGTCCGCGCCCGTAGGCCGTCTGGCACGCCAGTTGAGCGCCCTGCTCTCGCGCCCCGTCGAGGCCGACTGGGCATTCCAGCAGGAAAGCGGCCGGCTCGACGGGCGTCAACTCACCCGCCTCGTCACGTCACCACTGGAGCGGCGCCTGTTCAAGCAGGAGGCTCATCCCCCACGGCCTGACGGCGCCATCAGCCTGCTGATCGACTGCTCCGGTTCGATGAAGGCACATGCCGAATCGCTCGCCCTTTTCGTCGAACTCTGGGCGCGCATCACCGGCATGGCACAGATTCCCTTTGAAGTGCTGGGTTTCACCACCGCCTCATGGTATGGCGGCAAGGCCCGCGCCCAATGGCTGAGGGAAGGCCAGCCGCCCTGGCCGGGCCGGCTGGCGGAACGTCAGCACCTCGTCTTCA
>JAUNLD010000119.1 GCA_030532425.1 Lautropia sp. | reverse complement strand
TGCCTGTCGCTGTTCTGGCACTTCCTCGACGTCGTCTGGATCGGCGTCTTCTCCTTCGTCTACCTGCTCGGGAGCCTGCAATGAGTGCACACGACCATCACGGCCAGCATGGTGCCGATGCGCATCACGGTCATGACGACCATCACGGCGAAGAGACGCTGCATTTCACCGCCCGCGATTACCACGTCGGCTTCGTCCTGTCGGTCATCCTCACCGTCATCCCCTTCGGCCTGGTCATGGGCAAGGTCTTCGACAACGCCGCCACGGCCGCCCTCTGGGTGCTGGGCATCGGCGCGGTGCAGATGGTGTATTTCCTGCACATGAACCGCAAGTCGCAGGGCGGCTGGATCATGCTGGCGCTGATCTTCACCGTCATCATCCTGGCGATTGCCGTGGCCGGTTCACTGTGGGTGATGTTCCACCTGAACGAGAACCTGATGCCGGCCTCCGAGCACATGCTCCGCATCCGGCCCTGATCTTTCGGCCCAGATCCGGCGGCCCCCTGGGGCTGCCCTGCCGGCCACCGCATCCCGCATCGGGATCGGTGGCCGGTTTTTTCTTGGTGCGCCCTGTTTGTGATGCCGCGCGTGATTGCGCGACAATGCTGACGGCGCGCGACGGATTCGCTGCCGCATCTCCAGATGGGTGTATTCCATGGCCGAGCATATTCCTCCCCGCCCCGATTTTGATGATGACGATGCACCACACCCGCGCCGGCCACGGGGCCCGCGCCCGGCGGGCCTCACGGGCCTGCTGGCCGTGGTGCTGCTGATGTTCTTCACGCTGTTCGTGTCACTGGGCACCTGGCAGGTGCAGCGGCGGGCCTGGAAGCTCGACCTGATCGAGCGGGTCGAGACGCGCATCCATGCGCCGGCCGTGCCGGCACCGCCCACCGAACGCTGGGCCGGCATCACCCCGGCCAGCGATGAATACCGTGCCGTCCATCTGCGGGGTCGCCTGCGGACGGATCAGGACGCCCTGGTGCAGGCCGTCAGCGTGCTGGGGGCCGGGTTCTGGGTGATGACACCGCTGGAAACCGCCGATGGCAGTGTGGTGTTCGTCAATCGCGGCTTTGTACCGCCCGAGCGCCGTGACCCGGCCCGACGCAATGATCCGGCCCCTGGCGATGGCTGGGTGGAGGTGCGTGGGCTGCTCCGCCTGTCGGAACCCAAGGGGGCGTTCCTGCGCGACAACGATCCGGCGGCCGACCGCTGGTATTCGCGCGATGTGGCTGCGATTGCCACCTCCCGCGGACTGGAGGCGGGCCGGGTGGCGCCCTACTTCATCGACCTGACCAGCGCCCCCGAAGCGCTGGCATCGCGTGATGCCTCGCCCGCCACCGAGCCCCCCTACTGGCAGCCGCCGCCGGCGCAAGCCGACGAGGTTGCCGTGCACCGCTGGATGGCCACGCGCCGTCCGGGCTTTCCGGTGTCGGGGCTGACGGTGGTTTCCTTCAACAACAGTCATCTGGTCTATGCGCTGACCTGGTACGGGCTGGCGCTGCTGATGGTGCTGGCCGGCTGGCTGCTGTATCGCGACTGGCAGCGCCGCCGCCCGCGCTGAGCCCGCCTGCAGCGGCGAGGCTGTCCCCGGCCTCGGGGTATTCACCAGCCCGTGCGGCTGCAAAGCCGGTCGCAAAAGCGTCTACACTTTCCAGAATGCGGCGAGGCATCATCACCTTGTCTCGAATCATCCATATTGTTCTGGGGAGTGCCGGATGGAGGCGTTGCAAGCGTTTTTCGACAAGCTCGGGGGCTATGTCTGGGGCGTGCCCCTGCTCACGTTGCTGGTAGGTACCGGCATTTACCTCACGCTGCGCCTGATGTTCCTGCAGGTGACCTTGCTGCCGATGGCCCTGAAGCAGGCTTTCTGGCCGGCCAAGGACAAGACCGACGATCACGAAGGCGACATCTCCCACTTTGGCGCGCTGATGACGGCGCTCTCGGCCACCATTGGTACCGGCAACATCGCCGGCGTGGCCACGGCCGTGGTCCTGGGCGGGCCCGGCGCAGTCTTCTGGATGTGGGTGACGGCCTTCTTCGGCATGGCCACCAAATATGCCGAGGGCGTGCTGGCTGTCAAATACCGCGTGGTCAACGACAAGGGCGAGATGTCCGGTGGTCCGATGTACTACATCGAGCGCGGCCTGAACATGAAGTGGCTGGCCGTGCTCTTCGCCCTGTTCGGTACCCTGGCCTCGTTCGGCATCGGCAGCTCGGTGCAGTCCAACTCGGTGGCGCAGGCCATCAACACCAGCTTTGGCGTCAATCCATGGATCACTGGCGTGATCCTCACCGTCTTCACGGGCATCGTCATCCTGGGGGGCATCAGGAGCATCTCGAAGGCGGCGTCCTTCATCGTGCCGTTCATGGCCATCATCTACGTGCTGGGAGGGCTGACCATCATCCTGCTGCATCTCGATCAGGTGGGGCCGGCCATCGAGACCATCTTCCGTTCGGCGCTTGGCCTTGATGCCGTGACCGGAGGCGCCGTGGGGGCAGCCATCCGCTACGGTGTGGCACGGGGCGTGTTCTCCAACGAATCCGGCATGGGCTCGGCACCCATCGCCGCAGCGGCCGCCAAGACCGATCATCCGGCGCGGCAGGCGCTGGTCTCGATGACGGGAACTTTCCTCGACACGCTGGTCGTCTGCTCGATCACCGGCATCGTGCTGGTCATCGGCGGCATGTATGCCACCGAGGGCGGTCCCACCGGTGCGGCGCTGACCACCGAAACCTTCAACAAGCTGTTGCCAGGCCCGGGTGGGTGGCTCGTCACCTTCGGGCTGATCTTCTTTGCCTATTCCACCATCCTGGGCTGGT
>JAUNLD010000044.1 GCA_030532425.1 Lautropia sp. | reverse complement strand
GACACCGGACACCGAACGCAATCATACCGCCCAGGAGAATCCCGGTCGCAAAAGCTGGCCGCCCCCCTGAAGGGGCGACTAGACGTTGAACCCCCGCTCCGCCCGGCGGCCGGGGCGGCACGACGAGCGATATCAGGCTTTCTGGCTGGCCTTGTGGGCGGCTTTTTTCTGGGCGCGTTTGCTCAGGGGGCTCCGGGGCTGGTTGCCGATGCCGGATGCTTGCGCCGCAGTGCCTGATGCTGCACCGGCCGAGCTGCTCGCGTCCCTGCCACCATCGGCGGCATCCGGACGTTTGGGCGGCATCAGGGCATTCAGCATGGCGCGCACGGCCTGGATGCGCTCAGTGACATCGGCGTGCGCAACCTTGATGCGCAGGCGGTCCTGACCGGCAAAACCCGTGTCCTTGCGCGACTGGGCAAAGGCCAGAATTTGCGCGGGTGGGGTGACCGGCTGGGGGTCGAAGTGCAGCAGCACGGCCTCTGGCGAAGCATCCACCTTGGCCAGACCGATGGCGCTCGCCATCAGCCGCAGGCGATGACTCTCGATCAGCGTCTGCGCCGCCTCGGGCAACTTGCCGAAACGGTCGATCAGCTCTTCGCGCAGCTGCCCCAGCGCCACGCTGTCGCGCGCACTGGCCAGCCGCTTGTACAACATCAGCCGCTCGTGCACATCGGGGCAATAGTCATCGGGCAGCAGCGCCGGCGCATGCAGGCGGATCTCGGGCACCTGCGCCAGTGTGGCCGCCAGATCCGGCTCACGGCCGGATCTGAGCGCCTCCACCGCCTGTTGCAGCATCTCGGTATAGAGCGTGAAACCCACTTCCTGCATCTCGCCCGATTGCGAATCGCCCAGCACCTCGCCCGCGCCGCGAATCTCCAGATCATGCATCGACAGATGGAAACCGGCTCCCAGCTCCTCCATCATCTGGATCGCTTCCAGACGCTTTTCGGCATCCCTGGTGATGGCGGCCTCGTCGGGAATCAGCAGATAGGCATAGGCCTGATGGTGCGAGCGCCCCACACGGCCGCGCAACTGGTGCAGCTGCGCCAGGCCGAACTTGTCGGCGCGATGCATGATGATGGTGTTGGCCGTCGGCACGTCGATGCCGGTCTCGATGATGGTGGTGCACAACAGCACGTTGAAGCGCTGCTGGTGAAAATCCCGCATCACCTGTTCCAGCTCACGCTCGGGCATCTGGCCGTGTGCGATCTCGATGCGCGCCTCGGGTACCAGCTCGGCCAGCATCCGCCGGCGGTTCTCGATGGTGCCGACCTCGTTGTGCAGGAAATACACCTGGCCGCCCCGTTTCAACTCGCGCAGCATCGCCTCGCGGATCGTGCCGGCATTTTCCTGGCGCACGAAGGTGCGGATCGCCAGCCGTTTCTGCGGTGCCGTGGCAATCACCGAAAAATCGCGGATTCCCTCCAGACTCATCGCCAGCGTGCGCGGGATCGGCGTGGCCGTCAGCGTCAGTACATCGATCTCGGCGCGCAGGTTTTTCAGCTGCTCTTTCTGGCGCACGCCGAAGCGGTGTTCCTCGTCGATGATGACCAGTCCCAGATCGCGGAACTGCACCTCTTTGGACAACAGCTTGTGCGTGCCGATGACCACATCGACCTGGCCGCTGGCCAGCCCGGCCAGCGTGGCGCGCGTGGACTTGGCCGTGCCAAAGCGCGACAGCTCGGCCACCGTGATCGGAAAACCGGAAAAACGGTCATTGAAGGTCTGGAAATGCTGCTCGGCCAGCAGCGTGGTGGGCGTGAGTACCGCCACCTGCCGGCCGGTGCTGGCCGCCACGAAAGCCGCACGCAGCGCCACCTCGGTCTTGCCAAAGCCGACATCACCACACACCAGCCGGTCCATCGGACGGGCGGCGGTCAGGTCCTGCACCACCGCATGGATGGCTGCCAGCTGATCGGGCGTCTCTTCAAAGCCAAAGCCCTCGGCAAAGGCGGCATAGGCGGCCGGATCAAAGCCAAAGGCATGGCCGGGACGGGCAGCCCGGCGGGCATAGAGATCCAGCAGTTCCGCTGCGGTGTCACGCGCCTTTTCGGCCGCCTTGCGGCGGGCGCGGTCCCACTGGCCGGAGCCGAGCGTGTGCAGCGGCGCATTCTCGGGTGCCGCCCCCGAATACCGGCCGATCAGGTGCAGCATCGACACCGGCACATAGAGCGTGGCGTCGTTGGCGTAACTCAGGTGCAGGAACTCGGCATCACCATCGCCCAGATCGATGTTGACCAGACCGATATAGCGGCCAATACCGTGCTGGGCATGCACGACCGGATCGCCCGGTTTCAGCTCGGACAGATCACGGATCAGCGTGTCGACCTGTGTGGCCTGCACCTGCCGGCCGTGCCTGCCCTGGCGCACGAAACCGGGAAAGAGTTCACTCTCGGTAATCAGCAACAGCTGGCCATCGTGCAGGCGAAAGCCCCGCTGCACCGGCCCCACCGTCAGCACCACCGGCTCGGGCAATGCCATCGCACTCTGCCAGTCGTCTGCCGTGGCCAGCTTCAGGCCCGATTCGGCAAACAGCTCCTGCAAGGTCTCGCGCCGGCCGGCCGATTCGGCCACCACCAGGCGCTTTTCGGGGGTGCCCGCCACCGGCGGCGGCGTATCGAGCAACAGCCGCAGCGCGCCCACCGGATCGGCCAGCCGACGGTTGACCGCCACATCGGGCACGGCACCGGCGATGTAGCGTCGCCCTCGGCCCGCATCCGGCGTGCCGGACGAGGGCGGGCTGGCCTGCTGCGTGACGGCCGTGCCTTCGCCATCGGCTGGCGCCTGTGCGTCCGTACCGCCGCGCTCGGCTTCCGGCATGGGCGTGCCTTCGCCCGTGTCGTTCGCCGCGGGCGTCTTCACATCGACGGCGCCGGCCGACACCACCGGCAGGGCCGAACGCGGCCAGGCCTGGGTGGCCACGAAGAATTGCCCGGGATCAAGAAACAGCTCGTCCGGTCGCAGGGCAGGGCGCTCGGCATCCTGCCCCAGAAAGGCATAACGCTGGCGCGCATCCTCGAAGAAGGCACGCAGCTGCTGCTCGACCGGGCCATGCAGGATCAGCTCACTGCCGGCCGGCAGATAATCGAAGAGCGTCACCATCGTGTCGAAGAAGAGCGGCAGGTAATACTCGATGCCGTTGCTGGCGACACCATTGCCCACATCCCGATAGAGCGTGACCTTGGAAGGGTCGCCATCGAAGCGCTCGCGCCAGCGCCCCCGGAAGGCGGCCCTGGCGGCTTCGTCAAGCGGAAACTCACGCCCCGGCAGCAGGCGCACCTCCTTCACCGGGTAGAGGCTGCGCTGGCTGTCGGGGTCGAAGGTGCGGATGCTGTCGAGCTGGTCGTCGAACAGGTCCAGCCGGTAGGGCAGGGGCGATCCCATCGGGAAGAGGTCGATCAGGCTGCCCCGCACCGAGTACTCGCCCGGCCGCAGCACCTGGTCGACGTGCTCGTACCCCGCCAGGGTCAGCTGCGCCTTGAGCGCCTGCTCGTCGACGCGCTGGCCCTGACTGAAGGCGAAGGTGCGCGAGGCCAGCCATGCCGGCGGCGGCAGGCGGTGGGCGGCCGTGCTGGCAGCCACCAGCAGCCCATCAAGCTGCCCCTGCTGTACCTGGTGCAACGCCGCCAGACGCTCGGAAACCAGATCCTGATGGGGCGAAAGGTGGTCGTAGGGCAGGGTTTCCCAGTCGGGCAGCTGGGCAATGCTCAACGACGGGGCGAACCAGGCAATCTCGGCGGCCAGGCGACTGCAATCTGCGGGCTGCGCGCATACAATGACGCGGGTCTTGCGACGAGTGCCGGCATCAGCGCCGGCTCCGGTGGCTTGCAGCCGCTGGGCCAGCTGCCAGGCGTCCGAGGCACCAAAGCCTGCGGGAAGTCGGTGAATGGCGTGTTGCAAGATGAATGACGGCCGATCATCGGCCTGCAAGGGTTCAGAAGAGGAAGGAACGGGAACGGCGGGCCACCCCCGTCCCGATCGTGCAGCCGAGTATTTTAGCCGCTGGCCCATCGGCGGGCGGACAGGATCATGCGTAGCAAGGACGACACCAGGCGGGGCAACCCGACATATTTCGAGCCGGTGCCCAGGGCAGCGGCCGCTCCGGCGCCGGACACCCCGCCGCCTGGGCGGCATTTCGTGCTGATTCCGGCGGCCGGGCATGGCAGCCGCTTTGGTGCCAAGGTACCCAAGCAGTATCTGGAGCTGGGCGGGGGCCGCACGGTGCTGGAGGCCACCGTCTCGGTCTTTCTGGCCGAGCCGTGGATCACCCGCGTGGCGGTGGTGGTGCAGGCCGACGATCCGCTGGCGATGCGGTTGCCGGGCCTGCACAACCCGCGCGTGCTGCTGGTGCGCCGCGGCGGTGCCACACGGCGCGACACGGTCCTCAACGGCCTGACGGCGATGGCCCAGCGCGGGATGATCGAGCCACACGACTGGGTGCATGTCCATGACGCGGCCCGGCCGGGGATCGATTCGGCCAGCCTGCAGCGCCTGGCACGCACGCTGGAGAACGAACCCTGCGGCGCGCTGTTGTGCGTGCCGGTCAATGACACCGTCAAGCGCATCGATACCCGCGCCTCGCTGGCCGCCAGTGGCGAGTACCGCTCGGGGGGTACCGTCGATCGCAGCCGGCTGTGGCTGGCCCAGACCCCGCAGGTGTTCCGCTTTGCTGCCCTGCGCAAGGCGCTGGCCGCGCATCCCAACGTCACCGACGAGGCCGGCGCCATCGAGGCCGAGGGCGGCCGCCCCCGGATGATTGGCGGCACCCGCCGCAATCTCAAGATCACCACCCCCGAAGACCTCATCATGTTGAGGATCCTGATGAAGCAGCAACCCCAGGGAGAACAGGCATGACGCACGCAGCGGGCCACGACGATGGCCTGTCGATTCCTTTCCGCATTGGCCAGGGCTACGACCTCCACGTGCTGGTGCCCGACCGCCCCCTCATCATCGGGGGCGTGCATGTCGAACACCCGCTGGGGCTGGCCGGCCACTCGGATGCCGATGTGCTGGCACACGCCATCACCGATGCGCTGCTGGGGGCCGCAGGCCTGGGCGACATCGGCCATCATTTCCCCGACACCGATGCCGCCTACAAGGACGCCGACAGCCTGGTGCTGCTGCGTGAGGCCATGACGGCGGTGCGGGCCAAGGGCTTCAGGCTGGGCAACATCGATGCCACCATCATCGCCCAGCAGCCCAAGATGAAGCCCTGGCTGCCCGGCATGATCGAGGCCCTGTCGGATGCCATCGGCTGCCATCCCGGGCAGATCAACCTCAAGGCGAAGACGAACGAGAAGGTCGGGACGGTTGGCCGCTGCGAGTCGATTGCTGCTCTTGCAACAGCTCTGCTGGTGCGCTGACCGGATCGAGGGTGTCGACGAAGGATTCCTTGGCCGCCACCTTCGCCGAATCCAGATCGCGCAGCACCACACGGATCTTCAACCCGCCCCCCGAGGCATTCTCGATAATCATGCCTCCGCGGGTGCGGCGGGCCAGCCGGGCCACGATGGCCAGCCCCAGGCCCGAACCCCCGATGGCGCTGCGCTCGTTGTCCAGGCGTGCGAAGGGGCGCGCCAGCCGTGACAGCGAGGCCTCGGGCACGCCCGGGCCGTGATCGCGGAAGATCAGCTCCACGCCCTTTTCGTGGCGCCGGCCAAAGATGTCGATGCGGACATTGCGTTCGCCCGGTGTGGCCGCGTACTTGATGGCGTTCTCGAAGACGTTGCTGAGAATGCGCTCCAGCAGCACCGGGTTGCCCTGCCAGACCAGACCGTGCTCGACACGCTTGAACACCGACAGCAGCCCGGCGGCCCGTTCTCGGCTGTAGAGCTTGAGAAACTGCGAGAAGACATGGTTGATGTCGACCGGCTCGACCGTGCGCTCCAGCGGGCTGGCAAACTCCACAAACTGATGCACGATCGAATCGATGCGCTCGATCTCCTCGATCATCGACGCCTGGGCGCCTTCGGCAAGATTGCTCATCTCCACCTCCAGCCGCAGACGGGTGAGCGGCGTGCGCACATCGTGGGAGACACCGGCCAGCACGATCGCCCGGTCGGCATCCATCGCCTGCAGCTCACCCGCCAGATCATTGAAACGGCGGTTGAGCATGGCGATCTCGGGCGGGCCACTTTCGCGCAGCCGGGGAGGGGGCTCGCCGCGTGAGAGGCGGTCGATCGACTTGGCCAGATTGGCCAGTGGGCCATTGACCAGCCGGCTGATGAGCAGGGCGCCGATCACTGCCAGGATGACGACGACCATCGAAGCCGCCAGCTCCATCCAGTTGCCGGTGGGCGGGGCCGACAGGCGCTCGGGTTCGGCAATCAGCCAGTAGGAGGCATCCCGTACCGGAAAGCCGATCCACAGCGCATGCACCCCGTTGACCTTGCTGGCCACCGTGGCCTGGCCCCCCAGCCGTCGCGACAGCATCCGCTCGATCTCGTCGCCAAGCTCGCGGTTGACCAGTGGTTCGATCTGGTCGGCGGGAAGTTTGGGATAGACACGCAGCCCCTGGTTGCGGGCCAGATCATCCAGCAGCGCCTGGCGTTCCTCACCCCGGACGTGCATCAGCGCGGTACGCGCCAGGTTGATGGTCGAGGCCAGTTCCCAGGCCAGGCGATTGGCCTGTGGGGGCTGCTCGAATGCACGGTATAGCTTGTACCAGGCGCCCAGGCTGATGACCAGCAACAGGCTGATTAGCGCAAAAGTGCGCCAGAATAGGCTCAGTCTCAACTTCCGGTCCCGTTCACAGCATCAGTGTCGACAAGATACACCGAAGCACATCTCGGCCCAAACAGGCCTGCACCTGCCCCTGAAATGCCCATGCCCGGCCGACTGGGGCGGCCGGTGGCCGTGTCCAGCATGCTCCAGCACGACACGTGCCGTCATCTCCTCGTGGGACGGGTGTGCCGATCAGCGGGAACATGTCATGCGCCAGGCAAGGATCCTTGCCACGCACTCACCCCCACAGCCCCGCTCAGCAATCCGCGGGACGGGGTGCCGCTCAGGCGGGCACGAACACGTAGCCGACCCCCCAGACGGTCTGGATGAAGCGCGGATTCTGCGGGTCGGGTTCGATCAGCTTGCGCAGACGCGAGATCTGCACGTCGAGACTGCGATCGAAGGCGCCGTATTCCCGGCCACGGGCCAGCAGCATCAGCTTTTCGCGCGACAGCGGGATGCGCGGGTGACGCACCAGCACCTTCAGCACCGAGAATTCACCGGTGGTGAGGTTGAGGCGGACACCATCGCGTGACAGCGTGCGCGTGCCCAGGTCGAACACGAAGGGACCGAAGGAGACGGCGCCGATGTCGTGCATGGCGCCACCGGGCGTGTCGTTGGGAATCTGCCGGCGCAGCACCGCATGCACCCGGGCCACCAGTTCCCTGGGGTTGAAGGGTTTCTGCATGTAGTCGTCCGCCCCCATCTCCAGGCCGATGATGCGATCGACATCATCGCCCTTGGCCGTCAGCATGATGATCGGGGTCCGGTCGTTGGCGGCACGCAACCTGCGGATGATCGACAGCCCATCCTCGCCAGGCAGCATCTGGTCAAGGATGATGAGGTCGAAGCTTTCACGCTGCATCAGCCGATTGAGCGAAGCTGAATCGGCCGCAAGCGTGACTTCGAACTGCTGTTCGGTCAGATACCGGTTGAGCAGATCCCGCAATTTGGCGTCGTCATCGACGACAACAAGTTTCCTGACACTCGTGTTCATTTTTTGATGATATCGGGTTCGGAAACCTGCTGGCCAGGCGAGAGGCTTCCTTTTGTAGGGATCGGTGTATGTTCGGCAAGTTTTTACCCAAACTTACCCGATGTGTAAAAACGTCGTCTCTTGGCATTCTAAAACATCGTCAGAGAGCGTTACGCGCCCAGAACGGCCGTGGAAGCCGCTGTATCTCATGCGAAACACGCGCTTCAGGAGCGCAAATGGCCTCATCCTCTCCTCCCGCTTGCAGTCCGAGCCGATCTTTGTTTCAAAAATTAGTCTATTGGCAACACTTTTCTGTTTTCCACGACAATGCGAGCAGTTCTCGACAACTGTCGGTCAGATTGATCTGCTTACCGATCCCGAGCGCGCACCTCGGAGCCTGGATGCAGCGTGCCGCTCTGCCAGCCGGGCAGACCGTAAACAGTAACACGCTCTAGAATCAGCCCCATGAAACCTCTGAGCCTTGCCCTGTCGATCGAATGGGATGACTGCACCGTGGCACTGTCAGGCGGCGGCGTGGCCGATGCCTGGCTCAGCGCCCATCAGCACGCGGGCCACAGCGGTGGCGCCCAGGCCTCGCGCGATGCGCTGGGGCTGGTGCAGCACCTGCTGGCCGACGCCGGCCGGCCGCTGGCAGCCGTCGAACAGTTCTTCTTCAATGCCGGCCCCGGAGCCTTCACCTCGCTGCGGATTGCCGCCGGCCTGGTGCAGGGGCTGGCCTTGCCCCGGCAGCGGCCCGTCGGCGCCATCGGCTCGCTGACGGCACTGGCCGCCACCGTGCCGGCCTGGCACGAAGCCCCCCACGGCACGGGCGCCCGGGAAGTGGAGCCCCTCGCTGCCGGGTCCGGGCGTGCTGCCGGGACTGCTACTGGGGGTGGGGCTGGGGCAAAGGATGTCCGCGCTGCCACGTCCCCCTGGCTGCTGTGCGCAGCCCTCGATGCCCGGATGAGCGAATGCTATTACGCCGCTTTCGTCTGCCGGGCCGGCCAGTGGCCTACCCCGGTGCTGGCGCCTGCCGTGGGCACCGCCGAGATGGCGGCCGAGGCCTTCAGGCGCCTGCGCAACGAGCCCCTTCCGGGCGGGCAGGCACTTGCCGGGTTGCAGCTGGCCGGCAGTGGTTTTGGCACAGGCTTTGATGCCTTGCAGGCATTCGCCATCGAGAGCGGCCTCGATCCGCAGACGGCAGCGGGGCGCCGCCCCGACGCCCGTGCCGTGCTGGCCGTGGCCCAGGCCGTGGGCGCACCGCCCGCCGGCCCGGCCCGCGCGGCCTTGCCGCACTATGTGCGCGACCGCGTGGCACTCGACCGCGACGAGCAGCGCCAGGCCGCCGCCCGTCGGGAGGCGGCCCGCCAGCCAGGCGGCTCGCCGTCCCCACGTTCCTGAGCCGCACCATGAGCAGCTTGCCCGTGCCCGCCACGATCCGCCCGATGCAGGCCGATGACCTGCCCACCGTGTTTGCCATCGAGCAGCAGGTGCAGCCCTTTCCGTGGCGTGAACAGCATTTTCATGATTCGCTGTCGGTAGGGCACGCCTGCTGGGTGATGAGCCTGGACAACCGGCAGGGTGGGGTGATCTCCCCCATGCCATCCATGCCACCGGAAGATGCATGCGCCACACCGGCACAATACCCTGTCACTGGCAGGGTCAATGATGTTTCTCCCCTGGGCTCCGCGGCGCAGGCGATACTCGGTTATGCGATCCTGTTGCCGGTGGTCGACGAAATCGAGCTGCTGACCATTGCCGTGGCCCCGGCCTGGCAGCGCCGCGGCGTGGGACGGAGACTACTGCACGGCCTGATGGCACGGGCACGAGAGGACGGGATGCAGGCGATGTTTCTGGAAGTGGCAAGTGGCAACCCGCCGGCCTTGCAGCTCTACCGGCAAGCGGGCTTCGTCACCATTGCCCAGCGCCGCCAGTATTACCGGGCCGCCAACGGGCGCACCGACGATGCCTGGGTGATGCGTTGCCCCCTGCAACAGACAGACGAACGTGGCGGCCATGACTGACGTGCACCGCCGACGCCAGGCATGGCATGCATTGGGCCTCGGCCCCCTGTGGCTACCGGTGGCCGGCCGCCTGCCGGGTGCGCCCCTGCCCACGCACATCATGCAGGACTGCGCATCGCAGGCATCACCGGCATCACCCACACCCGCCGAGCGCCAGCCGGTGGCAGGGCAGGGCGTTGCTGCACCGGCATTTCCCCCCACGGGCCCGGACACACGCCAGAACCCGCTCCAGGACACATTCCAGGATACACACCCGGCAGAGCGCCCAGCGCCCCCGCCTGCGCAGCTGACGGCGCCGCCAGCGGCCAGGGCTCCGCAGGAGGCTGCTCCTCACGCAGCCCATCCGGCTGCCTGTTCCACCGCCCATTCCATCGTCCGTCCTGCCGGCGGTCTAGCAGCCAGCCTGGGCGCGGCGCTCGGCGTTCCGCTGCCAGCGGGCCAGCCAGCTGCGACGCACGAAGTGACACGCCCGCCAGCATCATCCAGTACGCCGGCGCGTGGCAATGCCGCTGCCACAGTGCTTCCCCCGGCCGCGCCGGAGGTCTCCGGGGCGCCAGCGCACCGGCGCCACGATCCGCCCGCATCCGGCGCTTCGGCCCCCCCTGACGACGACCTGCCGATCCCGGGCGGCGAGTGGCTGGAGCCCTGGACGGTGGAAGATGGCTGGGTGGAGGAGCCGGGTGTGGCCGCATTCGATGAACCCCCCGGCTTCTGGGATGAGCCCGGCCTGGCGGCTGGCGCGCCGTTCACGGCGGCGCAGGATGCCCCGGCGCCGTCCCCGCTGGCACCTGCGCCCAGCATCCCGCAACGCTGGCAGGCGCTGCGCGAGGCGGTGGCCGGCTGTCAGCGCTGTCCGCTGGCACAGACCCGCCAGAACGTCGTCTTCGGCCGTGGCCGGCCCGAACGGGCCCGCTGGCTGCTGATCGGCGAGGCACCGGGGGCCGAGGAAGATCGCCAGGGCGAGGCCTTCGTCGGCCAGGCCGGTCGCCTGCTCGATGCGATGCTGCAGGCCAGCGGTATCGACCCCGAGGCCGAGGTCTTCATCGCCAACGTGCTGAAATGTCGCCCTCCCGGCAATCGCAATCCCGAAGCCGGGGAAGTGGCCCGCTGCGAGGGCTTCCTGCATGAGCAGATCCGGCTGACGCAGCCCGACGGCATCCTGCTGCTGGGACGCTTTGCCGCCCAGAGCGTGCTGCAATCCGAACTGCCGATCGGCCGGCTGCGCAACAAGGTCCACCACATCACGCTGGATGGGCGACGCATTCCGGTGGTGGTGACGTATCACCCGGCCTACCTGCTGCGCAATCCGCTCGACAAGCTCAAGAGCTGGGAAGACCTCTGTCTGGCCCGCACCGCCATCGACAAGGCTGACAAACCGCCACAGCCGCTGCCGGGCGGCCGGGCCACACGCTGATCCACAGGCCCGTTCGGGCTGTCGCTGCATGCGGGGGCTGCCCGCACCGGTTTCCTGCAGAAACGGCCTTCAGGCGCTGCCGCCCGGGCAGCCCCTGAAGGTGCAGCATCGGCTCCGGCTCAGTGCCTGGGCCGGACCTCGCCAGGGCGGTGATGCGGGTCTTCGCCGATCAGGGCCTCGTTGTCGGCGCGGCGCTGGTTGCTGCGGTGCCACAACATCACCAGCAGCATGATGCCGGCCACGGTCGCCCCGAAGATCACGGTGACGACATTGATCGACAGCTCCAGCCACAGCATCAGTGCATAGAGCGAGAGCATCACCAGGATGTTGAGGTTCTCGTTGAAATTCTGCACCGCGATCGAATTGCCGGCACTCATCACCACATAACCGCGATGCTGGAGCAGGGCATTCATCGGCACGACGAAAAAGCCGGCCAGACCGCCGATGAGCAGCAGCACCACCAGCGCCGTGACCTCATCGTGCACCAGCGCCATCAGCATCACCGCAAAGCCCATCGCCATGCCCAGCGGCAGCACCCGCAACGAGCGGCGCAACGGACTGCGCGAGGCCGCCATCACCGCCCCCAGCGCCACCCCCAGTGCCACCACGCCCTGCAGCAGCGTCGCCTGGTCCAGACGCATGCCGAGCTGGTGTTCGGCCCACTTCAGCACCAGAAACTGCAACGATGCCCCCGCCCCCCAGAACAGGGTGGTGACCGCCAGCGCGATCTGGCCGAGCGGATCGGTCCAGAGTGTGCGGTTGCAGCGGAGAAAGGCCTGCACCATCGCCAGTGGCCGCATGGTGCGTTTCGGATAACGCGCACCGGTATCGGGAATGCGCAGGTTGAAGAGGGCTGCCAGGGCATAGATGCCGGTGATGACGACCACGGCCGCTTCGGCCGGTGAATCGAGACCGGTCTCGATGCCGGGCAGGTCGAAGCCCAGCAGCCAGGCCGAGACGGCCGGCGAGATCAGCAGTCCGCCCAGCAGGGTGCCCAGAATGATCGAACCGACCGTGGTGCCCTCGATCCAGCCGTTGGCCGCCACCAGCCTGTCGGGCGGCAGCAGCTCGGTGAGGATGCCGTACTTGGCCGGCGAATAGGCCGCCGCCCCAAAGCCCACCAGCGCATAGGCGGCCAGCGGCGGCAACATGCCCAGCAGCAGCACGCAGCCCAGCAGCTTGATGCCGTTGGTGATGAACATCACCCGTCCCTTGGGAATGGCATCGGCAAAAGCCCCCACGAAAGGCGCCAGCACCACGTACGACACCACGAAGACGAGTTTCAGGAAAGGGATGATCCAGTCCGCCGACTGGGCCTCGCGCAGCAGGGCGATGGCGGCGATCAGCAGGGCATTGTCAGCCAGAGACGACAGGAACTGCGCCGCCATGATGGTGTAGAAACCGGGTTTCATCCGGGCCATTCCCTCAAATCATGAGCGCAGACGGGCCGGAGGTGCCACGCCTGCGCTGCAGGGTCATTTGGATGGCGGCCAGGATGTGCCGCCGCGCCGCCATGATACCTGCAAGGGCAGGGGGCTGTCGGCCGCCGTCGTCACCCCGCCGCACGCCGGGCGCCGCGCTGCTCGCCGACCCGCCGGCCTGTGCACCCCGCTGCCTTGTCGGTGACCAGCGCCCTGCCAGAGGTCGGCAACGGCTTCCCTGCCGCCGGGGCCCGCCCCGGGCGCTGCATCCATCTGCGCGACGGCTCATGCTGCGGTGCGAAGACAGCAGCGCTATCATGTCCGCCATGCCACGAAAACTGACCGCCACGCTCTCGCCCGCCGCGATGGCCCACAACCTGCACAGCGTGCGCCGTCGCGCACCCGGTGCCCGCATCTGGGCCGTGGTCAAGGCCGATGCCTACGGCCATGGGCTGGACTGCGCGCTGCGCGGGCTGGCTGGGGCCGACGGCATGGCGCTGCTCGAATTTGCCGGTGCCGCCCGGCTGCGCCAGCTGGGCTGGCACAAGCCCGTGCTGATGCTCGAAGGCCCGTTCGACGCCGATGATGTGGCGCAGGCCCGTGCCCAGCATCTGGCCCTGGCCGTGCATCAGCCTTGGCATCTACAGGCGCTGGCCACCCCCGGCGGCCCGCCGGTCGATGTATGGCTGAAGATCAGCACCGGCCTGAACCGTCTGGGGGTGGAGCCCGGGCAGGCCGGCGCCTTCGTGCAGCAGCTGCTGGCCATCCCTGGCGTGCGTCTGCGCGGCGTCATGACCCATTTTGCCAACGCCGACCTGCCCGGCGGTGCCAGCCCGGCACTCGGGCGCTTCGACACTGCCGTCAGCGTGCTGGAGCAGCTGCTGCGGGCAGAGACCGCACCCCGCGCCGGGACTGCCCGGCTGCCGGCTCCCCGCCCGGCACCACACGCCGACGACGATGTGGCCGCGGCGCCCGACGGGCACCGTCCCCTGTGGCAGAGCCTCGCCAATTCGGCCGCCATCTTCCGGCCCGAAGCCTTCGATCCCCCGCTGCCAGCCGTACCCGGCGACTGGATACGTCCCGGCATCGCCCTGTACGGTGCCAGCCCCTTTGCCGACGTGCCGGCCGCCCGGCTGGGCCTGCAGCCCGCCATGCGCCTGCACGGCACGATCCTGGCCGAACGGTGGCTGTCCCCCGGTGAGGCCACCGGCTATGGCAGCCTCTTCGTCGCTCCTCATCCCATCCGCATCGGCATCGTCGACTGCGGCTATGCCGATGGCTATCCGCGGGTGGCCACCACCGGCACACCGGTGGCCATCGACGGCGTGCGCAGCCGCCTGCTGGGCCGGGTATCGATGGACATGCTGGCCGTCGACCTCTCACCGGTGCCGGCGGCCAGCGTCGGCACACCGGTCGAGCTCTGGGGCGAGCAGATACCGGTCGACGAGGTGGCCGCCCACGCCGGCACGATCGGTTATGAACTGTTGTGTGCGATCGCACCGCGGGTGCGGCGCGAAGTCACCGACGCTCCCCTCCTGTCCGTTTTTCCGCCCCGATGAGTGCCAAGACCCAGTTCGTCTGCCGTGACTGCGGCAACACCACCGCCAAATGGCTCGGCCAGTGTCCGGCCTGTCAGGCCTGGAACACGCTGGAAGAATTCCGTGTGGGCAAGAAGGCCTCTGGTAGCCGGCCCGCCAGCAGCATGCTGGCCGAGACCTCGACGATCTCGCTGTTGTCCACGGTGCCGGTCGATTCGGTACCGCGCCTGCCCACCGGGCTGGGCGAATTCGACCGCGTGCTGGGCGGCGGCATGGTGCCAGGCTCGGTGGTGCTGATCGGCGGTGATCCCGGCATCGGCAAGTCGACGCTGCTGCTGCAGGCGCTGGCCGCCATGTCGCAGTCACAGCCGGTGCTCTATGTCAGTGGCGAGGAGTCCCTGGCCCAGGTGGCACTGCGCGGCAACCGCCTGGGCATCGACGGCTCGCGCCTGCCGATGCTGGCCGAGATCTCGCTTGAGCGCATCGTCGCCGCCATCGAAACGGTCAGGCCGGCCGTGGTGGTGGTCGACTCGATCCAGACGGTGATGAGCGATGAGCTGCAATCGGCCCCCGGCTCGGTCTCGCAGGTGCGCGACTGTGCCGCCCAGCTGACCCGGCTGGCCAAGCAGCAGGGGATCGCCGTGGTGATGATCGGTCACGTCACCAAGGAAGGCGCGCTGGCCGGGCCGCGGGTGCTGGAGCACATGGTCGACACGGTGCTGTACTTCGAGGGGGACAATCACTCCACCTTCCGGCTGATCCGGGCGATCAAGAACCGTTTTGGCGCGGTCAACGAACTGGGCGTCTTCGGCATGACCGATCGCGGCCTGAAGACGGTCAGCAACCCCTCGGCACTCTTTCTGTCGCAGCATGCCGATTCGGTGTCCGGCTCGTGCGTGCTCGTCACCCAGGAGGGCACACGGCCCTTGCTGGTCGAGATCCAGGCGCTGGTCGATCAGTCGGCCGGTGGTTCACCCCGGCGGCTGTGCGTGGGCCTTGATCCGATGCGGCTCTCGCTGTTGCTGGCGGTGCTCAATCGCCATGCGGGCATCCACTATCACGACCAGGACGTCTTCCTCAACGCCGTGGGTGGCGTGCGGATCACCGAACCGGCCGCCGACATGGCGGTGGTGCTGGCCGTGCTGTCGTCGCTGAAGAACCGGCCACTGCCACGTGGCCTGGCCGTCTTCGGCGAGCTGGGGCTGGCCGGCGAGGTCCGCCCGTCACCGCGTGGGCAGGAGCGGCTGCGCGAGGCGCTGAAACTCGGCTTCACGCGGGTGATCTGCCCCAAGGCCAACGCCCCGCGCAAGGCGCTCAGCGGGCTGGAGGTGATCGCCGTCGATCGCATCGACCAGGCACTGGAGCAGGCCTGGGCCTGAATCCCGTGCCCTGCACCGCGCCCGGCGTGGCTCATGAACGCATTGCCCCCGCGCAGGCCTCCGACGCGCGTGCCGGCCAGGCGCCACGCACCGCTCTGGCGCATGGTGCCCTGGTCAGCCGTGACAACGCCGGCAACGCGCGTGCCTGGGGACAGGCCACTCAGTCACCGTCGAGCAGCAGCTCGGCCGCCATCCGGCCACTGCGCACCGCGCCTTCCAGCGTGGCCGGGTAGGGGCCATAGCTGTAGTCGCCGGCCAGCACCAGCCCCGGCAGCTGCGGTTGCAGAAAGCCCGGTGGCACCACCGGCCGCTCGGGCGTGCAGGCGAAGGTGGCACGCTTTTCGTGGATCAGCGCGATGTGTCCGGCCGGTGGCAGCTTCAGCAGCTGCGTGAGCTGACGTTGCAGCCCGGCCAGCAGCGCCTCATCACCCCGGGCCAGCGCCTGGCCACTGTCACTGATGACCAGGGCCGCCAGCCGCCAGCCAGCCTGTTCACCCCGATCGAAGAACCAGTGGGCCGGCCCGTCGCCCTCGGGCGCCCCTTCCGGCCCGATCAGCGACATCATCACCGGCAGGTGGGCAGGCAGGCCGGGCAGCTCGGCCTTCCAGCCGACATAGGCCGTGGTGATCGGCCGGTAATCGAAGGCGTTCAGCGGGGCCAGCGTGGCGGCATCGAGCACGCCCGCCAGCAGGCGGGCACTGACGGCAGGCGGCGTGGCCAGCACGATCTGCTCTGCCCGCAGCTGCTGCTCGCCCTCGACAGGATCCTGCACGCGCAGCGTGAAGCGGCCGTCGGGTTCGCGGCTGATCTCGCGCACCGGCGTGCGCAGCGCCACCGGCATGCCGTGTTTGCCCAGAAAGGCCAGTGCCGGATCGACCAGCAGCGCCGCCAGATCCTCGCCGGCCAGCACGAAATCGCTGGCGGCCGGCTCCTTGCCCAGGCTGTCGCGCAGCACCCGCAGGAAGGTGGCGGCCGAGGCCAGCTCGGGCGGCGTGTTCATCGCGCTGACGACCAGCGGCTCCCAGAGCTGACGGATCAGCGCCGGTGGCTGGCCGGTGCGCTCGAACCAGTCGGCCACGGTGCGCACCCCAACCGCCGGCCGCCAGTGGGTCAGGCGCGCCATGACCAGCGTGCGCAACAGGCTGACGCGCAGGCGCCTGGACAATCCCTGGGCATTGACCATCGCCCCCACCATCGACAGGGATTCGGCCAGCTGCCGCGAGATCGATTCGTCCCCGCTGCTCGCGCCCCCCTGGCCATGGCGCTGCAGCCGCACCCCGGCCACGTTCTGCCAGTCGAAGGGCAGGCGTTTCATGCCGCGGCCGCCCAGCGACCGGATCAGCGCCAGCGTCTCGCGGTAGGCGCCCAGCAGCAGATGCTGGCCGTTGTCCAGGATGATCTCGCTGCCATCGGGCCAGTTCAGCACCTGACGGCGTGCGCGGCCACCGGCCTGCGGGGCTGCCTCCAGCACCCGGACCCGGCGTCCGGCCCGCACCAGCTGGATGGCAGCCGACAGGCCGGACCAGCCGGCACCAATGATGAAAACGGACGGTTGACTCAGAGAGCGCTCGGTCATGCTGTGCGTATCCGGGGAGGGTTGCCACTGGCCCGCGTCCGGCAGGCCAGCCAAAACTTGCGCAGCGGCGTCAGGCCGATGCGCTGCGTCATCACACGATAATCGGCCCGCTCGATCTCGTCGAGCAGCGCGGAGTAGATGGCGGCCATGATGAGGCCGGGACGCTGCCGGCGGCGTTCAGCCGCCGGCAGCAGTGCAAAGGCCTCGACGTAGGCCTGGCGTGCCCGCTGCACCTGGGCGGCCATCAGTGCACGAAACGCCTCAGTCTCTTGCAGGGCGGCACCGCCTTGCAGCAGCTGATGGCGGCCGATGCCATGTTGCAGCAGATCGGCCTGAGGCAGATAGACCCGGTCCATCCGCGCGTCTTCACCCACGTCACGGATGATGTTGGTCAGCTGGAAGGCCAGCCCCAGGCGGTCGGCATAGGCCAGTGTCCGGGGGTCATCATACCCAAAGATAGCGGCCGACATCTCGCCAACCACACCGGCCGCCCGTCGACAGTACAGCTTCAGGCCATCGAAGTCCAGATAGCGGTACTGCTCCAGATCCATGCGCATGCCGTCGATCACTTCCAGAAGCTGGCGGCGCCGGATGCCGAAACGGCTCAGGTGCGGCATCAGGGCCTGTGTCACCGGATGCGTCGGCCGGCCCTCGTCGAGGGCCTGCACCTCGGCCTGCCACCAGTCCAGCTTGCGCCGGGCCACCTGACGGTCGCCGGGCGCATCGACGACATCATCCACCTCCCGGCAATAGGCATAGAGGGCCGTGATGGCCTGACGCCGCTCGGCCGGCAGGAACAGGAAACTGTAGTAAAAGCTCGAACCGCTGCGGACGGCCTTGTCCTGGCAGTATTGTTCGGGTGTCATGGCAGTGCGGATGGAGGTCAGGAATATCGGCAGGCGGGCAGGGCATGGATCGACCGGTCCCGCCCTCGTCATGCGGCGGGCCTCAGGGTCTGTTCAACGAGGCGATGGCAGCCAGACCGCCCGATGGAACAGGGCCGGCCCATCACGCCAGCCCAGCTGCGGACGATGGGCTACCGAATCGTAATCGCCCGCCGCGATCCGGTCCAGAATGCGATGACCACCACTGATGATGAAGCGCAGCTCGGCGCCCAGCCGCCACGGCACCCGGCGGCATAGCCCAGCCCCCGACAGCAGCTGCTGCCGGCAGCGTTCCCACTCCCGCTGCACGGCCTCACGGCAGCCTGGCCCCAGCCGGCCGAGCTGCGCCTCGCGCAACACCGTCTGCGCATCGACACCGGCCGCTGCCAGCGTCTCGGCCGGCAGATAGACACGATCCTTCGCCGCGTCGATGGCGATATCCTGCAGGAAGTTGATGCGCTGAAGCGCGCTGCAGATCGCATCGGCATCGACAAGATTGCGCGCGCTGTCGGCACCGAACAGCTGCAACAGCAGCCGCCCGACCGGGTTGGCCGAGCGCCGGCAGTAATCGAGCAGCATCGCCTCGCTCTCATAGCGGCGCACCCGAAGATCCTGCCGGAACGCGTCGATCAGGTCATGAAAGAGCGACCAGTGCAGGCCATGACGCGCCACCGGCCCGACCAGCGCATCCACCACCACCACCTGGCTGGGCCGGCCACGGGCAGCGGTCGTCAGCGCCTCATCGAGCGCCCGCAGCGCCCGGTCGCGCTCGGCCTCGTCGGCATCGCCCTCATCGGCCAGGTCATCGGCATGCCGGGCAAAATGATAGATGGCGATCACGGCCGGGCGCAGATGCGCCGGTACCAGCCAGGACGCCACCGGAAAGTTCTCGCTGTGTTCAACCCCGTGCCAGGGTCTGGCCTCGCTCATGATCGTGGATGCCGGCGTGCCGGCCGTGCCAAAAGAGGGCGATTGTATCGGCGAGCACCACGAGCACCGTGCCCGCGGCTGCCGGGCGGATCGACACAACGGAAATCAGGGGCAGGACTGGCTTGCGCGCCGGCTTAATATAGAATCAGCGGCTACAGCGTGTCATCGCCCCCTTTTGGCCACGCCAGCGGGATCCGTGACACGCCCGTGCCCTCGTGGCCCGGCGGCTGTGGCGAAATTGGTAGACGCACCAGATTTAGGTTCTGGCGCCGCGAGGTGTGAAGGTTCGAGTCCTTTCAGCCGCACCAGTCTTTTTGCATTTTTTCATTTTCAACCCAAACGGAACTCAACGACGGATGGCTTCCCAGCTTGAAACAACCGGCACTCTGGAACGCCGGCTGACGCTTTCTGTAAACCCGGCCGACATCTCTGCCAAAGTCCAGGAGCGCTTGCGTTCGATGGCCAAGACCATTCGCATGCCCGGCTTCCGGCCCGGCAAGGTGCCGGTTCGCCTGATCGAACAGAGCTACGGCCCGCAGGTCCATACCGAAGTGCTCGGTGAAGCCCTCTCGAAATCCTTCAGCGATGCCGTCCAGGCCGAGAACCTGCGCGTGGCCGGCCAGCCCGAGATCGCACCGAAAGACCCCGAGAACGCCGACAGCCACGATTTCGTCGCCACCTTCGAGGTCTATCCCGAGATCAAGCTGGGTGATCCGTCGTCCATCGAGGTCGAACGCTTCACCGCCCAGGTCGACGACGAGGCCCTGCAGACCACCATCGACGTGCTGCGCAAGCAGCGCACCCGCTGGAACGAGGCCGACCGGGCCGGAGAGAAGGGTGATCGTGCCCTCATCGACTTCGTCGGCAAGCTCGACGGCGAAGCCTTCCCCGGTGGCTCGGCAACGGACTTCCCGATGATCCTTGGCGAAGGCCGGATGCTGCCCGACTTTGAAGCCGGTGTGCAGGGCAAAAAGGCAGGTGAGACCGTCACCTTCGACGTGAAGTTCCCCGAGGACTACAACGCCGCCCAGCTGGCCGGCAAGACGGCCCAGTTCGAGGTGACGATCAAGAAGATCGAGGCCCCCGAACTGCCGGAGGTCGATGCCGAATTCGCCCGCCAGATGGGTCAGGAAGACGGCGACGTCGAGAAGTTCCGTGAGGACGTGCGCACCAACCTGGAGCGCGAGGTCGAACAGCGCGTGCAGGCGCGCACCAAGACCGCCGTCATGGACAAGATCGTCGGCCTGGCCGAGATCGAGCTGCCCAAGGCACTGGTTGCCCAGGAGGCCGAATCGCTGGCAGCCCGCATGCGCGAAGACCTTCAGGCCCGTGGCATCGACCTGAAAAAGGCGCCGCCGGTACCGGCCGACGCCTTTACCGAACAGGCCACCCGTCGCGTGCGTCTGGGCCTGATCGTCTCGGAAGTGGTGCGCGAAAACGCCCTGCAGGCCAAGCCCGAACAGATCCGCAAGCAGATCGAGACCTTTGCCGCCACCTACGAGAATCCGGCCGAAGTCGTGCGCTGGTACTTCAGCGACCGTGACCGCCTGGCCGAGGTCGAGGCGCTGGTCGTCGAACAGAACGTCGTCGACTGGCTGCTCTCCAAGGCCAAGGTCACCGATCATCCGCTCAGCTTCGACGAGCTGATGAAGGGCCTGGCCTGAACCTGAAGCGCGCGGGCAGTGGCTGCATCCTCTGCCCGCCACGGAGTTCACCGCCTGCCCCGGCGGTGCCACCGGCCCGGCCGGGCCTGCTCCGTCCCCCTCCGCAGCCATGACGGCAGGGATCGCGGCCGCACCGGCAAGCCGCTTCCCTTTCCGTCCCAACCCCATCATCGAGAAAGCCCCATGAGCTTCAACAGCTTGGTCGAAGACCAGGTCAATCTGCATCTGGCCCAGGCCTCCGACCCCTTTGCCCCCCAGGCCATCGCCCAGACGCCGCAAGGCCTGGGCATGGTGCCGATCGTCATCGAGCAAAGTGGCCGAGGCGAACGCGCCTACGATATCTACTCGCGCCTGCTGCGCGAGCGGGTGGTGTTTCTGGTTGGTCCGGTCATGGACCAATCCGCCAACCTGGCCGTGGCCCAGATGCTCTACCTGGAAAGCGAGAATCCGGACAAGGACATCCACTTCTACATCAATTCGCCCGGCGGTTCGGTGTCGGCCGGTCTGGGCATTTTCGATACCATGCAGTTCATCAAGCCCGATGTCTCGACACTGTGCATCGGCTTTGCCGCCAGCATGGGGGCCTTCCTGCTGGCCGCCGGCCAGAAGGGCAAGCGCTACTCGCTGCCCAACTCGCGGATCATGATCCACCAGCCCTCGGGCGGGGCCCAGGGTCAGGCCTCGGATATTGAAATTCACGCCAAGGAGATCATCTATCTCCGCAAGCGCCTCAACCAGATCCTGGCAGACCGTACCGGCCAGCCGCTGGAGCAGGTCGAGCGCGATACCGAACGCGACAACTTCATGTCGGCCGACGACGCCCTGGCATATGGCCTGATCGACAAGGTCATGAACAGCCGGGTCGACAGCAACAAAGCCGAAAGCAGCAAGTAAGGAAGCGGGCAGGGCGCCGCTGCCCATGGTGGCACGGCCCATTCCCGGCCATTGAGCCCGCGGCGATGCCGTGGCCGGCCCCGTGCCGCGCCCGGCACCGCCTTCGAACAGCCGATGGCAGACCATGCCCGGAGAAGCACGCATGTCTGAAAAAGTGGGTTCCAGCGACAAACAGCTCTACTGCTCGTTCTGCGGAAAGAGCCAGCAAGAAACGCGCAAGCTGATAGCAGGCCCGTCGGTCTATATCTGCGACGAATGCATCGATCTCTGCAACGAGATCATCCGCGACGAAGGCCAGCTCGAGGGAGGCCATGCGCCCGCCGACGATCTGCCGATCCCGTCCGAAATCGCCGCCATCCTCGACCAGTACGTCATCGGCCAGCAGAAGGCCAAGCGCACGCTGTCGGTCGCGGTCTACAACCATTACAAGCGCCTGCGCCACAAGGGTGGCAAGGACGATGTCGAGCTCTCCAAGAGCAACATCCTGCTGGTCGGTCCCACGGGCTCGGGCAAGACGCTGCTGGCCCAGACACTGGCCCGGCTGCTGAACGTGCCCTTCGTGATGGCCGATGCGACCACGCTGACCGAGGCAGGCTACGTGGGCGAGGATGTCGAAAGCATCATCCAGAAGCTGCTGGCCGCCTGCAATTACGATGTCGAGAAGGCCCAGACCGGCATCGTCTACATCGACGAGATCGACAAGATCTCACGCAAGGCCGACAACCCCTCCATCACCCGCGATGTCTCGGGCGAAGGCGTGCAGCAGGCGCTCCTGAAGCTGATCGAGGGCACGGTGGCCTCGATCCCGCCGCAGGGCGGGCGCAAGCACCCGAACCAGGATTTCGTCCAGGTCGACACCACCAACATCCTGTTCATCTGCGGCGGGGCCTTCGACGGCATGGACAAGGTCATCCGCGATCGCTCCGAGCGTTCGGGCATCGGCTTTGGCGCCGAGGTCAAGGGCGCGTCCGACCGCAGCCTGTCCGAACTGTTCAAGGACATCGAACCGGATGACCTCATCAAGTTCGGCCTGATTCCCGAACTGGTGGGGCGTCTGCCGGTGCTGGCCTCGCTGGACGAACTGGACGAGCACACGCTGGTGCGCATCCTCACCGAACCGAAGAACGCGCTGGTCAAGCAATACCAGAAGCTCTTCTCGATGGAGGATGTCGAACTGGACATCCGCCCGGCCGCGCTGAAGGCCATCGCCCGCCAGGCGCTGCGCCGCAAGGCCGGTGCCCGCGGCCTGCGCTCGATCCTCGAACAGTCGCTGATCGACATCATGTACGAACTGCCAGGCCTGAAGAACGTCGAGAAGGTCGTCATCGACGACAACGTCATCGAGGGCAACAGCAAGCCGATCCTGATCTACAGTGAAGGCGAGAAGGTGTCGGGCGGCAACAACGCCTGAGCACCGTATCCAGGGCGCCCGCCGTGCCCATCGCCGTCCACGCCGGCGATGGGCACAGCTCCCGCTCCCGCAGGCTTTTTCAGGCCCAGCTTTTTTGAAGCCGGTCCGCTCCGGGGCTCCGGGCGCTTGTGCCGTGCAGCTCTGACATGCCCCGGTGGCAGCCTCATACGGGCCCTGACCGCTTTCCCGGTGCCTGCCAGGCATCCTCCTGCGGTCCAACAGGCCAGGCATGCCGGCCGGCTGCCCAGGCCCGCCGCTCACCCCCGCCGGCCTGCCGCCGGTCGATCGGCCATGCTGCCCCGGTCAGCAAAGGCGGATGGCTGGCATGCCTCGGCAGGCCCTGTCGTCGGTGGCGCTTCGACACGCGTTCACCTTCTGACGGATGGCAGCAGCCGACCATCCAGCACCGGGGTAAATCGCCACACATCACACGGTTTCATATCAGAATAGGCCATGTTCAGCGTATTCTTGTAATCTGTATCATTGCCCACATCTGGAAAGTATGTTGACCCCTGCACACCCGGAAAGGGTCCGGGTGCAGCGGTCAGCACACTGCCGGGAAACCGATGAACGATAGCACCATCCAACTCCAGTCCTTGCCGCTTCTGCCATTGCGCGATGTGGTGGTCTTCCCCCACATGGTGATTCCACTGTTCGTGGGCCGCCAGCGCTCGATCAAGGCGCTCGAAGCCGCGATGGAATCCGGCAAGAGCATCATGCTGGTGGCCCAGAAGAACGGCTCGAAGGACGATCCCTCGGCCAGCGACATCTACGGCATCGGCTGTGTCTCCAGCATCCTTCAGCTGCTGAAGCTGCCCGACGGCACCGTCAAGGTGCTGATCGAAGGCGTCAGCCGTGCCCGCATCGATTCGGTCGATACCGAGGGCGAATTCTTCTCGTGCCAGCTGCAGGACATCGACGGCGAACAGCCATCCTCGCCCGAAATCGAGGCACTGCGCCGCACCATCCTGTCGCAGTTCGAGCACTACGTGAAGCTCAACAAGAAGGTGCCGTCCGAAATCCTCGCCTCGCTCAACAGCATCGAGGAACCGGGCCGTCTGGCCGACACCATCGCCGCACACCTGCCGATCCGCATCGAGCAGAAACAGGAAGTGCTCGAAACCCTGCCGGTCTCCGAGCGCCTTGAAAAGCTGCTCGCCCAGATCGAGAACGAGCTCGACATCCTTCAGGTCGAAAAGCGCATCCGCGGCCGCGTCAAGCGGCAGATGGAAAAGAGCCAGCGCGAGTACTACCTGAACGAGCAGGTCAAGGCCATCCAGAAGGAGCTGGGCGAGGGCGAGGACGGCGCCGATTTCGAGGAAATCGAGAAGAAGATCAAGTCGGCCCGCATGCCGGAAGAAGCCCGCAAGAAGGCCGAGGGCGAGTTCCGCAAGCTGCGGCTGATGTCGCCGATGTCGGCCGAGGCCACGGTCGTGCGCAACTACATCGACGTGCTGGTCAACCTGCCCTGGAAGAAGAAAAGCAAGATCAGCAACAATCTCGCCCATGCCGAGGACGTGCTGAACGAAGACCACTATGGTCTGGAAAAGGTCAAGGAACGCATCCTCGAATACCTCGCCGTGCAGCAGCGCGTCGACAAGGTCAAGGCACCGATCCTGTGCCTCGTCGGTCCCCCGGGGGTCGGCAAGACCTCGCTGGGTCAGTCGATCGCCCGTGCCACCAATCGCAAGTTCGTGCGCATGGCACTGGGTGGGGTCCGTGACGAGGCCGAGATCCGCGGCCACCGGCGCACCTACATCGGCTCGATGCCGGGCAAGGTGCTGCAGAACCTCACCAAGGTGGGCGTGCGCAACCCGCTGTTCCTGCTCGACGAAGTCGACAAGATGGGCATGGACTTCCGGGGCGACCCGTCCAGCGCGCTGCTGGAAGTGCTCGACCCCGAACAGAACAACACCTTCGTCGATCACTACGTCGAAGTCGACTATGACCTGTCGGACGTGATGTTCGTGGCCACCGCCAACTCGCTCAACATCCCGCCGGCATTGCTCGACCGGATGGAAGTGATCCGCCTGGCCGGCTACACCGAGGACGAGAAGGTCTCGATCGCCCAGCGCTATCTGCTGCCCAAGCAGGTGCGCAACAACGGCCTGAAAGAGGGCGAGCTGGAGGTCGGTGAAGACGTGCTGCGCGACATCCTGCGCTACTACACCCGTGAGGCCGGCGTGCGTTCACTGGAGCGCGAGCTGTCGAAGATCTGTCGCAAGGCGGTCAAGGCACTGCTGCTCGACAAGAGCCTGAAGACCATCAGCGTCACCCCCGAGAACCTCGACAAGTACCTGGGCGTGCGTCGCTACACCTTCGGCATTGCCGACAAGAGCGATCAGGTCGGCCAGGTCACCGGTCTGGCCTGGACCGAGGTGGGCGGCGAACTGCTGACCATCGAGGCCGTGGCCGTGCCGGGCAAGGGCAAGACCACCACCACCGGCAAGCTCGGTGACGTGATGCAGGAATCGATCAAGGCGGCCCTCAGCGTCGTGCGCCGACGGGCGGCCCGTCTCGGCATCAAGCCCGACTTTCACGA
>JAUNLD010000118.1 GCA_030532425.1 Lautropia sp. | reverse complement strand
ATGGGGGAGGCCTGGCTGGATGGGACGGAACCGGGTTGTATGGCGTGACTATGGCCCCATCTGCTCAATCTCAACGACAACACATGTCCGGGGGATATCGAGATGAGTGAAGGATGGATCGTGGGGTGCCCGTCGTGCCACGGGCTGAACCGGGTGCCGGCGGCACGGCTGGCCGATGACCCGAGCTGTGGCAAATGTGGTCAGCCCCTGTTCACCGGCAAGCCGCTGGCGCTGGACGAGGCGGGTTTCCGGGCGCACGTCGAGCGCGCGACGCTGCCGGTGCTGGTGGATTTCTGGGCGCCGTGGTGCGGACCGTGCCAGATGATGGCGCCGCATTTTGAAGCGGCTGCCGAAGCCCTGGAGCCCCAGGTGCGGCTGGTGAAGGTCGATACCCAGGCGCAGCAGGCACTGGGCGCGCGCTTTGGCATCCGCAGCATTCCCACGCTGGCACTGTTCCGTGAGGGCCGCGAGATCGCACGCCAGCCCGGCGCCATGGGCACGGCCGATATCGTGCGCTGGACGCGCCAGAAGCTGGGCTGATCGGGGGCTCCCATGCGCTGGGTGTGTCCGAGACGATGGTGCTGCTGGAAGGCGGCGGTTGTTCGCCGTTGTACCGGGACTGGATGGGAGTTGTACTCAGGGGCCATCGTGGGACAGCGGAGCCGAGTGCTCCTGATGTGCTGGATCCTGCCGCTGCTGGCTTACCCAGATCAAGGCTGTCGTGTCGACACCGATAGCTCGGGCGCGAGCGACGATCGCCTCGCGTTCACTGGCCGACAGCTGCCGCGCACGGGCCAGAATCCAGGCATAACCGGTATCAGGGCCGATCACGAGTGACCAGCGGTAATCCGGATCGAGGGCAGCGACGTGGTAGCCACCGTAGAACGGGCCGAAGAACGAAACCTTCAGTGACCCGGTGGTGGCAGGGCCGGTGAACAGGGCCTTGCCCACTGCCTCGCGCCACTGGCCGCGTTCGGGCAGATAACCGCGGTTCACGACGCGCACGCTGCCATCGTCGTTCAGGCTGTAGGTGGCCGATACATCGGTCATGCCCCGCTCGAAGCTGTGATCGAGCCTGGCCAGCTCGTACCAGCGGCCTTCGTAGCGCTTTGCGTCGAAGGGGGTGACGGCCGTCATGCCGGGCGGAATGGTGGTGTTGGCACAGCCGGTGGCGATGACCGCCGTGCCGGCCAACAGCAGGGCCAGCAGGCCACGACGCCGCCGGTGTGGTTGGTGTGGCGGCGTGACGCAGGGATGGGGGCTTGGGCAATCGATGCAGGGCATGTGCAGATCCTGGGGGCGTGTCAAGAATGTGCTGCTATACCAGCATGCCGGCAATCCGCCGGGCGCCTTCCTCGCATGCTTCGGGCGGGGCGACCAAGGCGATGCGCACGAAGCCGCGTCCAGGGTTGCTGTGCGGGTCTTCGGGATGCAGGCTGGAGGGGCGGCCCAGGTAGCTGCCCGGCAGCACCTTCACCTGATGCTGGTGGTAGAGCCGGGCGGTGAAGGCTTCGTCATCACCGCCGGGCACGGGCAGCCACAGGTAGAAGCTGGCGGGTGGCATCGTCAGGCTGGGCACGTGTGCTTGCAGGATGGGCAGCACGGCCTCGAATTTCTGCCGGTAGAGGTGCCGGTTGTCCCGCACGTGGGCTTCGTCGTTCCAGGCGGCGATCGAGGCATGCTGAAAGAGCGGACTCATCGCGCAGCCATGGTAGGTGCGGTAGCGCAGGAAGCGTGCCAGCAGGCTGGCATCGCCGGCGACGAAACCGCTGCGCATGCCGGGCACGTTGGAGCGTTTGGAGAGGCTGGAGAAGACCACCACCTGACGGTAGTCGGTGCGGCCCAGCTGCTGGCAGGCGGAGAGCGCCCCCAGCGGCGGGCTGGCCTCGTCGCGGTAGATCTCGGAATAGCATTCGTCCGAGGCGATGATGAAGCCGTGGCGGTCGGCCAGCGCCAGGAGCCGGCGCCATTCGTCGAGGCTCATCACGGCACCGGTCGGGTTGCCGGGCGAACAGACGTATACCAGCCGGGTGCGGGCCAGGACCTCGTCAGGCGCCTGCGTCCAGTCCATGACGTAACCGTTGTCGGGGCGCTGGTCGAGCAGCCAGAGGCGGGCACCGGCCAGCAGGGCCGCTCCTTCGTAGATCTGGTAGAAGGGGTTGGGGGCGATGACGATCGCATCGCGCCCGGCCGGATCGAGCATGGCCTGTGCAAAGGCAAAGAGTGCCTCGCGTGAGCCGTTGACGGGCAGCACCTGGGTGTCGGCATCGACATGGGCCTGGTGGCGGCGGCCGATCCAGGCGGCGATGGCCTGGCGCAGGGCCGGCAGGCCGGCGGTGGCGGGGTAGCTGGCCAGCCCGGTGAGGGCCTCGGGCTGTTGCAGGGCGTCGAGCACCACGGGCGGGGTGGCGTGGCGCGGCTCGCCGATGGAGAGGTCGACCAGCGGACGGGCCTCGTGGCTGGCAGCCGACGCTTGTGTCGCAAGCAGCCCACGCAGGCGCTCGAAGGGATAGGGTTGCAGGAGGTCGAGACGCGGGTTGGCTGGCAAGGACACGGCGGATGCAGGACAGGGGCAGGGGGCTTGTTATTATACGGACGGTATTCCGGGGGCGATGGCCGGCGGGGTCTGGCCTGGTCGCCTGGCGGGCGGGCATGACGAATGGGCGGGCTGACCGCCCGATGTGTTTCTGAAGGATTTTCGTGCGTCTCAAGCAAGTCAAGCTCGCGGGCTTCAAGTCCTTTTGCGATCCGACCACCTTCGAGCTGCCCAGCCAGCTGGTGGGCATCGTCGGCCCCAATGGCTGCGGCAAGTCGAACATCATCGACGCCACCCGCTGGGTGCTGGGCGAATCGCGCGCGGCCGAGCTGCGGGGCGAGTCGATGCAGGACGTGATCTTCAA
>JAUNLD010000043.1 GCA_030532425.1 Lautropia sp. | reverse complement strand
TCGTGTACTTCTTCGCAATCGAGATCACCAGACGCAGGTTGGCCTCGGTCATCTCGCGTTTGGCCTTGCGGGCCTTCATCTCACCCATCGCCATCCGCTTGTTGATCTCCTTCAGATCGGGCAGCGGCAGCACCACCCGCACCTGCAGGTCGATCAGCTTCTGTTGCAGATCCTGAATGTCGGGGATGGCGCGGGTCAGCACATCGGCATAAGGCGGGTTGCCGGCCAGCTCGTTCTCGACCCAGGCCAGGTTGGTCTCATTGCCGGGGAAACTCTTGATGAAGTGCCCACGGTCCATGCCGACCCGGTTGACACAGATGTCCAGGATGGTGCGCTCGACGGTGCGAACCTCATCGACCTGGGCACGCAGCATGTCACACAGCTTTTCGACCACCTTGGCCGTGAAGCGGATCGACATCAGCTCGGTCTGGATGGCCTCCTGGGCAGCCAGGTAGGGCTCGGACTTGTAGCCTTCGGTCTCGAGCGCCTGACGCATCTGCTCGAAATGCTCGGCCACGCGATCGAAACGGGCCAGCGACTCGTCCTTCAGCTCTTCGAGCTTGGCGTTGTTCATCGCCGCCACCGTGTCCTCGTCATCGTCGCCATCGTCCGAGCGCGACGGGCCAAAGGACATCTCCTCGTCATTGGCTTCAGGGTCGAGCAGGCCATCGACGATCTCGTCGATGCGGATCTGCTTGGCACGGACCTTCTCAGTCTGCTCCAGGATCTCGGCGATCGTGGTCGGGCAGGCCGAGATGGCATGCATCATGTCCTTCAGGCCTTCCTCGATCTTCTTGGCGATGACGATCTCGCCCTCACGGGTGAGCAGCTCCACCGAGCCCATCTCGCGCATGTACATGCGGACCGGGTCGGTCGTGCGGCCGAATTCGGAATCCACCGACGACAGCGCCGCCTCGGCCTCTTCCTCGGTGTCATCATCGGACGAGGTGACGGTCCGGTCGTTGAGCAGCAGCGAATCGGAATCGGGGGCCTGCTCATAGACCGAGATGCCCATGTCGCTGAAGGTGCCGATCATCGAGTCGATGGCTTCGGCCTCGGTCAGCCCCTCGGGCAGGTGGTCGTTGATCTCCGCATAGGTGACGAAGCCGCGCTCCTTGCCCAGCTTGATGAGCTGGCGCAGGCGGCTGCGCCGCTGCTCCATCTCTTCTTCGGTCACGCCCTGCTTGACGCTGGCCAGGGCTTCCTTGATGAGCGCCTTTTCCTTGGAACGCTTGTCGCGGCCCTTGCCCTTGGCCACCACGGGCACGTCCTCGACAACCTCTTCATCACCGTCCAGCTCGCCATCGCCGTCGTCGGTGGCGATCATGTCGAAGTCGTCGCTGCCGGCGGCGTCATCGAAATCATCCTCCTCGTCTCCGGCAGCACGTGCGGCAGCCTTCTTCTTGCCACCGGCTGCCTTCCTGGCAGGCTTCTTCGCCCCGTCGGCCTTGCGTGTCCGGGTTGCCTTGGCCGGTTTGGCGTCCTCGGCCTTGTCCGTCTTTTCCGCCTTGTCGGCCTTGTCAGCCGCCTTGGCCGTCTTGCGGGCGCGCGTGGTCTTGGGCTTGGCGGCCGCTGCCTCGTCTGCCTGTGCCGCACCCACTGCCACGTCTTCCGTTTCTGCTACCGTTTTCGCCGTATTCTTTGCCACGTTATCTTCCGCCTTGCCGATGACAGCCCGCCCGGTGTGCGCCCCCTGTTCTGGAAGGAAGCGGCGCCCCAGGCGGCTGCCATGCCTTTTTGGTCTGCTGCTGTCGTCTGCGCGTGCACCATGCCCCTTGCCGGAACAGGTGCAGCGTCCTGCCGTCTGGACCCGCCATGATGTGCCGGGCCAGATGGCCCTTCACCACGGACCGGGCCTGATCCCCGGCTCGGGGGCGCTGCCGTCCATTCGGGCCCGCGTGCTCGGTCGGCCATCCCCTTCATGCCTGTACGCCCCTGGCGCCGCTGTGCGACCCGCTGGCGGCGGGCGATGCCCTGCTGGCACCCTCTGCCCTGCCCCATGGCCCCTGTCACAGTGTGTCTGCTGCATGAATGACGATGCCAGCCCCATCACGACCCCCATGACAAGCCCGACAACCCGAAACAACCTTTTATCATATCAGCCATACCCCTCGTCTGATAAGCGTTTTATCAAGCCTGCCAGTTCTGCATATCGGGTCCGCCCCTCGGGTTTATCAAGCCCCCCGCTGACGAGCTTCACCATTTCGTGACGAACCTCGTTCAGGCGGATGCGCCCCAGCAGCCCCTGATAGCTCTGCCGGGCCTCGTCCAGCGTCATGCCGGCCATCACGCCCGCGTCGCGCTGATCCAGCGTCTCGACCACGCGGGCCAGCTCCGGCGCCTCGTCCTCCAGCCTGGCCAGCACCATCGCATAGTGGGCCCCCTCGGGCAGGGCCGCCAGGTGCGCCTGCCAGCCCAGCAGGCTTTCGGGCAGGAAGCGCGCATCGTCCAGCGGTTCACGCGCCAGCGCCGGATGGTAGGCCAGCAGCAGGCTGGCCTGCTGTTGCAGCGTCGGCGGCTGGGGCCGGCTGCGCGCGCCCCCTGCCACGGCCGGGCCACGCCCTCCCACGCCCGGCCCGTGCCCAATACCCTCCTGCCGACGGCCAGAGCCCCCGCCCTGGCGGCCTGCACCAGACCAGGCGCCACGCCCGCCTTCGCCCCCAGCCGGACCGCGTCCGGCATCATCCCGCCAGGCGGCAGGCCGCCCGGCGGATCGCGCCCCAGCCTGGCCGTGTGCCGTCCAGCCCTGGCGGCCAGGGGCACGCCCCGCCACGGCTGCCCCGTCGCTGCGGGCGGCCCCCTGCACCAGCCGGATGCCACAGTAGGAAAACAGTGCCTCGGCCGGCATGTTCAGGCGCCCTGCCATCTCCAGCAGGATCTGCGTGCGCAGGGCGATGTCAGGCATCTGCTGCACCAGCGGCTTGAGTGCCGCCTGCATCCGGGCACGGCCATCAGGGGTGTCGACATCCCCCTGGCTGGCCAGCTCCTTCATCAGGAAGGACGACAACGGCAGCGCCGATGCCACGCACGCTTCAAAGGCGGCCAGCCCCTCGGCACGGACGAAACTGTCGGGGTCGTGCTCGGGAGGCAGAAACAGGAAGCCCAGACGCTTGCTGTCCGAGAGCATCGGCAGCGCGTTCTCCAGCGCCCGCCAGGCAGCGCGGCGCCCTGCGGCATCACCATCGAAGGCGAAGACGACATGGTCCGTCACCCGCATCAGCTTCTGCAGATGATGGGCGGTGGCGGCCGTGCCCAGCGCCGCCACCACGTGCGGAAAACCATGCTGATGCAGCATCACCACATCCATGTAGCCTTCGACCACCACCACCAGGCCGGCAACCCGGATGGCCTCACGGGCTTCCCACAGGCCGTACAACTCGCGCCCCTTCGAAAACAGCGGTCCTTCGGGCGAATTGAGGTATTTGGGCTCACCCTGGCCCAGCACCCGGCCACCAAAACCGATCACCCGGCCCCGCTGGTTGCGGATCGGGAACATCACCCGCTCCCGAAAACGGTCGTAACGCTTGCCCTGCTCGCCGGCAATCACCAGCCCACACTCCACGGCCTCGGCACCGGCATAATCGGGCAGCACACCCTCCAGATTGCGCCAGCCCGCGGGCGCATAGCCCATGCCGAAATGCAGGGCGGTACGGCCATCCAGACCACGCGCCTTCAGGTACTCGATGGCGGCCGGGCTGTGCCGCAGGCGCTGCTGATAAAAGGTGGCCGCCTTGTCCATCCAGTCGGTCAGCGTCAGATGCTGGCGGGCCTTCTCGGCCGCGGCAGCATTTTCGCGGGGGTCACCCTGCGGAACCTCGAGACCCACCTCGTGCGCCAGTTCGCGCACGGCTTCGGGAAAGCTCAGCCCATGGTGCTCCATCAGGAACTTGAGCGCCGAGCCACTGGCACCGCACCCAAAGCAGTGATAGAACTGCTTGGTGGGCGAGACGGTGAAGGACGGCGTCTTTTCGTTGTGAAAGGGGCACAAGCCCAGCAGATTGGCGCCCGCCTTCTTCAGCCTGACGGATTTGCCAACGACATCGACGATGTCGACGCGGGCCAGCAGCTCATCGATGAATGGCTTCGGAATCAACGGCACACCCCTCTGCGATGTCTGCTGTCGGCCCCGCACCGGGCCACGCATCGACCGATGAGGCAGGGCACGACAGCCCCCATCCGGTGCATGCTTTCAAGGACATCCTCACTGCCGCACCGGGCCGGCAGCCCCTGGTGGCAGGCTCAGCCCAGCAGACGCGTCCGCACCTGGGCCGAGACAGCCGCCAGATCGGCCTGACCTGCCAGTTGTGCCTTGACGATGGCCATCACCTTGCCCATATCGGCCATGCCGGCCGCACCGGTTTCAGCCATGGCCGCCTCGATGACGGCGGCAATCCGGGCTGCATCCGCCTGGGCCGGCCGATAGGCATCCAGCACCGCCAGTTCGGCCCGTTCCTGCCCGGCCAGCTCGGTGCGCCCTGCCTTCTCGAACTGCTCGATCGAGTCGCGGCGCTGTTTGGCCAGCTTCTCGATGATGCCCAGCACCTGGCCATCGTCGAGCGTCACGCGCTCGTCGACTTCCTTCTGCTTGATCGCCGCCAGCAACAGCCGCAGGGCTCCCAGCCGAACCCGCTCACGCGCCCGCATGGCCTCCTTCATGTCGGCCTCGATACGCGATTTGAGATCTGTGTTCGTGCTCATGAAACCTGCCTGCCAGCAACTGGCAACAAGAAACGTCACCTGAAACGGCGACGACGGGCTTTCTGAAAAACCTGCACCTGCCTCGCGGCCCGGACGCTGGTCAGCCCCTGCGACAGAACCGACCGACAAGATGCGCCACAAGGCCGGCCCCTCCAGCCCACGCCCACAGGACATGATGATGGACGAACCGACCTGGCCAATGAGACGCCGGCTACAAAAATGCGATGAATCCGACCGATCAGGCGCCACGCACTGAAGGCAGCGCCATCGCTTCACGCCCGGGAGGGCGAAAAGGGATCAATACTTCTTCTTCGGCAGCATCTGGCTGCGCAGACGCTTGTGATGGCGTTTGACGGCAGCGGATTTCTTGCGCTTGCGCTCGGCGGTGGGTTTTTCATAGAACTCACGGGCACGCAGCTCCGTGAGAAGCCCGGTCTTTTCGATGGTTCGCTTGAAGCGCCGCAGGGCAACGTCAAACGGCTCGTTTTCCTTGACTCGGACCAATGGCATGAAAAAACCTTCCTTGAAACGTTGTGAAATGGTTGTACGTATGGCTAGTCCGCCATTATAGCGCCGACATCTCCTGATTGCCAAGCCAGCCCCGCAATCCGTCGTCTGTGTACGCGCGTTGGTCGCGCCTGTCTGGACAGACGGTTAAGGCAGCGCCTAAACCTGCCGGGCGGCAATGGCTTCGGCCGCCAGCCAGGCCGAGGCCCAGGCCCACTGGAAGTTGTAGCCCCCCAGCCAGCCGGTCACGTCCACCGCCTCGCCAATCCAGTAGCTGCCCGGTACCCGGTGGGCCGCCATCGTGCGTGAATCCAGTTCGGTGGTGGCCACGCCTCCCACCGTCACCTCGGCCTTGCGGTAGCCCTCGGTGCCGGCCGGCTGCACCGGCCATTTTTTCAGGGCCTGCCCCAACAGCCGCAGGCGGCTGTCGGCTATTTCGGCAAGGCGCGTGCCCTCGTCCAGCCCGTTCAGCGACGCAAAGGCCGCCGGCAGCATGGCAGGCGCCGCAGCCAGCCAGACCCTGGCCAGCCGGCCCGGCAACAGTGCCGACAGCACCGTGCCCAGCTGCTGCCGGTGCGGCTGCCCCGACACCCCCTCGGGCAGGACCACCGGGCGCCCCGCCTTCAGGTCCACCAGCCATTGATCCAGCCCGGGCAATGCGGGCACCAGATCCACCACCAGCCCCTGCCCCGGCTGCCAGTAACTGGAAATCTGCAAGGCTGCCGGCCCCGACAGGCCGCGATGGGTGAACAGCAGGTCTTCTTCGAAGACCACTGGCCTGGCGGACCCGGATTTCGCTCCCCCTTGCCCGCGCTCATGGCCGGGCACGCGATCGACAGGGCCGGCTGCATGCCTCGTGCGCCCGCTGGCCACGCTCACGGCCACCGGCAGCGCCACTCCCGAGAGTGCGGCGAAGGGCTGCCAGGCCGCCGAAGTGAGCGTGAAGGGCACCAGCCCGGCACGCGGCGGCACGGTGGCCATGCCCCATTGCGTCGCCAGCCTCCAGGCCTGGTCACTGGCACCGATGGCCGGGATCGACAGCCCGCCGGTGGCCACCACCAGCTGCGCGCCCCGGAAGGCCCCCGCCGATGTCCCCACCTCGAACCCCTGCCCCTCCAGCGCCCTCACCGCCAGGACCTGCACCGGATGACGGATCTCGACACCCGTGCGTCGACAGCGCGCCACCAGCCAGTCGACGATCTGCTGACTGGACTCGTCACAGAACAGCTGACCCCGATGCTTTTCATGAAAACCGATGCGCGCCTGCCGCAACTGATCGATGAAGCGTGCCGGCGGATGCGCCTTCAGCGCGTGGCGGACAAAGCGCGGATCGCCCGACAGGTAACGGGCCGGATCGCCCCCGTTGAGGTTGGTGAAATTGCAGCGCCCGCCGCCCGAGATGCGGATCTTCTCGCCAATCCGGCGGGCATGGTCCAGCACCAGCACGCGCAGGCCACGCTGCCCCAGCCAGCCGGCGCAATACAATCCGGCCGCGCCGGCCCCGATCACGATGACATCCAGATGATTCTTCACCCGCGCATGATAGCCTTGGCCGCCCACCGCCGTGGCATGGCGAGGCATGGCGTGGCATCATCTTCTTCGATCATCCCCTCCCTTTTGATGGACGTGCAGACATGCTGGTACTGGGCATCGAATCTTCCTGTGACGAAACCGGCGTGGCGCTTTACGACACGCAGGCAGGGCTGCTGGCGCAGGCGCTGCACTCGCAGGCGGCGATGCACGAGCGCTATGGTGGCGTGGTGCCCGAGCTGGCCTCGCGCGATCACGTCGAGCGCCTGACCCCACTGCTCGAAGGCGTGCTGGCCGAAGCCAGGCGCCCGCTGGAGGCCATCGACGCCATCGCCTATACCCAGGGGCCGGGGCTGGCCGGCGCGCTGCTGGTGGGGGCCTCGGTGGCCACGGCCCTGGCCTTCTCGCTCGACAGGCCCGTGCTGGGCATCCACCACCTCGAAGGCCACCTGCTCTCGCCGCTGCTGGCTGACGATCCACCCGAGTTTCCCTTCGTGGCGCTGCTGGTATCGGGGGGCCACACCCAGCTGTTGCGCGTCGATGGCCTGGGCCAGTACACGCTGCTGGGCGAGACGGTGGACGACGCCGCCGGCGAAGCCTTCGACAAGAGTGCCAAGCTGCTCGATCTCGGTTATCCGGGCGGACCGGCCCTGTCGGCCCTGGCCGCCACGGCCGACCCGCAGCGCCCCGGCGCCCCGGTCTTTCAGCTGCCGCGCCCCAAGCTGAAGAGCGACGATCTGGACTTCAGCTTCAGCGGCCTGAAGACCGCCGTGCTCACGCATGTGCGCAAGGGGCTTGCCCCCGAACACCGCGCCGACCTGGCCCGTGAAGTCGAGGAGGCGATCACCGACGTGCTGGTGGCCAAATCACTGAAGGCGCTGCAACACACGGGCCTGCACCGGCTGGTCATCTCGGGCGGCGTCAGTGCCAATCACCGGCTGCGCGCCAAGCTGGCGGCAGCCGCACAGGCGCGTCCACGGCATCTGCCGCCGATGCGGGTACATTTTCCGGCCCTGGCGCTGTGCACCGACAATGGCGCGATGATCGCCTTTGCCGCAGCGCTGCGCCTGGCCGCCAGCCCGCAGCCCCCGACCCGCCCTGCAGGCGACGAGGCACTGCGTTTCGATGTCCGGCCACGCTGGCCGCTGGAAGAACTGCCCTCTGCGCAGGGGCCCATCGGCCCCATAGCGGCCTGAGCAGCCCGGCCTGACCCGTGCCGCACCGGCCCGGGCCTCAAGCTGCCGGACGCCACGCCGGACGGCCCACTGCGTACAGACCGCCTGACCTCGATGACAGGTCACCTGACCTCAATCCATCCGGCCGTGATGCCCCTTGCCGGGGTGGCGCCCGTCGTGATGGCGGGCGCGTGCTGCCTCGTCGGCCGATGAAGGTGCAGCCTTCTTGCCGCCGATCTTCGATTCCTTGCCCGTGAGCAGCTTGTTGATGTTGCTGCGGTGCCGCCAGACCAGCAGCGCACTCATCACCAGCACCACCAGCGCCGAGGCACTGATGCCGTAGAACAGCTGCCAGTAGAGGGGCGCCAGCACGGCCGCCACCAGCGCAGCCAGCGAGGAATAGCGTGTGGTGAAGGCCACCAGCAGCCAGGTGGCCAGCACGGCCAGCCCGTGCAGCGGATTGAGCGCCAGCAGCACCCCGGCCGCCGTGGCCACACCCTTGCCGCCCTTGAAGCCATGGAAGACCGGAAACAGGTGGCCGATGAAGGCAGCCAGCCCCACCAGCATCACCGCGGTCTGCGACAGACCCAGCGTGGGCGCCAGCCAGCGGGCCAGCAATACCGCCACCACCCCCTTCAGCACATCACCCAGCAACGTGAGGGCCGCCGCCTGTTTGTTGCCTGTTCGCAACACATTGGTGGCCCCCGGATTGCCCGAACCATAGGTATGCGGATCGGCCAGCCCCATCATCCGGCTCACCACCACCGCAAAGGAAATGGAACCGATCAGATAAGCCGCCACCAGAACGAGGATGTTCGTGAACAGGGATGCAGACGCCATGAGATCAACCCGCAAGACGTGAAAATGCGTAACCTTGCCGCAAGTCTATCCTATCGTCCCGATGCGCGGCACGTACCGCCACCAGGCACCCCGGACCAGGGATGCCGTGCAGGGAATGCCATGCCGGGCATGCCGTGGCAGCGCTCAACCGCGCGGATGATGCCGGGCGTGCAGGTTCTTCAGGCGTTCGCGCGCCACATGGGTGTAGATCTGGGTGGTGGAGATGTCGGCATGCCCCAGCAGCACCTGCACGACCCGCAGGTCGGCACCGTGGTTCAGCAGATGTGTGGCAAAGGCATGGCGCAGCCCATGCGGAGAAATATGCGCAGAGATGCCGGCCTGCTGCGCATGGCGCCGGATCAGCACCCAGAACATCTGCCGGGACATCGGCTCGGCCCGGCGCGTGACGAACACCGCCTCGGCCTGTCGCCCGCCCAGCAGGGCCGGCCGTGCCCCGGCCAGATAGCGCTCCAGCCAGCTGCGCGCTTCCTCGCCCAGCGGCACCAGCCGCTCTTTGGCGCCCTTGCCGACGATGCGCACCAGACTGTCGAGCATCGACACCTCCAGCATCCGCAGCCCCACCAGCTCCGACACGCGCAAACCGGTGGCATACAGCACCTCCAGCATGGCCCGATCACGCAGCCCCAGCGCGGTCGTCACGTCCGGCGCCTGCAACAGCGCCTCCACCTGCGCTTCGCTGAGCGAAGCCGGAAAGCGCGGAGGCTGCTTCATGGCCCGGATGTTCACGGTCGGATCATCCGGCCGCAGGCGATTCACCAGCAGCCAGCGGTGGAAGCGCCGGATCACCACCAGCCGCCGGTTGGACGAGCTGGGTCGCGTGCCCTTCCCCTGGCCATCAGCCAGAAAGGCCAGCAGATCGGCCTCGCTGGCCTCGGCCAGCAACACCCCACGCGCCGGCACGGCCAGCCAGCGCGCCAGCGCCTCCAGATCACGCCGGTAGGCCGCCAGCGTATTCCGGGCCAGCCCATCTTCCAGCCACAGCGCATCGCAAAACTGGCGGATCATTGCTCCCGCCGCCGTCAGGCGCGCCGCCACGGCCCCCGCCGCCTCTCCCGCCCCCTGCATCGGGGCAATGCCTTCGGCGCTTGCTGCCGTCTGGTTCATGATCCGTGGACCTCATGAAGGGATAATGAAAGGGGGACGCCGGTCGATGCTGCCATCCTGGCCAGAAGCACGGCGCCCGACACGACCAACGGCCAGAACGCCAGGGCACAGGCAAGCAATCTGGCAAAAATACAACGATCATGTGTTCAAAATTGCAACACCATCCGCTGCCTGACGAACGGCAGACCGAACGCTGGGGGCAGAAGCTGGCCGCGGCCCTGCCGCTGGCAAGTCTTGAAAAACAAGCATTTGTCATCACCCTGCGCGGCGATCTGGGCGCCGGCAAAACCACCCTCACCCGTGCCGTTCTTCGGGCCCTGGGGGTCAGCGGCCGGATCAAGAGCCCCACCTACCCACTGGTCGAATCCTATAATCTACAGAAGTTTCCGGTGTACCACTTTGATTTATATAGGTTCTCCAGCCCAGACCAGTGGTTTGACGCCGGCTTTGACGACATCTTCGCCGGCCCTGGCCTGATGCTGGTGGAATGGCCCGAGCAGGCACGGGGCGCACTGCCCCCGGCCGATCTCGACATCCGGCTCTTGCTGACTGACGATACCGAGGCACGACTCCTGGAGGCACAGGCGCTGAGCGCGCGCGGAACCCAATGTCTGACCAAACTCGCTCCCCTTCCCGACCGCACCGGCGACGGCTGCTGAAGCTGGGTCTGACGACCCCGCTGCTGCTGCCCATTCGTCCGGCACAGGCCGCAGCCACCTCCGGCACCAAAACCCGTGGCGCTGCCGCTGGCGCCATAGCGGCCGTGCGGATGTGGCCCTCGCGCGAGTACACCCGCATCACGCTCGAACTGGCCAACCCGGTGCCCTTCCGGGCACAGATGATCGACAACCCGCACCGGGTCACGCTCGATCTGAACGGTCTGCACGTGGAAAGCCGCATCCGCGAGCTGCTGGCCAAGGTCTCGGCCAAGGATCCCTTTGTACGACAGATCCGCATCGGCCAGTTCAACCGCGACACGATGCGCATCGTCTTCGACCTGAAGCAGGCGGTGGCCCCACAGGTCTTCACGCTCAAGCCTGCCGCCGGCTACCAGCATCGGCTGGTGCTCGACTTCTACCCCAGGCACGAGGTCGATCCACTCGAACAGCTGATCGCCTCGCACGATGAGAAGAAAGGCAAGGCAGGCAGTCCCTCAGCCAGCACCGAGGGCGAACGCCGCCAGGCCGATGCCGGCCCGGCCCAGAAAAAGCGCCGTGCTGCCTCTCCAAAACCCGCCGAACCCGACGCCACCCGCATCTTCACCGTGGCGCTGGATCCCGGTCATGGTGGCGAAGACCCCGGTGCCATCGGCCCGATGGGAACTTACGAAAAGGACGTGGTGCTGGCAGTGGCCCAGCGTGTGAAGAAACTGCTGCGCAAGGAAGAAAACCTGCGCGTCGTGCTGACGCGTGACGATGACTATTATGTGCCGCTCGCCAAGCGCGTCAGCAAGGCACGCGGCGTGCGCGCCGACCTGTTCGTCTCGATCCATGCCGACGCCTTCGTGCGCCCCGACGCGCGTGGATCATCGGTGTTCGTGCTGTCGAACCACGGGGCCAGCAGCCTGGGGGCCAAATGGCTGGCCAAGCGCGAGAACCGCGCCGACCTGATCGGCGGCATCAACATAAGGACCAGCGTGCCCGAAACCGCCAGCCTGCTGATGGATCTCTACACCACCTCACAGATCCGCGACAGCCGCAAGCTGGCCAAGCTGGTGCTGACCGAGCTGGGCCAGATCGGCCGGCTGCACAAGACGGGCGTCGAGCAGGCCAACTTTGCCGTGTTGCGTTCGCCCGATGTACCCTCGATCCTGGTCGAGACCGCCTTCATCAGCAACCCCGAAGAAGAGCGGCGGCTGCGCAACCCCAAATACCAGGATGAACTGGCCCGGGCCATTGCCCGCGGCGTGCTCGATTACCGCAAGCACAACCCGCCAGGACCACGCGGCAAGATCTCCTGATCCGGACGGAACGGCTCCTTCAGGCTCAGCCCCCGCCCGCCTGCATCCGTCCAGGGCCATCCCCGGCCGCACGCGCCGGGGCCGCTTGTCTGCCCGCCCCCGACACGGTCCTCCCTGCCGGCAAGCCCCTTATCGCAAACCCGCAGACGCAGCGCCACCGCGGCAGCCAGTCCGATGTCCGACCGGCTGCCCGGCAACACACTCAGCGGCCGACGCCGACGTAACGGAAGCCCCGATCGCGCATCTCGCGCGGCTGATACTGATTGCGGCCATCGACCACCAGCGGCTGGCGCATCTGCTTGCGCAGCAACTCGAAGTCCGGTGAGCGAAACGAGGCCCACTCCGTCACCAGCACCAGCGCATCGGCATTCTCGACCGCCTCGTACTGCTCGCTGACGAACTGCAACTCGCCCGTCACCTGGGCATCTTTCGGCATCACCTCGCGGGCCGTCTCCATCGCCACCGGATCGTAGGCACGCACACGGGCCCCCGCAGCCAGCAAGGCTTCGATCAGGTTGATGCTGGGCGCCTCACGCATGTCGTCCGTCCCCGGCTTGAATGCCAGCCCCCAGACCGCGATCGTGCGGCCGGCCAGATCGCCCCCCAGCTCGGCCCTCACCTTTTCGAACAGGCGGCCCTTCTGGTGACGGTTGCGGGTCTCGACGGCGTTGAGCACGTGCGCATCGTAACCCGAGGCCTGTGCCATGTTGGCCAGCGCGCGCACATCCTTGGGCAGGCACGAGCCGCCATAGCCGGGACCGGGGTAGATGAAGCGATGGCCGATGCGGTTGTCCATGCTCATGCCCAGGCGAACGTTCTCGACATCCACCTCCAGACGCTCGCACAGACCGGCAATCTCGTTCATGAACGAGATCCGCGTGGCCAGCATCGCGTTGGCCGCGTACTTGGTCATTTCGGCATCGCGCACGCCCATGCTCACCACCCGTGCACCTTCCTCGACGAAAGCGGCATACAGGGCCTTCATCTTTTGCAGCGCCCGCTCGCTGTCGGCGCCCAGGATGATGCGGTCCGGCTTCATGAAGTCCTTGATGGCCACACCTTCCTTAAGGAATTCGGGGTTGGACACCACGTCAAACTCGAAGGTCACGCCCCGCTTGTCCAGCTCGGCCTGAACGACGGCCCGAACCTTCTCGGCCGTGCCCACCGGCACCGTCGACTTGTTGATGATGACGGCCGGATGCGCCAGGTGCTGACCGATCTCGCGTGCCACGGCCAGCACATGCGACAGATCGGCCGAACCATCCTCGCCCGGCGGTGTGCCGACGGCAATGCAGTACAGATCCGAATCGCGCATCGCCTGCGGCAGCGAGGTGGTGAATGCCAGGCGCCCTGCCTCGGCATTGCGCGCGATGATTTCATCAAGCCCCGGCTCGTAGATCGGCAGCTCGCCGCGCCTGAGACCTTCGATCTTTGCCTCACTGATGTCGACACATGTCACGTGATGGCCCTTGTCGGCCAGACATGCTCCCGTCACCAGACCCACATAACCCGAACCCACGATGACCAGATTCATAACCAATCCCTTCTTTTCCTGAGAGAAAAAATCAACAACATGACGGCCCGGACCCCATGTCCGCGATTCGGGCGCAGCCTCCCCCGCGGGGCCAGGAAAACCTGCTCCGTGAAGTGCTGTCATCCGCTCCAGAACCGGCACCTTGCGTGCCGCCGCTGCGCTGCCTTCGGCTTCAACCCGGCAAGCGCATGATTACCTTCAAACCGCCCGAACGGCTGCGGTCCAGTTCGATGTGTCCACCATAGGTATCCGCAATGTCCGAGGCTATCGACAGCCCCAGGCCACTGCCCTCGACACTTTCATCCAGACGTTGGCCCCGGCGCCGCACGCGAACCATCTCTTCCGCGGTCAGCCCTGCGCCATCATCAGAAATATTGACTTCAAGAAAACCCGTGCGCGACTCAAGCCCGTCGGCCTTCGTGGTGGGTGCCTTGTGCATGTACACCTCCACGTCCACCGCCTTGCGCGCCCATTTGCCGGCGTTGTCCAGCAGGTTGCCCAGCATTTCTTCCAGATCGGTCAGCTCGCCGCGCCAGCAGACCAGTCCTTCCATGTGCAGACGCCACTGCAGGTTGCGGCCGGCATGCAGCTGCCGCACCAGGCCCAGCAGGCCATTCAGGCACTCACCGACGTCGATGCGGCGCCGGTCTCCCGCTCCACTGCCGGCACGTGACAGGTGACGTTCGATCAGGCGCAGCATGTCACCCACCTGCCTTCGCACGAATCCGCCCTCGACCATCGGCCTGGCCGATTCGGCATTGAGCAGTGCCAATGTCTTCTTGAGCGCGTGACTCAGGTCAGCTGCATTGCCGCGGGCCCTGGTCACGATCCGTGCATTGCGTTCGAGCACCTCGTCGATCTCGGCTGCCACCGGGTCCAGATCCGGCCCGAAACCCTGTCCGGCGCGGGTGCAGTCTCCGGCATGGATGCGTTGCACGGCATCGTGCAACCGCCGCAGCGGCCGCAGCCCCAGCCTGACCTGGACATACATCGCCAGCAGCAGCGCCAGCGACAGGCCACCCAGCATCATCATCAGCACCCGGTCGATCCGCGCCATGTCGCGTGCCACACCGCCCCCGGGGCCATAAACGTGCAGCTGGAACGGACGCCCCGCCAGGGTCAGCTCCCGCACGGTGCCCAGCAGCATGCCGCCACGCGGCCCCCTGACCCGGTAGACATCCACGTCGCCACGCACCTGGCGGGCCTCGCCCACCGGCAGGTTGCTGTCCCACAACGAACGTGAACGCTCCGTCATGCCTTCACCCTCCAGCTGCCAGTACCACCCGGAAAAAACCATCCTGAATTCGTCATGCACCAACCGGTTGTCGAGCAGCAGCCGGCCACTGGCGCCGATGCTCAGACCCGCCATGATGCGGTCGGCCCGATCATCCAGCGAACTGGCCGCACTGCGCAGGATGGTGCCATGCAGCTGGTAGCGGAGCAGCCACCCACCCAGCCCCGTCACGAGCAGGACGGCCAGCACCCCGAAAACCATCAGGCGCGCGGCCAGGCCAAGGCGATGAAAAACGTTCATTCCTCGCCCTCGGCAGGCGCGTCCGGCGCCGCCAGACGAAAGCCTCGACCACGGACCGTCTTCAGCATCGGCAGACCCAGCTTGCGCCGGATCCTGCCGATCAGGACATCCAGGGCGTTGGAATCGGGATCGGCATCACGCTCATAAACATGCTCCGCAATCTCCGAGCGGCTGATGACCACGCCCGGCTGGTGGATCAGGTAAGCCAGGATGCGCTGTTCCTGGGCCGTCAGCACCAACCGCCGGCCATCGAGCGAGAAACGTCCCTGGTGCGTGTCGTATTCCAGCGGGCCGACCTTCAGCACCGGCTCGGCATGGCCATGCACCCGCCGCATCAGTGCACGCAGGCGCAGCACCACTTCTTCGTGCACGAACGGCTTGGTCAGATAATCGTCAGCCCCTGCACCGAAACCGGCCAGCTTGTCGCTCCAGCGGCTGCGGCCAGTCAGCACCAGCACCGGAAACTTGCAACCATGCTCACGCCACTGCTTGAGCACGGACACGCCATCCAGCCCCGGCAGGCCGAGATCCAGCACGGCCGCATCGTAGTTCTCGGTACAACCCAGGAACGAGGCATCATTGCCATCGGATGCGGTCTCGACGACCATGCCGGCCTCTTCGAGCACCGTGGCCAGGCTGGCTGCCAGCTCGCCATCATCCTCGACGATCAGGACACGCATCAGCGAACCTCGATCTCATCCTCGCTGAGCACCCGACCCGTCACCGGGTCGAGCGACAGCTCGATCTGCCGACCGTCATGGAGCTGCATGTCGATCTCGTAGAACGGGCGTTCATCCCGGTCATACTTCAGCTCCGCCTCGAGGATGATGCCCACGTATTCCGCCTGCAGGCCATCGATCAGGTCTGGCAGCGTCTTCATTCGTGCCGACGGCGCCACGAAGCCGACATCGGAGACGATCCCGCCCGTGATGGCATCGACAAAGACGCCGCGCACCTGACCATTGGCCTGCAGCACCCGCACCTGATAGATTTCCTTGCCGCTGCGGCTGCGTTGCAGGTCGACATCGACCACATGGCCGGGATGGGTCTGCAGCACGCGGCGCAGGAAGCTGGGCATGTCGGCAAGCTTGCGCACGACATCAGCCACGACTTCCTTGCCCGTCACGGCATCGATGTGTATCTCGCGACGCTGGCCATTCCGGTCGAGCAGGCGCACCTCATAGATGTGACGCCCCTTCTCGTTGCGGTCCAGCTCGACATCCAGCACGCTGCCCGCATGACGCGACTGCACGTCTGCCAGCACCTCGGCCAGAGGGCGGAAATGACCGGCCTTGACCTCGCGACGGGCATCTTCATGATCGGCCGCCAGTACCGCGGTACCGAACAGCAGAGTGGAAATCAGCATTGCGGTTTTCATGCGTACATCCTATCCAATCATCCTTAAACGGATCATGAACCGCTGCATCAGCCCCCGTTCATGTTCGATCGGCGACAATCCCTTCATGAAAACGACACCGTGTCTCCCGTCCATTCACGGGCGGGATGGTCCCGGCCAGCTCCTATCTTCTCATGACACCTCTGGAAACCAAACAGCCGCGACCGCGCATTGCCCTTTATTCCCATGACACGATGGGACTCGGTCACATCCGTCGCAACACCCTGCTGGCACAGGCGCTGCACAAGCCTCCCGTCTCGGCAAACCTGCTGCTGGTCTCCGGCATCCGCGAATCCGGGGCCTTCCCGCTACCCCGCGGGGTCGACAGCATCACCCTGCCTGCCTATCACAAGCTGCCCGACGGCACCTACTGTTCGCGCTCGCTCGATCTGCCGCTGTCGCGGCTGATCGCCCTGCGCAGCCAGGCCATCAAGGCCACGCTGACGGCTTTCTCGCCCGACCTGCTGGTGGTCGACAACGTGCCACGCGGTGCGCTGGGCGAGCTGGACGAGACGCTGGCCGCGCTCCAGGCACAGGGCACGCACATCGTGCTGGGCCTGCGCGACATCATCGACACCCCCGACGTGGTGGCACGCCAGTGGGAAAAACAGGGCAACCGCGAGATCGTGCAGAAGTATTTCGATGCGATCTGGATCTATGGCGACCCGCGCCTGTACGAAAGCGCCCGGGCCTATGGGCTGGACACCCTGAAGATCCCCGTCACGCACGTCGGCTATCTGGACCCGAGCGGCCGCGACACCTCCCACGCCACGCTGCCCAGCATCGGCAACGACCCCTATGCGCTGTGCATGATGGGAGGGGGGCAGGACGGCCAGGCCGTGGCCGAGGCCTTTGCCCAGGCCGAGCTGCCCAGGGGCTGGAAAGGCATCATCCTCACCGGATCGATGATGCCGGATGCCGCGCGTGAGCGCCTGCTGGCACTGGCCGCCCAGCGGCCAGAGCTTCAGGTGCACGAATTCGTCAACGAACCGCTGCCGCTGATCCGCAACGCCCGGGCCATCGTGGCCATGGGTGGCTACAACAGCACGATGGAGGTGCTGGCACTGGACAAGCGCGTGATGCTGGTGCCACGGGTCAAGCCCAGGGCCGAGCAATGGCTGCGGGCCAGCCGCCTGGCCGAGCTGGGTCTGGTGCACTGCCTGCATCCGGACGCACTGTCGCCTGCCACGATCAGCCACTGGCTGAAGGCCGATGCGCCTTCGCGCAGGCGCAGCCACGACATTCTCGATTTCGGCGGTCTCGACCGCGTTTCCCGGCAAGTGCTTGACACGCTTGCCTCCCCTTCCAGGAGCACCGAACATGCCGGCCAATGAATCGCCGCTCGCCGTGGGCTACGTTCTGAAGCGCTACCCGCGTTTTTCGGAAACCTTCGTCGTCAACGAGATCCTTGCACTTGAAGCAGCGGGCGTCTCGGTCGAGATCTTTGCGCTCGGCCCGGTCGCCGAAACGCATTTCCAGGAAGCGATCTCGCGCGTGAAGGCACCGGTGCGCCGCATCCGCCATCAGTTTCACGACACCGAGCTGTACTGGCAACTGCTGGCAAGGGCACACGACGAGTTGCCGGGCTTCCGCAAGCACCTCGCGCTGGCCACGCAGCATGACTGGGTCACGGTCGGTCAGGGCATCGTGCTGGCGATGAAGGCCCGCGAAGCAGGCCTGCGCCACCTGCATGCCCACTTCGGCACCCAGGCGGCCACCGTTGCCCGGCTGGCCGCAGCCTTTGCCGACATCAACTACAGTTTCACCGCCCACGCCAAGGACATCTACCACCGGTACGACGAGCCGGTGCACCTCGATGCCAAGATCCGCGATGCCGCCTTCACCGTGACCGTCTCGGACTACAACCTGAAGCACCTGCGCGAGCAGCACGGGGCGCGGCAGGACAACAGCCACCGCATCTACAACGGCCTGGACCTGTCGGCCTTCCCCTTCCATGCCCCCGCGGCGCCTCCGCCCCACGTCGTCGCCGTTGGCCGGCTCGTCGAGAAAAAAGGCTTCCCGCTGCTGGTCGAGGCAATGGGCATCCTGCGCGATCGCGGTGTCGACTGCCATTGCACACTGGTCGGTGATGGCCCGTTGCGCGGTGTGCTGAAGGCCCGCATCGCCGAGCTGAAGCTGCAGGACCGCGTGCACCTGACCGGCGTGCAGACCCAGCCGCAGGTCATCCGGCTGCTGCGCGAAGCCGCCATGCTGGCCGCCCCCTGCATCATCAGTGAAGGCGGCGACCGGGACGGCCTGCCCACCATCCTGGTCGAGGCGATGGCACTGGGCGTGCCCTGCATCTCGACCCAGGTCGTCGGCATTCCCGAACTGGTGCGAGACCAGGATACCGGCCTGTGCATCCCGCCCAACTCGCCGGAGGCCCTGGCCGACGCGATTGCCGAGCTGCTGCAAGACCCGCAGAAGGCTGCCCGGCTGGCCCGCCATGCCCGCGCCCTTATCGAGGATGACTACGACGTCCATCAGAACACCCAGCGCCTGCGTGCACTGTTCCGCCAGAGCATCGATGCGGTCGACGGCCGCCACGCCGAGGGACAGCAGGCCCACGCCGCCATGCCGGCCCCCGGTGCCGTCAGCACGCATGCGCACGCCACCCCATCGAACGGAACCCTTCACTCATGAAACACATCGCCTACGTCTGTGCCGATGCCGGCATTCCGGTCTTCGGCACGAAGGGCGCCTCGATCCACGTCCAGTCGGTCATTCGCGCCCTCATCAGGCAGGGGCACCGCGTGACCCTGCTGGCCACCCGCTTCGACGGCCCGGTGCCACCGGGGCTGGAAGACGTCCATTGCGTCCAGCTGCCCCTCATCGGCCGCGGTGAACCGGAGGCACGCGCCCGCGCCTCGTTGCAGGCGAACGAAGACACCCGCCTGCTGCTGGATGCCCATGCGCCCTTCGACATCGTCTACGAGCGCTATTCGCTCTGGAGCGATGCCGGCATGCGCTGGGCACGCACCCAGGGCATCCCCGGCCTGCTCGAAGTGAACGCACCGCTGATCGTCGAGCAGCGCACCCACCGCACGCTGGTCCTGGCAGATGAGGCCGAGCGCATCGCCCGCTCGGCCTTTGGCAGTGCCTCGGCCCTGCTGGCGGTCTCGCCGGGCGTGGCCGATTATCTGGGCAGCTGGTCGGGCACCCGCGGCCGTGTGCACGTCATCGCCAACGGTGTCGATCCGTCCCGCTTTGCCGATGCCGCCGCCCAGCGCCTGGTGCGCCATGCCCAGTCCCCCACCCGGCCCGCGCCCTGCGTGATCGGTTTTCTGGGCACGCTCAAGCCCTGGCACGGGCTGCCGGTACTGGTCGATGCCTTCGAGCGGCTGCACCCGCAGCGCCCGCACACGCGGCTGCTGGTGGTGGGAGATGGCCCCTGCCGCGAAGAGACCGAAGCGGCCCTGGCCGCCAAAGGGCTGCTGGCGCACTGCGAACTGACCGGCGCCGTGCAGGCCGAGGCCGTTCCCGCTCTGCTGACCCGCATGGACATCGCCACGGCACCCTACCCGTCACAGCAGGATTTCTATTTCTCACCGCTGAAGATCTACGAATACCTGGCCGCCGAACTGCCGGTCGTCACTACCCGGGTTGGCCACCTCGACGAGGTGGTTCTGGCCGACGTTGACGGATTGCTGGTGCAACCGGACGACCCGCAGGCGCTGGCCGATGCGCTGATGCAACTGGTCGATGACGCCCCCCGCCGCGAGGCGATGGGCCAGGCGGGCCGCGCCCGCATCGTTGCCCACCACAGCTGGGATGCCGTCGTCACGCGTTTCCTTCAGATCGCCTCCGAGTGTCGATGAGCCCCATGCCCCAAGAAGCCCCCATCCGCCGCATCCTGCGCCGCTTTCGGCCCTACATGAAGGGCCAGGGCGGCCTGATGGTCGCCTCGCTGACCGCGCTGCTGCTCAGCACGCTGATGCGCCTGCTGGAGCCGTGGCCGCTGGCCTTCGTCGTCGACCATGTGCTGGAAGCCGGCCGCGGCAACGACAGGCCGCTGCCGCTGGGCCTGGACATGATGAGCCTGATCTGGCTGGCGGCCGGTGCCGTCATCGTGACGGCTGCCCTGCGTGCACTGGCCGGCTATCTTTCCACGGTGGGTTTTGCCCGGATCGGCAACGTGGTGCTCAGCAAGGCACGCAACGCCCTCTACCTCAAGCTGCTGGGGCTGTCGATGTCCTTTCACCAGCGCATGCGCAGCGGCGATCTGGCGCTGCGGCTGGTCAACGACGTCGGCCAGCTGCGCGAAGTCACGGTATCGGCCGTGCTGCCGATGCTGGCCAACATCTTCATCCTGCTGGGCATGTTCATCGTGATGTTCGTGCTCAACTGGGAGCTGGCATTGCTGTCGCTGATTCCGCTGCCGGTGATGTGGTTCTCGGCCCGACGCAGCAGCCGCCTGATCCACGAGGCCAGCCGCCGTCAGCGCACCCGCGAAGGCTCGCTGGCCTCCACCGCCACCGAGTCGATGTCGGCCATCCGCACCGTGCAGTCGCTGGCGCTGGAAGAAGGTTTTTCGCGCACCTTCCAGGGCAGCGATGGTCAGGCGATGAATGCCGACATGAACACCAAGAAGCTGTCGGCAGGGCTGGAGCGCTCGATCGACCTGCTGGTGGCCTGTGCCACCGCCCTGGTGCTGTGGCAGGGGGCGTTGCAGGTGATGGCCGGCAAGCTGAGCGCGGGCGACCTGCTGGTATTCATCTCGTATCTGAAGAACTCGATGCGCCCGGTGCGTGAATACGCCAAGTACGCCGGCCGCCTCTCGAAGGCGCTGGCCTCGGGTGAGCGCATCGCCGACATCCTCGAAGAGACCCCCGACATCACCGACCGTCAGGATGCCCGGCCTGCTCCGCCGTTCCGGGGAGATCTGGCATTCAGGGACCTGCATTTTGCCTATCACGATGCGGCCCCGGAGGTCTTTCGCGGCCTGAACCTGACGCTGGCGGCCGGAGAACACGTGGCGATCGTCGGCCCTTCGGGCACCGGCAAATCCACGCTCTCACTGCTGCTGTTGCGCCTCTACGATCCCCAGCAGGGACGTATCGAGATCGATGGCCATGACATCCGCAACTGGCAGCTGGCCACCCTGCGCCCGCAGATCGGCCTGCTGCCGCAGGATGCGCTGATGTTTGCCGCCAGCATCCGGGACAACCTGGCCTGTGCTGCCGGCCGCCCGGTGTCCGATGAGGAGATTCGGGCCGCCGCCCGCCTGGCCAATGCCGACGGTTTCATCGATGCCCTGCCCGATGGCTATGACACGGTCATCGGCGAGCGCGGCGCAACGCTCTCGGGTGGACAGCGCCAGCGCCTGGCCATTGCCCGTGTCGCCCTCCGGCAGTGTCCGATCCTGATCCTGGACGAACCGACCACAGGCCTGGACCGTGAAAGCGAAGCCATCGTCCGGCAGGCCATCGACAAGCTGATTCGCAACCGTACCACCCTGATGATTACCCACGACCTGGACCTGGCTGCCCGTGCCGACCGGATCGTCTTCATCGACCAGGGACGGATTGCCGAAAGCGGTCGCCACGACGAGCTGCTGGCCCGCAACGGTCCCTATGCCCGCCTGTGGCAACTGCACCGCAAGGCAGCCAACCGTCCGAGCGAGGCAACACGCTGATGACATCCCCCCTGTCCCACGCGGCCGACCGGGAGATCGTCCGGCGCGACCCGAACCTGCCTGGTCTGGGCCTGCTGCTGGATGACGACGCCCTGCTGCACTTCCTGCAGCGGCGACTGCCCGAGGCCGGCATCACCACCCTGCAGGTGGAGTACCTGCGCTACAAGCCGGCCAGCAGCTGTCTGGCCCGCCTGCGCATCACCCGTACCGACGGGACCTCCATGCTGGCCTTTGCGCGGGTCCTGCCCCAGGGCAGCCGGGACTGGGGGTGGCAAAGCCGCCGGATGAACAAGCGTCACCAGCCAGGCACCGGCCTTTCGGCCCACGCACTCGATGACGCCCTGCTGCTGGTGGCCGGCATCGAGCACGACCGCCGCATCACGGCACTGCCCGCCCTGCTGGCCGCCCAGCACAGCGCCGACGAAGCCGCGGTGCTGCGTGCCTGTGCAGGCACCCTGCCCTCCGGCAGCCTGCACCCCCTGCCGCTGCGTCTCTCGCCGCAGCTGCGCACGCTGTCGCTGCGGCTGGGCGGTTCGGGCCACGATGTTTTTGGCTGCCTGCCGCTCCGCTACAAGCCCGAGCGCCGGCTGGTGGCCCAGCTGGTGCACGAAGGCCAGCCCGTGGGCCTGTTGCGTGCCACCACCGCCCAGGAACATGCCGGCGCCGCAGCCGGCGCCCGCCTCGCCGGTGCACTGGGCGGTGCCTCGCTGCTGGCCACCGACCCCCGTCATCACTGCGTGGTCAGCCAATGGATCGAGGGCGACGGTCTGACGCTGGCTGATGCCAGCCCGGGCACCCTGCACACACTGGGCACACTGCTGCACCGGCTCCATCACGCCAGCCCCTCCATCACGCTGACACGCCAGCGCAATCGCCAGCAGGATATCGCAGCGGTGCGCCAGGCCGTCGACACGATCAGCGTGCTGCAACCGGCCCTGGCTGACGATGCGCGATACCTGCTGCGCCAGCTTGCGCAGGCGTTGTCGGTGGCCAGCTGGCAACCCCGGCTGACGCATGGCGACATGTCCCTGGAGCACGTGATCCGCACACCCGAAGGCGAGCTGCATTTCATCGACTGGGACAACGCTGCCCGCGGTGATCCGCTCGTCGATGGTGGCTCCCTGGTGGCACGGCTGATCCTGCATGCGCAAGTGCTGCCCGCCGGCCAGCGCCCCGATCCGGCACAAGCCAGCACCGCACTCGCTGACGGCTACGGCCTGGACGACAGCGGCCGAAAACGGCTGGGCTGGCATCTGGTGGGGGGATTGCTGCGACTGATGCCCGAAGGTTTCCGTACACGTCGCCCCGACTGGCCGGCCTGCATGGAGACCCTGTTGCAACAGGCAGGCGCACTGGCGGACCGGTTGATGCCGTCGTCCCCTGCCCCCACTGCCCCTGCCACCAAAGCCGGCACGGCGGCAGACGACGTGCTGGCTCAGGCCAGCGACGCCACCCGCATGCAGCCCCTGATTCTGCGTGCACTGGCACGCCCCGATCATTCGGCACGGCTGCTGCCGGTGCAGGTGCTTCGCCACAAGCCGGGCAAGCGCGCCCTGCTGCACTATCGGCTTCAGCCTGCCGACGATGGCGCCGAAGAAATCCTGCTGGGCAAGCTGCGCTTCAAAGGTGTCGACCGACATGGTTTCAGCGTGCAGCAGGCGCTGTTTGCCCGCGGCTTCGACATGCCCAGCCTGTTTGTACCCGAAGCACTGGCTATGCTGCCCGAGCAGCGGCTGTGGCTGCAACGCAAGGTACCCGGCACCGTGGCCACCCGCCTGCTGGTGCCCAACGGCAACCCGGTGCTGCCGGCGCGCATCGGCCAGGCCATGGCCTCGCTGCATCGCACCGCACTGCCGGTGGAGAAGCGCTGGGGGCTGGAAGACGAGCTGACGATGCTGGAGGCCCGGCTCCAGGAGGCCGCGCAGGCCCGCCCCGCCTGGGCTGCCCGCATCGAGGCCATCAGCCGCGGCTGTCGCCAGCTGGCAGGCCGCCTGCCGCCCAACCCCACCACCGGCATCCACCGCGATTGCTATGCCGACCAGATCCTGGTCGATGGGCCCGTCCTGTACTGGCTGGATCTGGACCTGTACTGCCAGGGCGATCCGGCGCTGGATGTCGGTAATTTCGTTGCCCACCTGATTGAGGACAGCCTTCGTCATCACCGCCGGCCCGACGCGCTGGCCGATGCCGCGCAGTCACTAGTGCAGGCCTATCTGGCCAGTGCCCCGCACATTGCCCCGCGCAGCATTGGCGGCTGGACAACGCTGTCACTGGCCCGGCACATATTCATCAGTACACGCTTTGATGACCGGCAACACACCACGCTGCCACTGATCGAGCTGTGCGAACAACACCTGGCCCACCAACCCTGAGGAGAAAAAAACCCCATGATGCACAATCCGCCCCCCATCCCCTCTCCGGTACGCCAGCGCCTGCTGTCCGCCCTGTGGGTGACACTGCTCGGGCCCTGCCTGTTGCCGGCCGCACACGCCGACAAACCGATCGAATGGCACGAGCCGGGCCTGACCATCTCGCCTCGCGCCGAATTCGAGGCGGAGTTTCTGCGCAACCGGCAACTGCGCCGGACCGAACAGCGCAGCAGGGACCAGTACCAGCCTGCCCTGCAACTGGGCGTGCGCTGGCAACACGATCACAACTGGGGTGTGTACACGGATCTCGAGGCGCTCTACGACATCCGCTACGACACCGGCGACGACACCCAGTCGCGGGTGCGCCTGAAGGTCAAGCAGCTGTATGGCGAACTGCTGCTGCCCGACGCGCAGACACGGGTGCGTCTGGGCCGCTGGAGCCGGGAAGACGAACGCGGCTGGCTGTTTGACAAGGAATTCGATGGCCTGCAGGCCCGCCGGGACACCGAGCACTGGCAACTCGAAGCTTTTGTCGCCCGCGTCAACCAGTGGGAGGGCGACCTGCTGGATGACACCGGAACCCGCGGTGATCGCAGCAACTATGCGGCGGTGCTGGCCACCTACCCGCTGGCCGACAGGCACGACATCGTGCTGCGTGCCTTCCGCCAGAACGAGAAAACCGCCAGCCAGCGCCTGAACCACTGGTCGGTGGCCTCGATCGGCAACACCCGCAAGGAACTGCGGCACTGGGCGCTGGCCAGCCTGGTCACCGGCCGTGACCGTGGCCGCAGCGTGCGCGGCCAGGCCATCGACGTGGGCGGAACCTGGACCTTCCGCGATGTGGCACGCCAGCCCCGCGTCTCGCTGGCTTATGCCTGGGGAAGTGGCGACGACGGCCAGGGCACCGACAACGCCCACCGCCAGACCGGCCTGCATGACAACAGTGACCGCATGGGGGGGCTGGCTTCGTTCCAGGTCTATGGCCAGACGCTGGACCCGGCGCTGCGCAACCTGCACATCCTGACGGCCGGCATCGGTATTGCACCGGGTGAGCACAGCTCGATCGACCTGGTCTGGCACAGCTATCGTCAGGACAAGGTGGCCGATCTGACCGACACCAACCTGCGCCCACGCGCCGACCTGAAGAACGGGCGTACCCTGGGTCAGGGCGTTGATCTGGTCTGGGGCTGGCGCCCCGACAAGCAATGGCGCATCAAGGCCATTGCCGGCATCTTCCAGCCGTCCGACCGCTTCCGCGCCAGCACGCGCGCCGACGCCCCCACCGCCCGTCCTGCCTGGACGGGTCTGGTCGAAGTGAAATACGCGTTCCGCTGATTCGGCCAACGATCGGGATAGGGGGCTGCCCCAGGCAGTACCCCTCCCACACCACCCGGCATGCG
>JAUNLD010000042.1 GCA_030532425.1 Lautropia sp. | reverse complement strand
ATAGCGGCCGTCCAGCGGTGACAGGGCATTGAGGGCGTGGATGTCAGTCATGCCCCGAATTTTACCCGCTCCCCCGTGCGCTACAGCAACGGTGCGAGGATCTCGCCAACGTTGTGCAGGGTGTCGATGGCATTGGGCAGGCAGCGGGCACCGCGCAGGGGCAAGGCGGTGCTGAACAGGTTCCACTGGGCCTGCAGGCGCACACTGGTGATGTCCTTGCGGATGAGATCGTCCAGCCAGGCGCTCAGCGTGCTGCGCTGCTCGGCCAGCAAGGGCCAGTCGACGAAGCCGTTGTCCCAGCAGGCCTGGCTGCCATGCAGCTGAAGCTGGGCCAGCAGCAACTGGCGGCGTGCCCGTGCCTCGCTGCTTCGACTGCGACGCATGTCGTAGGCCGGCAGGGCGCGCTGCAACGGCGCAGCCGCCTCTCGCGCCATCGGCAGCATCAGCCGGGCCACCTCCAGCGAGGGGGGCGTGATGAGGGCATCGAGCACGGTCTGCCAGCGCAGCACCATCGGTTGCAGCTCGGGCGGGGGAATGCGGTTGCGCAGCTCGGTGCGCATGCGGCGCAGCAGCTGACTGGCACGTCGGTGTGAGGCCCGCGTCAGGGCCTTGATGTCGATACCGCTGCCGCTGGCCCCCACCATCACGTAATGCGTCTGCAACTGGGCGCTCAGCGTCAGAAACTCGACCACCAGCCGAAGCTGGCTGCCGGCCAGTGGCGGCAGGGGGCGCTGACGGACGACCGCCGCCCCGGCCCACGAGGGTGCCAGCAGCCCCGCCAACAGCACCTGCAGCCACGCACGGCGCAACGGCAGCACCGGCAGACCGGCCTGATGCCGCCCGGAGGGCATCAGGCGCGGCGGGCCGGCCATGAGGCCATGCTGGCCGGCCGACCTGGCAAACGGTGTCTGACGGTCGTTGTCCATACGTGAGGAAAGAAGACGGGCCAGACAACGATGTGCCGTGCCGGCCCGATGCCACGGCACTGCCTGGCACGGCACACAGCGCGCTGGCCAGCGGGCGGCCGACAGCCGCGCACGGCCAGAACGATGCGGGCCAGCCGGCAGACCGGGTGGCGTGATGCCGACAGCTTGACGCAGGCGCCGCCGCTCAGCCAGCCCTGGCGGATGGGCGGGCAGTGTCACGGGCTATCAGGCACCCACCCAGGCAGACATCTCCCTCATAGAACACTGCCGACTGGCCCGGGGTGACGGCCCATTGCGCCTGCTCGAAGCCGACGGTGATCTGACCGTCCCCGCCTGCCGGATCGCTGCCCCCGTTGCCCTGCGCCTCTGGCTCCAGCCAGCCCCGGGCATCGGTCTGGCGATAGCGGCACTTGATGCCATAGGGGCGCCCCGGCTCGGGTGCGGCACCGATCCAGTGCACATCGCGCCCCCGCAGCCGTGTTGACAGCAGCATCGGGTGATCGTGTCCACGCACCACCACCAGGGTGTTGGTGGCCAGGTCCTTGGCCGCCACGAACCACGGCGTGCCATCGGCGTTGTCGCGGCGCCCGCCAATGCCGATGCCCTTGCGCTGCCCCAGGGTATAGAACGACAGGCCGACATGCTCGCCCACCTGCACGCCACGGTCATCGACCATCGGCCCCGGTGTGCTGGGCAGGTAGCGCGACAGGAACTCGCGAAACGGCCGCTCGCCGATGAAGCAGATGCCGGTGGAGTCCTTCTTGGTGGCGTTGGGCAGTTTCAGGTCGGCCGCCAGCTGCCGCACCTGGGGCTTGCTCAGCTGCGCCAGCGGAAAGACCACGGACGAAAGCTGGTATTGATTAAGCCTATGTAAAAAATAACTTTGGTCTTTATTTGTGTCGGCCGCACGCAACAATTGCACCTGTCCGTCCGGGCCACGGCGGGTGCCGGCATAGTGCCCGGTGGCGATCTGCCCGGCCCCCAGCGAGAGCGCGTGGTCCAGAAAGGCCTTGAACTTGATCTCGGCATTGCAGAGCACATCGGGGTTGGGGGTGAGCCCGGCCTCGTGCGCCTCCAGGAAAATACGGAAGACGCGCTCGCGATAGTCTGCGGCAAAATTGACGGCCTCTAGATCGATGCCGATCACGTCGGCCACGCTGGCCGCATCCAGCCAGTCCTGGCGGGAGGAACAGTATTCGCTGTCATCGTCGTCTTCCCAGTTCTTCATGAAGAGGCCGGTCACCTGCCAGCCGGCCTGCTTCAGCAACCAGGCACTGACGGCGGAGTCAACCCCCCCTGACAGGCCAATGACAATTTGACGGCCTTCCCCGTCCGGTATCGCTGGTTTCATGCCATCATTGTAGAAAATCGAAACACAACAGAGGATCTGCTCATGAGAATTGGGGTTCCCAGGGAGCGTCGTGCGGGCGAAACCCGTGTCGCTGCCACGCCAGAGACCATCAAGAAGCTGGTCAAGGCCGGTCACGAGGTTCTGGTCGAGCGCGAGGCCGGCGTTGCGGCCGACATTCCCGACTCGGCCTACGAAGAAGCCGGTGCCAGTCTGGTCGACGGCCCTGCAGCCTTTGGTGCCGATCTGGTCGTGAAGGTCCGGGCGCCGCTCGACGAGGAACTGGCCCAGATGAAGTCGGGCAGCGTCCTGCTCGGCATGCTAAACCCCTTTGACGCCGATGGGCTGAACAGCATGGCCAAGGCCGGCATCCATGCCTTTGCACTGGAAGCTGCCCCCCGCACCACCCGGGCCCAGAGCCTGGACGTTCTCTCATCTCAGGCCAATATTGCCGGATACAAGGCCGTGCTGGTGGCGGCCAACCTGTACCAGCGCTTCTTCCCGATGATGATGACGGCGGCCGGCACCGCCAAGGCGGCTCGCGTCGTGATTCTGGGTGCCGGTGTGGCCGGCTTGCAGGCCATTGCCACCGCCAAGCGCCTGGGCGCCGTGATCGAGGCTTCGGACGTGCGCCCCGCCGTGAAGGAACAGATCGAATCGCTGGGCGCCAAGTTCATCGACGTGCCCTACGAAACCGACGAGGAGCGCGAGGCGGCGGCCGGCGTGGGTGGTTATGCCCGGCCGATGCCGCCCTCGTGGCTGGAGCGCCAGGCCAAGGCGGTTGCCGAGCGCATCCGTCAGGCCGATGTGGTCATCACGACAGCGCTGATTCCCGGCCGGCGTGCGCCCCGCCTGGTCAGCCGCGAGATGGTCGAATCGATGCGTCCCGGCTCGGTGATCGTCGACATGGCGGTCGAGCAGGGCGGCAACTGTGAGCTGTCGCAGGCCGACAAGGTGGTGCGCCACAACGGCGTCAGCATTGCCGGCGTGGGCAACCTGCCGGCGATGGTGGCAGCCGATGCCTCGGCACTCTATGCCCGCAACATCCTCGACTTCCTCAAGCTCATCATCAACGACGAGCAGAAGTTCCACATCAACCTGGAAGACGACATCGTCAAGGCCTGCCTGGTTGCCAGCGATGGCCAGGTGCTGCGCGAGCAATAAGCGCCCGGCCCGTCTCCCTTCCCTACCCCAGGCCGCTTGTGCAGCCTGGGGGCTTCCCTGGCCTGACCCGACAACCGACTCCCGCTTCGGAGCCTCGCATGGAAACAGTCAACCCCACCATTCTCAACCTCATCATTCTGGTGCTGGCCATCTACGTCGGCTATCACGTCGTCTGGAACGTCACGCCCGCGCTGCACACCCCGCTGATGGCCGTGACCAACGCCATCTCGGCCATCGTCATCGTGGGTGCCATGCTGGCGGCGGCCCTGACCGAAACCGGTCTGGGCAAGACCATGGGCCTGCTGGCCGTCATTCTGGCCGCCGTCAACGTATTTGGCGGGTTCCTCGTCACCCGGCGCATGCTGGAGATGTTCAAGAAGAAAGAGCCCAAAAAGGCTGCGGACAAGGCATGAAACCGTCCGTCTTCCCGACATCGATGCGTCTTTTCATGATTACTAGCGCTGGAGTTTGTTGATGAGCCTGAACGCTGTCGTTCTTTTTTACCTGATTGCCTCGGTCTGCTTCATCCAGGCCCTGAAGGGGCTGTCACACCCCACCACATCACGGCGTGGCAATGTCTTTGGCATGACCGGAATGGTGATTGCCGTGGCCACCACCGTTGCCCTGATCCTCAAGCTCCAGAATGAGGCCGGCATGCAGGCCAACGGCGGCGGCATCGCCCTGGTGATCCTGGGCCTGCTGGTCGGCGGCACGGCCGGCACCATCATGGCCCGCCGGGTCGAAATGACCAAGATGCCCGAGCTGGTGGCCTTCATGCACTCGATGATCGGCCTGTCGGCCGTGTTTATCGCCATTGCCTGTGTGGCCGAGCCTTGGGCCTTCAACATCGTGCAGCACGGCGAGGCCATTCCGGTGGGCAACCGTCTGGAGCTGTTCATCGGCACGGCGGTGGGTGCCATCACCTTCTCCGGCTCGGTGATCGCTTTCGGCAAGCTGTCGGGCAAGTACAAGTTCCGCCTGTTCCAGGGCGCCCCAGTGATCTTCTCGGGCCAGCATGCGCTGAATCTGGCGCTCGCCATCCTGATGATCGTCTTCGGCATCTGGTTCACCGTCACGCAGGGCTGGACGCCGTTCTGGCTGATGATGATCATCGCCTTCGTGCTGGGTGTACTGATCATCATCCCGATCGGCGGTGCCGACATGCCTGTGGTCGTCTCGATGCTGAACAGCTACTCGGGCTGGGCGGCCGCCGGCATCGGCTTCTCGCTCAACAACCCGATGCTGATCATCGCCGGTTCGCTGGTCGGCTCCAGCGGCGCCATCCTGTCGTACATTATGTGCAAGGCGATGAACCGCTCGTTCTTCAACGTGATCCTCGGCGGTTTCGGTGCCGACCCGGCTGCTGCTGGTGCCGCCGGCGGTACGCAGGAGCAGCGGCCGGTCAAGTCCGGCTCGGCTGACGATGCCGCCTTCATGCTGGCCAATGCCGACTCGGTCATCATCGTGCCGGGCTATGGTCTGGCCGTGGCCCGGGCCCAGCACCCGCTGAAGGAGCTGACCGACAAGCTGATCGAAAAAGGCGTGCAGGTCCGCTACGCGATCCACCCGGTGGCCGGCCGGATGCCCGGCCACATGAACGTGCTGCTGGCCGAGGCCGAAGTGCCCTACGACCAGGTGTTCGAGATGGAGGACATCAACCCGGACTTCGGCGAAACCGATGTGGTGCTGGTGCTGGGCGCCAACGACGTGGTGAACCCGGCCGCCAAGGATCCGAACTCGCCGATCGCCGGCATGCCGATCCTGGACGCCTACAAGGCCGCTCAGGTGATCGTCAACAAGCGCTCGATGGCCTCGGGCTACGCGGGTCTGGACAACGAGCTGTTCTACATGCCGAAGACCATGATGGTGTTTGGCGATGCCAAGAAAGTGGTCGAGGACATGGTGAAGGCGATCGACTGAGCGCACGGCCAGACAACCGCCGGCCACGCCCTGTGCGGCCTGCCGGCGGGCTGTCGGCCCCCTGCCCCGGTGGCTGCCACGGCACCGGGGCCAAGCATGCCAGGGCGGGAGCAATCCCGCCTTTTTCTTTGGGTGCACCGCGGCACACATCGCAGCGCACAGCCCATGGCCCGCAGACGACGACACGGGACTCTCCCCGGAAAACCCGCGTGCCCCCCGTTCAAGGCACTGGCCGTTGCCCGATACGAACAGTTTTCATGCCGGTCACCGTCGCCCGGCGGCCACCATTTGGCAAGCACGGCAAACTGCGCCAAGATAGCCGGACCGATCGATCCTCCTGCCTCCAGAGGTTTCCTGCAATGCACTGGGACGGGTTCAGCACCTTCCTGCTTGGCAGTTTCATCAGTCTCATCACCATCATCAACCCGCCCGCCACCCTGCCGATCTTCAGCTCGGTGACGAACGGCATGGATGCAGCGGCCGCGCGCCGTACCGCCACCTCGGCCTCGCTCTACAGTTTCTGCATTCTGGTGGTCAGCCTTTTTGCAGGCAGCCTCATCATGAAGGCCTTTGGCATCTCGTACGGGGCGATGCGGGTGGCCGGCGGCATGGTCATCGGCCTGCTGGGCCACGGCATGCTCTACGGCAAGGCCGAGGTCTCTGAGGTGGCCAAGGCCCAGTACGGCAATCCGGCCTTCTTTCCGCTGGCGCTCCCCGGCATCACCGGCCCCGGCTCGATTGCCGTGGTGATCGGTCTGGCCACCCAGATCCGCGAGATCGGCCACTTCGCCCAGGAGGTCACGGCCTACCTGGCCGTGCTGCTGGCGATGGCCGGTGTCTGCGTGGTCGAATTCCTGCTGCTGCGCAGTGCGCGCAGCGTCATCACCCGCCTGGGCAACACCGGCATCGAGGTCATCACCCGACTGAGCGGTTTTCTGCTGATCTGTGTGGGGGTGCAGTTTGTCGCCTCGGGGGCACAGACGCTCTACGCCTCGCTGGTGCAGGCCGCCGCCAGCCAGTGAACACCGGCCACGGCCGGGCATGTCATGGTCACCGCCCGATCCACAGCCCCGCCTCCGCTACCCGTTCCGGCACGACGAGCTGCCCAGCCGGGCGCCAAGAACCCAGCCTGACCGACACCCCCCTGCCTCACCCCGCACAGCCCCGGCTGCCCGCCTCCCCGCCTTCGCACCCGGTGCACACCGGCGGTTTTATCAGGCAAACTGCGGGATGGCGTCCGTGCGGCAGGATCCCCCTTGCCGCAGCACCACACACAAGGAGACCCTATGCCCGCTCACCATCCCGAACTCATCGAGCAGTGCGCCAGCTTCACCGACCTTTTCGACCAGCTGGGCCTGCCCAGCGCCCCCGAGCAGATCGCCGATTTCATCACCCGCCACCGCCCCCTGCCCGGCGACACCCTGCTGGTGGACGCCCCCTTCTGGAGCACCGCCCAGGCCCAGTTCCTGCGCGAGCAGAAACAGCGCGATGAACCGCCCTGGACGATCCTGATCGACCAGCTCAGCGAGGCCCTGCGCGAAGACCCGCACGCCTGAGCGCTTCGGCCCCGGCGGCCGTCGTCATCGTGCTGTCCGGCATCATCCCCGCCCCCCACCCAAGCTGGAGGGGCGCTGACATGCAGCATTGCGTGAAATTTCGCACGCGAGCGACGATGAACGGGCAGGCCATGGGCATGAATGACATCCGCCCCTTTAAAGCAGGCGCGCGAGCGGCCGATAGCAGGGATGAACCGCATCATTCTGCCCCTGAAGGAGCGCATCTCATGGAGATTCCCTCGCATCTTGCCCACCTGCCCGCCACCACCCTGCCACTGACGGTCAATCCGGGCACCACCTCCCTGGCCCTGACACCCTCCGCAAGCACCGGCTCGGCCATGGCCAGCACCGGCACCATCGTCGAGATCGGCCGCAGCATCGACGAGGCCGAGGCGGCGATCGACCGCTACCTGGCCCTGGGCAAGTCCCCGGCCACAGCCGCACGCGATGCCGTCAGCACCTCAACCGGCTACCGGATGCTGGTCGAACGCCTGTACGGCCAGCAGCAGGTGGCCTCGCATCCCTGAACGGGCGCCCGCCGCCCCGACTCCCGCCCATTCCTGGGTCTGGGCCGACAGGGTCAAAGATGGTCACGTCCCTTGAAATTCCTGCCTGGCACCATCATTTTGGAAGATGCTGGATCGTTGGCAGCGATCAGTGTCTCCGTCCGGGGCTGACCGCCTCGACCTGTTCCTTTCCTGCCAGGAAAACCGAGGACATCGACCATGCGTGCTTACGATTACAAGGATGTGACCACGATCGAAACCGAACGCGAAGAACAGTTCCGGCGCACCGCCATGCTCGACTATGCCCTGCATATCGGCGGCATGCTGCTGTCAATGGGCATCCTGTCGGTGGTGGCGCTCATCATCAATTACATCCAGCGCCCTTCGGCGCGTGGCACCCTCTACGAAAGCCACTTCAACTGGATGATCCGCACCTGCTGGTGGACCATCGCCTGGGTGGTGATCCTGGCCATCCCGGTGGGGCTGACACTGGGGCTGTTCAGCTTCCTGTGGTTCATCCCCTGCATCTGGTACCTGTACCGGATGATTCGTGGCCTGCTGGCCCTGAACGAGCGCCGGCCGATGCCGATCGCCTGATCGGCACGCTCCGGGCGGGCCGGTTCTGGATGTGCATCCGCGCAAAATCCAGCCCGCGCCGGCACGCCCCGGACAGGCGGGTTCGTGCCGCCCCCGCCTGAGGGCGGCTCACCTGTCCCGGCGTCCGTCTAGACGGCCTGTACCCCCGCGGCCGCCAGCCGCGGCTCGATCCACTCGATCCAGTGCATCACCGGCGTGTCGGTGCCGCCCGCCAGATGGGCGATGCAGCCGGCATTGGCCGACAGGATCACCTCGGGCCGCCCCCGTTGCAGATGGCCGAGCTTGCGGCTGCGCAGACGCTGCGAGATATCCGGCTGCAACAGCGAATAGGCACCGGCCGACCCACAACACAGATGTGATTCGGCCAGGGGCTGCAACTCGGCCCCCCAGGTGCGCAGCAACTGCTCGACCTCGCCGCGGATCTTCTGCCCGTGCTGCAAGGTGCAGGGCGGATGAAAGACCACCGGCTGCGGCGGCAACGGCTTGGCCGGGCGGACGTCGGCCAGACGCTTGCCCAGCCATTCGATCACGTCGACGGTGATGGCCGAGATGCGCGCGGCACGCTCGGCATACACCGGGTCATCGCGCAGCAGGTGGCCGTAATCCTTCACCATCACCCCGCAACCCGAGGCGTTCATCAGCAGCGTATCGACGCCCGCCTCCAGATACGGCCACCAGACATCGATGTTGCGGCGCACCTGCGCCAGCGCCCTGTCCTGCTGATTGAGGTGGAAGCGCAGCGAACCACAACAACCCGAGGCCGGATCGATGATCGTCTGCACCCCCAGCCGATCGAGCACACGGGCCGTGGCCCGGTCGATCCCCGGCAGCATCACGCCCTGCACACAGCTGTTGAGCATCAGCACCCGCTGTCCATGTGTGCGGGAGGGCCAGGCACCGGCCTGCCCGATCCTGGGCACCTTGGCCTGCACCGCAGCCGGCAGCCAGGGTCGCACATGCTGCGCCAGCTTCATCAGCCCGCCAAACAGCGGGCGGTTGTCGATCAGCCCGGCCAGCAGACGCCGGCTGGCCCGCTGTGCCAGCGGACGCTCGACCTGTTTTTCGACCAGATCACGGCCGATGTCCAGCAAGCGCGAATACTGCACACCCGACGGGCAGGTGCTTTCACAGTTGCGGCAGGTGAGGCAGCGATCCAGATGGGTCATCGTGGCCACCGAGGGCGTGGCCCCCTCCAGCACCTGCTTCATCAGGTAGATGCGGCCGCGTGGGCTGTCCTTTTCATCGCCCAGCAACTGATAGGTGGGACAGGTGGCCGTGCAGAAGCCGCAATGCACACAGGCGCGCAGAATGCGCTCGGCCTCGATGCCGGCAGGGGTGTCGCGCAGGCGTTCGACGATTCGGGTTTCCATGCGTGCAGTCTCTCAAAGCCAGTCGTACAGGCGGCCGGGGTTGATGTGGCCGCCGGGATCAAACACCTGTTTGAGCCGCTGATGCAGGCCTCGGGCCGGCTCGGCCAGCGGTGGCAGACGCAGCACCTGCGCCTGCGCCCGGCCGGCACGGAACAATACCGCACTGCCGCCGACCTCGGCCGCCAGACTGCGCAGCGCCTCGGGCGAGAGCGCGTGCTCCGGCTCGGGCCGGTACCAGCGCAACGCCCCGCCCCATTCGATCAGCTGCCGGCCCGGCAGCGCCAGCGGCGGCGTGGTGGCCGGCACCGATAGCCGCCACAACGGCGCCGCGCGTTCATCTTCTCCGAAAAACGCGTGCTGCTGATCGCGCAGCCCCTGCCAGAAACGTGCGGCCTCGGCCGCCGGCACCGGATCGCCGCCCAGCTGCGACAGGGCCGCCTCGACGGCCCGCCCGGCCCCGCACAGCCGCACCCACAGCGCTCCGGCCACCCAGGCCGTGGCTGCCAGCGGCAACGGCTGCCCACCCCACTGGTTGCAGCGCCGGATGGCCTCGGCTTCGTCTAGCGGCAGGCGCAATGTCTGATCGGCCCTGGGCAGTGGCAGCACCTTCAGCGACACCTCGGCCAGCATGCCCAACACGCCCATCGAGCCCACCAGCAAGCGGCTGATGTCATAACCGGCCACATTCTTCATCACCTGGCCACCAAAGCGCATCAGCTCGCCACGGGCCGACACCAGGACCGTACCCAGCACGAAGTCGCGCACCGCCCCGGCCGACATCCGGCGAGGGCCGGACAACCCGGCCGCCACCATGCCGCCCACCGTGCCCCCCGCCGCAAAACGCGGCGGTTCGAAGGCAAGACATTGCCCTTGCGCCGCCAGCAGCGTTTCCAGCTCGGCCAGCGGGGTGCCGCCCCTCACCGTCACCACCAGCTCGGTCGGCTCGTAAGAGACGATGCCGCGATAACGGCGCGCATCGACAACGACGGGATCTGCCCCGTCCACAGGCCACGGGTTGCCGTAGAAGGCCTTGGTATTGCCGCCTTGCAGAAGCACCGGCCGCCCCTCGCCACAGGCCTGCGCCAGCTGCGCGCGCAACGCCGCCAGCTCGGCCCAGGCGGCCAGCTCGTCGGCGCTGGCGGCCCCACCGGGATCGGCCACACCAGCCGACACGATTCCGTGCGAATCCGTCTCGTTCATCTTGACCCTCTTCAGAAGCGTGGCAGCTCGGGAAAGCGCAGGCAGCCCTGACGCACGTGCATCCGGCCGTACTCGGCACACCGGTGCAGCGTGGGGATGGCCTTGCCCGGATTGAGCAGGCCCGGCTGATCGAAGGCACGCTTGACGGCAAAGAAGGCCGCCCGCTCCTCTGGCGAGAACTGCACGCACATCGAATTGATCTTCTCGATACCCACGCCATGCTCGCCCGTGATGGTGCCCCCCAGGGCCACACACAGCTCAAGAATTTCGGCACCAAACTTTTCGGCGCGATCCCATTCGCCGGGAATGGCACTGTCGAACAGGATCAGGGGATGCAGGTTGCCATCGCCTGCATGAAAGACGTTCATGCAGCGCAGGCCGTACTTGCGTTCCATGTCGGCAATGGCCAGCAGCATCCGCCCCAGCGAACGCTTGGGGATGGTGCCGTCCATGCAGTAGTAGTCGGCCGAGATCCGGCCCGCCGCCGGAAAGGCATTCTTGCGCCCCGACCAGAAGCGCATGCGTTCGGCCTCGGAGGTGGACACCTGCAGGCGCGTGGCTCCCGCCTGACGGAGCACGGCTTCCATCTGCGCAACCTCTTCAGCCACTTCCTCGGGCGTGCCATCGGATTCCACCAGCAGGATGGCGGCAGCCTCCAGATCGTAGCCCGCCTTGACGAAAGGCTCGACGGCTGCGGTGGCCTGCCTGTCCATCATCTCCATCCCGGCCGGGATCAGCCCCGCCGCGATGACGGCTGCCACCGCATCGCCCGCCGTCTCGACCGCATCAAAGGAGGCCATGATGACCTGCGCCACCTGCGGCGTGGGCAACAGCTTCACCACCACCTCGGTGATGACGGCCAGCATGCCTTCCGAACCGATGTTGAGCCCCAGCAGATCCAGCCCCGGCGCATCCAGCGCCACGCCCCCATCGCGCACCGCCGGCCCCAGCGTGAGTGCTTCGCCCTCGATGGTGAAGCCGCGCATCGCCAGCACGTTGTGTACCGTCAGGCCGTACTTGAGGCAGTGCACGCCCCCGGAATTTTCAGCCACGTTGCCGCCGATGGTGCAGGCAATCTGCGAGGACGGATCGGGCGCATAGAACAGCCCACAGGCTGCGGCCGCTTCGGAAATGGCCAGATTGCGCACCCCCGGCTGCACCCGCGCCGTGCGCGAAACCGGATCGAGCGAGAGCACGCGGTTGAAGCGCGCCATCGACATCAGCACGCCGCCGGCATGAGGCATGGCGCTGCCGGTCAGGCCGGTGCCGGCCCCACGCGGCACTAGCGGCACCTGCTGCGCCCGGCACAGCCGGATGATGGCCTGAACCTGCGCCTCATCATCGGGCAGCACCACCACCGGTGGCAGCTGCCGGTAGGCGCTGAGACCATCGCACTCGTAAGGCCGCACATCTTCTTCACGCCACAGCACCGACCCCATGGGCAGGATCTGCTTCAGGCCATCGAGTACCGCGCTCAGGCGTTCGGGCGGCAGGGGAACGGTGGTGTCCTGCCAGGGCTGATCGCCTTCGGCGGCAGGCACCACCGGCGGGGCGGCAGTGAGGGTCTGGAGCGTGTTCATCCTTGATTCCGTCATGCGGGCATCGACCATGCCAGCAGGGAACCTTTACACCTCATCGCGGCCCAAGGCCGTCACGTGCCGGCCGCCAGATGCCTGGACGGCACCGCAAGCCGCCGACAAAATCCCCTCGCACAACATGGTCATGGCGGGGATTCTAGCGCAGCCGGGATGCGTCCGGTGGCAGCCTCTGGGCGAGCAGCGCAGCACGTGCGCCGCTGCCCCCCAACCCCGTCAGGCAAAAGGCTGCAATTCGGGGTTGATGTCGGTACGGGCGATGTTGTTGGCGTAGTTGCACAGGGTGGCCAGCGCAACACCCAGGATCACCTCCAGAACCTGGGCCTCGTCATAGCCGGCAGCCCGGAAGGCGGCCAGCTGGGCATCGGGCACGTTGCCCTTGTGCAGCATCACGGCGCGGGTGAAGCGGGCCAGCGCTTCCAGCTTCGGATCGGGCAGGGCCGTGCCATCACGCAGCGCCTCGATGGCGGCATCGTCGAGCAGATTCTTCTTGCGCGACAGCGCGGTATGACCGGCCTTGCAGAAACCGCAGCCGTTGTCGACGGCCGCCGTGATCTGCACCACCTCTCGCTCACCCGGTGTCAGCGAGGTCTTGCCATTGATGAGGCCAACCTCCTGGTACATCTCCAGCGCCGCCGGCGAATTGGCCAGCACGCCGATCAGGTTGGGCAGGAAGCCATTGTTCTTCTGCGCAGTCTCGACCCGGGGACGGGCCGCCTCGGGCGCAGACTCGACAGAATGGACAGTCAGACGGGACATGGAAAACCTCTTGAGATGGGGACAGGCGGTGACGGCGCCACCGTCGCAGAACCGGCATTGTCGATGCCGCGTTCCGGCGACGCAACGAATCCCCTTGCCGCCACCCTCATATGCTTATGCAGACAGCGCATGAGCACGCCAGCCCCCGCTTCAAGCCCGCCGTGGACGTGGGCCGCCCCCTTCCGGGCGCCCGTGCCGCTTGACTTGAAACGGACAGCCCGCTAATTTCATGGCAAACCATTTCTCGTGGTGGGAGAGACCAGCCGCCAGCCATCCCCGTATGGCCCGCCTGGCGCCGAAGGTGCAATCCCCGCAGACTCTCAGGCAAACGGCCCCCCGGCCGGGAACAGGACGGACAGCAACCGCTGCGTGCACGCCTTGCCTGCCGGCACCGGGGCAGCGCCACGCACGTGCCACACGCATCATGATCGGCATGAACGGCCATGCCAGCCCCACGCCCGACACATCACCCTGCCCTCCGGGCTGCCGGTCAGCCTCTGCGTCCGCCTGCGGGCCGATGCCACCGCAACCGTGCCGATCTGCCCTCCGCGGTCGCCATTTGCAGGCCGGGCTGTTAATCTCAGGCTCACGGCACCTGTCAGCCGGGCCGCCGTGATCCGGTTCCGCACCTGTCATCCTCACCGATCAACCCCGACACCAGGAGAAAGTCCCCATGTCCGTACCCGACAACCTGAAATACACCGAATCCCACGAATGGCTGCGCCACGAGGAAGACGGCAGCATCACCATCGGCATCACCGACCACGCCCAGGCCGAACTGGGTGATCTGGTCTATGTCGAGCCGCCCGAAGTCGGCCGTCAGGTCGAAGCCCGCGAGGCCTGCTGTGTGGTCGAATCGACCAAGGCCGCCTCCGACGTCTACGCCCCGGTTGCCGGTGAGGTCGTCGCCCGCAACGATGCGCTGGCCGACAACCCGGAACTGGTCAACGAGCAACCCTTCGAGGGCGGCTGGCTGTTCCGGCTCAAGCCGGCCAACCCGGCCGATGTCGACGCCCTGCTCTCGGCCGACGACTATCAACAGGCAATCAAGGACTGAACCATCATGGCGGATCGGACTCCCCCGGCCCGGCTGGCCGCGCTGCTGGCCAATGACAAGACCGACTTCGTGGCCCGCCACATCGGCCCGGACGCAGCTGACGAGGCGGCGATGCTGGCCCAGGTTGGCGCCCCCTCGCTCGACGCCCTGGTGGCCGAGACGGTGCCGGCCAACATCCTGCTCGACCCGGGCAACACCCCGGCGCTGGCCATCGGCGATGGCTGCAGCGAAGCCCAGGCCCTGGCCGAACTGGCCGGGATGGCGGCCCGCAACCAGGTCTGGCGCAGCTATCTGGGCTGCGGCTATCACAACACGCTGACGCCAGAGCCGATCCGTCGCAACGTCCTTGAGAACCCTGGCTGGTACACCGCCTACACCCCGTACCAGGCCGAGATCTCGCAGGGGCGGCTGGAGGCACTGATGGTCTTCCAGCAGATGGTCATCGACCTGACCGGCATGGAAGTGGCCAATGCCTCGCTGCTGGACGAGGCCACCGCCGCCGCCGAGGCCATGACCTTCCTGCGTCGGGCCAGCACCAGCAAGGCCCCGGCCTATTTCGTCGAGGCCGGCACCCACCCGCAAGTGATCGACGTGATCCGCACCCGCGCCCGCTGGCTGGGCATCCCGGTGCAGGTCGCCCACCTGGCCGAGCTGGATCCCGCCACCGTCTACGGGGCCCACCTGCAAAGCCCCGACACCGAGGGCCGCATCATCGACTACACCGACGAGATCGCCCGCCTGCAGGCGGCCGGCGTCAAGGTCTGCGTCGGCACCGACCTGCTGGCGGCCCTGCTGCTCACGTCCGCCGGCGCCCAGGGCGCCGACGTGGTGATCGGCTCGGCCCAGCGCTTCGGCATCCCGCTCGGCTATGGTGGCCCGCACGCCGCCTTCATGGCCACCCGCAGCAAGATGATCCGAATGATGCCGGGACGCATCATCGGCGTCAGCAAGGATGCCGCCGGCCACACCGCCTACCGGATGACGCTCCAGACCCGTGAGCAGCACATCCGCCGCGACAAGGCCACCAGCAACATCTGCACCGCCCAGGCTCTGCTGGCCAACATGTCGGCCTTCTATGCGGTCTGGCATGGCCCCGAAGGCCTGCGCCGCATCGCCCTGCGCACCCACGGCATGGCCCGCCTGCTGGCCGCAGCCGTGCGGGCAGCCGGCGGGCCGGCGCCACAGCACGCCCGATGGTTCGATACCCTGGTGCTGCCGCTGGCCGATGCGGCAGCACTGCAAGCCGTCCTCGATCGTGCCGCTGCCCGCCGGATCAACCTGCGCCCGCTGCCCGGCCACCGGGTGCTGGTGGCGCTGGACGAGACCGTCGGCCTTGGCGACGTGGCCGAGCTGGCCGAAGTCCTGACCGGCCGGCCACACGATGTGGCGGCGTTGCAGCCGCTGCTGGACAACCTGCCCGCCGACAGCGATGCCCTGCCCCCGGCCCTGCTGCGCACCGACGCGGTGCTGACGCACGAGGTCTTTCATCGCCATCGCAGCGAAACCGAATTCATGCGCTACCTCAAGCGCCTGGAAAACCGCGACATCTCGCTGGTACATTCGATGATTCCGCTGGGTTCGTGCACGATGAAGCTCAACGCCGCCGCCGAGATGGCGCCGGTGAGCTGGCCCGGCTTTGCCGCCATCCACCCGCTGGCCCCGGCCGCCCAGGTCGAGGGCTACACCCGGATGCTGGCCCAGCTGGGTGGCTGGCTGGCCGACATCACCGGCTTTGCCGGCGTCTCGTTCCAGCCCAATTCCGGTGCCCAGGGCGAATATGCAGGTCTTCAGGCCATCCGCGAATACCTGATCGCCCAGGGGCAGCCCCAGCGCGATGTCTGCCTGATCCCGGCCTCGGCACATGGCACCAATCCGGCATCAGCCCAGCTGATGGGGCTGAAGATCGTCGTGGTCGCCTGTGACGAACGGGGCAACGTCGACATGGCCGATCTGGACGCCAGGATCGCCGAGCACCGAGAGCGCCTGGCGGCGCTGATGATTACCTACCCGTCGACGCATGGCGTTTTCGAGGCCACCATCCGCGACATCTGCCGCAAGGTCCATGAGGCCGGCGGCCAGATCTACATGGACGGCGCCAACATGAACGCCCAGGCCGGCCTGACCAAGCCGGGCGAGATCGGCGCCGATGTCTGCCACCTGAACCTGCACAAGACCTTCTGCATCCCGCATGGCGGGGGCGGACCGGGCATGGGGCCGATCGCCGTCGCCCGCCATCTGCAGCCCTTCCTGCCCAAGGCACCGGCGACCGGCGGGCAGGCCGATGGCAGCGATGCGCCCAGCGTCGTGTCGGCTGCGGCCAACGGCAGTGCGCTGATAACCGTCATCTCGTGGATGTACATCCGGATGATGGGGTCGGCCGGCATCCGCCGTGCCACGGCCGTGGCCATCCTCAACGCCAACTACATCGCCAGCCGCCTGAAGGGCCACTACGACGTGCTCTACACCGGTGAGAACGGCCGGGTCGCCCACGAGTGCATCCTCGACCTGCGCCACTTCAAGAGCCAGTACGGCGTGACGGCCGAAGATGTCGCCAAGCGCCTGATGGACTTCGGCTTCCATGCGCCAACCCTGTCGTTCCCCGTGCCCGACACCCTGATGGTCGAGCCGACCGAATCGGAAGGCCGGGCCGAACTGGACCGCTTCTGCGATGCAATGATCGCCATCCGCCAGGAAATCGCCGACATCGCCGCCGGCAGGCTCGATGCCAGCGACAACCCGTTGAAGAACGCGCCACACACCGCCACCGAAGTGGCCGGCGACTGGACACATGGCTACAGCCGCGAACAGGCCGTCTATCCGCTGCCGTGGTTGCGGGCAGCCAAGCCCTGGCCCGCCGTCAAGCGCATCGACAACGCGGCCGGTGACCGGAATCCGGTGTGCAGCTGCCCGCCGATGTCGGACTATCAGTGACGCCCGGGCCCACCGTGCCAGGCCGCCAGGGCCGGCACGGCACCCGGCAGGGGCAGGCCGGCCGAGTCCGGCGGCCAGCGCACTCCACGGTTCATCTCACGCTCTCACACAAGGACGCCGATCATGTCAGCAGACACGCTCAAACTCGTGGCACTCGATGCACTCCACCGTGAACTGGGGGCCCGGATGGCCGGCTTTGCCGGCTACGACATGCCGATCCAGTACAGTGGCCTGAAAGCCGAGCACCTGGCCACCCGGCAGTCATGCGGGCTGTTCGACGTCTCGCACATGGGTCAGCTGCGCGTCACCCCGCGCGATGGCCGGATCGAGACCCTGCACCAGCAGCTGGAAGCCTGCCTGCCGCTGGACTTTGCCGACTGGCACGAAGGCGTCCAGCGCTACACGCTGCTGCTCAACGAGCACGGCGGCATCGAGGACGACCTGATGCTGGTCAACCTGGGCAACGAGGTGCGCATCATCGTCAATGCCGGCAACCGCGAACACGACCACAAGCTGCTGGTGCAACGCTGCCCCGGCCTGCACATCGAATGGATCGATGCCGCGCTGATCGCCCTGCAAGGCCCCCAGGCCGAAGCCGTGCTCTCTGCCCTCGACCCACGGGCGGCCTCGCCACGCTTCATGGAAGCGGTCACGCTGGAACTTCTGGGCGTGCCCTGCTTCGCCACCCGTTCCGGCTACACCGGCGAGGACGGCTACGAGATCTCGATCCCGACCGACGAGGCCGAAGCCGTCGTGCGCCAGCTGCTGTCCGACCCGCGCGTGACGCCAGCAGGCCTGGGCGCGCGTGACACCCTGCGCCTGGAAGCCGGCCTGCCGCTGCATGGCAACGACATCGGCCCCGACACCAGCCCGATCGAAGCAGGGCTGGCCTTTGCCATCGCCCGCAGCCGGCGGGTCGACGGCAACAAGTTCGCCGGCTTTCCCGGCGCCGAGACCGTGCTGGGCCAGCTGGCCCACGGCACGGCGCGCAAGCTGGTGGGCCTGGTGGCCGACAGCAACGTGCCGGTGCGCGCCCACTCGCCCATCGTCGATGCCGGTGGCGAGAGCATCGGTGAGGTCACCAGCGGTACCGTCTCACCTTCCCTGGGCAAGCCGGTCATGCTGGCCTACGTGCCCGCCGCCGTGGCGCGCGACGACACCCCCCTGTTTGCCAGCGTGCGGGGCAGGCAGGTTCCCCTGCAACGGGCCAAACTGCCCTTCGTCGCAAAGCGCTACAAGCGCTGAATCAGCGCGCAGGCAGCACCGGGGCGGTGCCGGCTGCTTCCTGCATCAGGGTTGCTGCACCAGCATCTCGGCATCGGCCACACCGTTGCTGATGTTGCCGGTTCGGCGGATTTCCAGCGTCAGCGGGCGGGCGTTGCGCCCCTTGCCCGCCAGCGACACCCTGGCATGGCGGTCAAGATCGACCACCGGCTGAATGTCGACGCTGGGGTATTTGGGCCCCTCACTGGCGTGAACCCGGAAGATGCGCACCTCGGGCAGCGCACCCCGCGGAATGTCCAGACTCACCTTGCGGGGCAGATCCTTTTGCAGCCCTGCCCGCGGGTTGTAGAACAGATACTCACCTTCGCCCTGCTCGACCAGCCCCGCCGCGCCACGCAATGCCAGGCAGGCAAAACGGGTGCACGAGCGGTTGGCCGACAGCGACAGCAGCACCTTGGCACGCTCACGCCCGGCCTCACGCAGATCCAGCACCTCGGGCAGACGCGACTGGGTGGCATTGACGCCGACATTGCCCTGCGCATAGAGCTTGACCGACGACAGCACCGTCGGCGGCAGCTCGGCCTGGCCGATCAGCAGCGCGCCCCCATGACCATCGGCCTTCACCTGCCCATCAGCACCATGCAACGTCACCGGCCAGCAGCGCTTGCTGTTGCACAGCTCCAGCTGGTTGATGCCCGCCAGATCCAGCGATGAACCATCCAGGCTGAGCGCATGCACCGCCACCTGCCGTGGGGCCGCATCCGGTTGAGGACTGCTCGACACCACCTGGGCACCGTCTTTGGAACATGCCGCCAACAGCATCAATCCAAAACCCAGTACAAGCCCCTGCTTCATCGAGAACCTCATCCTGTTTCTGCTCACGTCAAGAAAGATCTGCCGTTTACAGCCCCCCGGCCAGCACGGCGAACATCGAAAGACTACGGATTTTCCGGGCGTTGCTGGTTGTCGACAGACAACACATTCCTTCAACAACCCGACAGAAAAGATCAACGACACGTAAGCCCCCCCCTGACGGCGTGCCAGACCGCCGCCCCGACGCTTCCCAGGCGCAGAACCGTGGCCTGCACGCAACACCGGCATCAGCGTGACGGACACCGCCCCCCGCCCCGGGCACGCCCCGCCCCCTGCCACGGTCACCGGAACGGGGTAGGCGGGCCCCCTCTGCCTTCTGTTTTCTGCCCTGTGCCCGCCTCCCGTTGCCCTCAGCGACGGCATACATGCGCCAGCCGCTGGGTCATTGAGCATCGTCCATTACCCCGTTTTGTAAAATCTAGTGAACAAATTGGCGGCATGCACCTCCGTTCCCGCGCCCGTTCAGCCCCTTTTCACGCCGTGCAGCCCGGTCTTCCGTGTGCCCTGGTTTCTGTGTACCCCGGCGCCCCTTGTCCGCATGCGGCACGGCTGCCTCACCACACGGGCCATCAACCTTCCCGGGCGGACGGGCAGGATCCGGTCCTCATGACCGGGCGCAGCCGCCCCCACGCATCCTCCTCACCACCGCTTCAGGAGTGCCCATGAAAACCCCAGCCCTCGCCCTCGGCATCACCATGGCCATGCTGGCCGTCCCCGCGGCAGCCCGCGAATACACGCTGCTGGATACCCATACGCCAGCGCAGGCACGCACCATCACCAGCAAACAGCTTGGCATCAAGACACCTCGTCCTTTCTCCGTCTCGGTGAGAACCCTGCACGGCGGCCGCCAGGAAGGTGTCATGCTGGTCACCATCGACACCGGCGCCATGCGCATCACCGTCGTGCCCAATCGCGGCATGAACGTGCTGGAAGCCGTCTCCGGGAAAGTCCGGCTGGGGTGGAACTCACCGGTGAAGGAAATCGTCAACCCTGCCTTTCTCGATCAGGGCGCACGCAATGGCATCGGCTGGCTGGAAGGCTTCAATGATCTGGTCACGCGCTGCGGCTACGAATGGGTGGGCCACGCCGGCGCAGATGAAGACGGCACGATACTGACGCTGCACGGCCTGGCAGCCAACATCCCGGCCTCCAGCGTGGTGCTCGGCATCGACGAGAAACCACCCTACACCATCCGCCTGAAAGGCTTGCTGCGCGAACAGGCATTCAAGAAAGTCGATTTCCTCATCGACACCGAACTGAGCACCGTCCCCGGTGCCACCGCCTTCACCATCGACGACACCCTCACCAACAACGGCGACTATCCCAAGGAATACCAGGCGCTCTATCACAGCAACTTTGGCCCGCCGATCATGGAAAAAGGGGCCCGCTTCGTCGCGCCGGTCCGTGAAGTCTCCCCCTTCAACGACAAGGCCGCCGGCATGCTCGACAGCTGGCAAACCTACCAGGACCGGACCCGCGACTTCGATGAAGTCGTCTACAACGTCTTCCCCTACGGCGACGCCAACGGCAACACCCTGACCATGCTGCACAATGCCGCCGGCAACCTCGGCATCTCGATGGCCTACAACGTCAACGCACTGCCGGCCTTCTCGCTCTGGAAAAACATGGACACCGATGCCCAGGGCTACGTCACCGGCATGGAACCCGGCACCAGCTTCTCGTACAACCGCAAGTTTCAGCGGGCGCTGAACCTGGTTCCCACCATCGGCCCCAGGGAAAAACGCCGTTTCCAGCTGACCTACACGCTGCTGGACAGCAAGACCAAGGTTGATGCCGCCCGCCAGCGGATCGAACGGATCCAGGGCAACCGTGAAACCACCGTGCGCCAGACGCCGCTGGTCACCTCCGGTGCCCAGGTGATCGGTCGCTGACCCGTCACGGCACGACATGCCCCCTCAGAAGGCAGCGCGCCTCAGCCCTCTGCCTTCTGCTCGCCGCCCAGCACGTCCAGCAGGTCCGGCAACAGCGCGCTCAGCTCACCTGCCATCAGCATGAACTCGGCGTCGAAGACCTGACGTGCATCCCCCTCATCCAGCCCCTCGCGCCCTTCGCGCACCACATCCAGCGGACTCAGCCGCTTCACCGCCGCCGTTTCGGTCAGCACGAAAGACACCCGGTCACGCCACGTGAGCGCCAGCCGCGTGCACTGCTTGCCCTCCTTCAGATGGCGCTGCACCGTCTCCGCATCGACCTGCTGACGCACATAGCGCACCGCCGCCTTCGATTCGCCCGTATCCTTCAGCTCGCTGTCGTCATCGATCGAGAACGGCCCCGGCACCTCATTCTCCAGCAACCACGCCGTCATCGCCTGCGCCGGCGAATGCGCCAGCTTCAGCGGCGCCAGCGGCAGATCATCCAGCGACTTCTTCAGCAGGCCGATGATCTCGTCCGCCCGGGCCGGCGCCGTGGTGTCCACCACCACCCAGCGCCCCACCGGATCGATCCACACCCGCGTGTCACGGAAAATGCTGAACGCCTTCGGCAACAGCTCCTCCGTCACCCGCTCCTTCAGCTCGCGCATCTGCTTGCGACCCGGCTTGAAGCCCTGCTCCTCTTCCAGCTCCCTGGCCCGCTGGCGCGTGAACTGATTGATGACCGACGCCGGCAGCAGCTTCTTCTCCGCCCGCATCGTCAGCAACCAGTGCTGCCCCACCCGATGCGCCAGCCCTTCACCTTCCATCGCCGGCACCCAGCCCAGCGCCTGCCCGTCGCCCACCTGCCCCGGCGTGAACGCCAGACGCTGCAACTGCTCCTCCACCCCATCGGGCGCAGCTTCCCAGGCATCAGACAGGCGATACACCAGCGCATTACGGAAAAAGGCACTCATCGGACAACAGGCTCCTGCAAGTAAAAACCCCGCCAGCCCACGCCAGCCGGGGGCGGCTACTTTACCGCATCACCCCGCCCCGCCACACAGGGATCCCCACCAAAGCCACAGCCCGTTACAAACCCGCACGCATGCAGCAGCGGCGCCTCCGCCAGCAGCAGACCCGCCACACTCAAGGCTGATACTTGTATCCCATCCCGTACACCGACTGGATCAGCTCCCGCTCCGGCAGCACCTTCGCCACCTTGCGCCGCAGGTTCTTCACATGCGTGTCCACCGTCCGGTCGTTCACCACCCGGTGATCCTCATAGAGCCGCTCCAGAAGATCCTCGCGCCGGAACACCTGCCCCGGCGCCGAGGCCAGCACCGACAGCAGCCGGAATTCCACCGGGGTCAGCTCCAGCGGACTGCCTTCCAGCCAGGCCGCATGGTGGACCGTGTCGATCCACAGCCCCTCACGCGGCGGCACCACCTCGGCCCCCTTGTCGGTGCCCACCACCTCGGCCTGCACCTGGGCCCCCTGCGGCTTGATCGCGTCCGCCAGCGTGCGGCGCAGCACCGCCCGCACCCGTGCCACCATCTCGCGCGGGCTGAACGGCTTGCAGATATAGTCATCGGCCCCCAGCTCCAGGCCCAGCAGACGGTCGATCTCCTCGACCCGCGCCGTCATCATGATGATCGGCACCGAAGAAAAGGTGCGAATCTCGCGGCAGATGTCGATGCCGTCGCGACCGGGCAGCATCAGGTCCAGCAGGATCAGGTCGGGGGGATTGTTGCGCACCGCATTCACCACCAGCCGGCCATCGGCCAGGATGCCCGTCTGAAAGCCGGCCGCATCGAGATAACGGCAGACCAGCACCGCCAGCTTTGGCTCATCCTCCACGACCAGCAACTGCAAGGGCCGACTGGGCACGGCCCAGAGATTCTGCTGCGGCATCAGACTTTTCCTCCCGAAGAACTCGCCAGGGGCAACTCGATCCGGATGCGCAGCCCCCCCAGTGGTGATGTCTGCGCCACGATCGTTCCGCCGTGCGCCTCGACAATGCCACGGCAGATGGCCAGCCCCAGCCCAGACCCGCCCGTTGCCCGATTGCGCGACGCTTCCCGGCGATAGAAGCGGTCGAACAGGCGCTGATGTTCGTCGGCAGACATGCCGGGGCCAGAATCATCCACCGTGACGATCACCCCCAGGCCGCCCGCCTGGCAGCCCACCTGCACCTGCGAACCCGCATCCACATAGCGGACCGTGTTTTCCAGCAGGTTCTGAAAGACCTGACGCAACCGGTTCGGATCACCCGAAACGCACATTTTATCGACAACGCCCACCCTTTTCAGCAGCAGTCCCTTGGCCGCCAGCCGCTCGCGCCAGCCCGAGAGCACCGCGTCGATCAGCGCCACCACATCCAGCACCTGCCACTGATAGCTCAGGGGCGCCACCTCGGCCATCGACAGCATGTGGATGTCGTCGACCAGCTTCGACAGGATGCCCACCTCGGCCTGCAAGGACTGCACCACCCGCTCATCCAGCGGCTGCAACCCGTCTTCCACCGCCTCCAGCTCACCGCGCATGATCGCCAGCGGCGTGCGCAGCTCGTGCGAGACATCCGCCATGAAGGCACGACGCACACTCTCGTTCTGCTGCAAGGTCTTGGCCAGCCGGTTGAAGACCCGCGCCAGATCGCCCAGCTCATCGCGTGAGCGGGGCGGCACCCGGATGTCGTAACGGCCATCGGCCAGCGCATGCGTGGCGGCGGCCAGCCGGCGCGTGGGTACCAGCATCATCCGCCCCAGCAGCCAGGCGATCACCCCGGCCAGCAACAGCGCCAGCCCCCCCACATACCAGGCGGCACTCTGCTGCCGCTGCTGAAAAGCCAGATCGGCCGCATCCGTCACCTCGACGAAGGGCTTGCTGGCGATCCAGCCCGCCACCACCCCATCGACCAGGATCGGCACGTAATTGGCATCGGGCCCAGGATCGGGGTTGCCCACCACAAACGAGCCATCGGCAGCCTGAAGCGTCATCCGTTCGGCGGCATCGGGCGGCTTGCCCGTACGGTGGCGGTAATCGGAAGCCGACGGCTCGGCCAGCACGTCCAGCAGCGACTCTTCCGGCGTAGGCTCCAGCCCCGGCGAGGGAGGCCCCTGATCGTGGGGCGGATAAGGGCGCTCCACCGGACTGAAGGGGCGCGGGGCCAGCACGCCCAGACGGTGCTCGGAGGGCCGGCCCCCGGCCGCATTCGACGGCCAGGGCAGATCAAGATCCCCATTGAGCATCGCCGACGCCTGTCCCGGCACCACCGAGCGATTGCCGATGGCACAGGCCGCATATTCCGGATAGACGCCGAACAGCGGCGGCACATCCAGCAACGGTCGGTCACTGGCATGGACCCGGTAGCCCGCATAGCGGACGATGTGGCGCCACAGGTCATCACGGCCACGCAGCGTGTCCCAGGCGTGGGCCGGTTCGCCGGTACTGCGCCAGTGCGCGGCCAGGATGGCCGTCAGCACATTCATCCGCTTGCCGTCCAGCTCGTTCAGATAGCCCAGAAAGCCCCGCTCGAAACTGACCCGCGTGGCAAAGCCCATCGCCACCGCCATGACGATGCTGGCCAGCAGCACCGAGGTGAACAGCTTGATTCCGATCCCGATTCTCATGGCCCCCACTCCCGGCCTCCGTCTTCATGGGCTGCATTGAACACCGTTCCCCCGCCACATCCCGGCAAAAACCCGGCGCCCCGCGCAGAGACTCCATCATTCCCCCACAATCTGCGGGGCCGGCGCCCCGGACGCCCCCGCCGCTCCGGCGAATGGCCCACGCAACACCACCGCGGCCCGTACAGGCTTCGTGCCACAAAAGCCCCTACCATTGCATGACACGCACCGGCAGCACCTGCCCCCGCTCGCCTGCGCAGCCCGTGCCACCTGTCCGATTGCCCCCACGCCCATGCTCCCGACCATGCCGATGACCTCTGCCCATCCCCTGCCCTCACGCCCACAGCGCATGCTGCCGCGCATGGCCCTGCCCCTGCTGCTCACACTGATGGCCGGCTGCCAGCTGCTGGGTCAGGGCGATCCCGGTCAGGCGGGGCTGTCTCCCGAGCAGGCGCGCCTGACCGCCCAGCGCGCCATCCCCGCCTCGGTCAGGGATCGCGATGGCTGGGCGGCCGACATCCAGACGGCCTTCTCGTTGCTGGGCCTGCCGGCCACCACCGGCAGCATCTGCGCCAGCGTCGCCATCATCGGTCAGGAATCGGGCTTTCAGGTCAACCCGGTCGTCCAGGGGCTGCCGGCCATTGCCTGGAAAGCCATCGACGAGCGCGCCAGCCGCTACGGCGTGCCCGCCTTCGTGGTGCGCGGTGCCATGCAGCTGCCCAGCGGCGATGGCCGCAGCTATGCCGCCCGCATCGACAGCGCCCGCACCGAACAGGACCTGAGCCGCGTCTTCGAGGACATGATCGGCAGCGTTCCCCTGGGCAAGAAGCTCTTTGGGCGCTTCAACCCGGTCCGCACCGGCGGTGCGATGCAGGTCTCCATCGACTACGCCGAGGCCCACGCCAGACGGCGCACCTACCCCTATGCCGATGCCGCCAGCATCCGCGACGAAGTGTTCACCCGCCGTGGCGGCCTGTATTTCGGCATCGCCCACCTGCTGGACTACCCGGCCAACTACCCCGAGATGCGCTTTCGCTTTGCCGACTTCAACGCCGGCCACCATGCCAGCCGCAATGCCGCCTTCCAGCGGGCCCTGGCGGTGGCCACCGGGCAGAAACTGGTCCCCGACGGTGATCTCATCAACCACGCCGACCCCTCCATGAACAAACCCGGCCAGACCGAGCGTGCCGCCCGTCTGCTGGGCAAGCGCATCGGCATCGACGACACCGAGGTGCGGGCGATGCTGCAAAAGGGTGACAGCCCCGAATTCGAGAAAACCGCCCTCTACAGGGCTGCCTTTGCCCAGGCCGACAGCGCCGGGGCCGGCAAGCCGATGCCACGTGCGCTGGTGCCCGACATCCAGCTGAGCAGCCCCAAGATCAGCCGCAAGCTCACCACCGCCTGGTTTGTCGACCGGGTCGAGTCACGCTATCAGGAATGCCTGAAGCGGGTGAATGCCCGCTGAACATGGACATGCACCCGGCCGGCACAGGGCCAGGTGCCTTGCGCCTTTCTTTGCCACGCATAAGCACAAGCGCACAACGGACACTGGGAGGGGGGGCGTCAGCGCAGGATCACCGTCCGCTGCTGGTTCAGGAACACCCGCCGCTCGACGAAATAGCGCACGGCCCGCGCCAGCGCATGGCTTTCCATGTTGCGGCCCAGGGCCAGCAGGTCGTCGGGGCTGTAGGTATGGTCCACATGGTGAACCGACTGCTCGATGATCGGGCCCTCGT
>JAUNLD010000117.1 GCA_030532425.1 Lautropia sp. | reverse complement strand
TTCTTCGAGCGGGCCGAGGTCAAGCATGCGCTGGCCTACCTGCGCCTGATCGAGAACCCCGACGACGATGGGGCCTTCCTGCGGGTCGTCAATTTTCCGGCACGGGGCATCGGTGCGCGCACGCTGGAGAACCTGCAGGACCAGGCACGTTCGCAGCAGGTCAGCCTGCATCGCGCGGTGCCGACGATGAGCGGCAGCGGTGGCACACGCCTGTTGCTGTTCGTGCAGCTGATCGCACGTTTGCGCGAGGCCACCACGACGATGAGCCTGCCCGACAGCATCGACGAGGTGCTCACCCGCAGCGGCCTGCTGGCCCATTACGAACAGGAGCGGGAGGGGCAGGAACGCATCGAGAACCTGAAGGAGCTGGTCAATGCCGCCACGGCCTATCTGGCCGAAGGCGGCATCGATGCCACCACGCCCGCCAGTGCCGGGCTGGCCAATGCGGCAGCCGCCTCGTCATCGGCAGCCCTGTTGCAGGGGGATGGCACCCGCACCGGTGAGACGGACGGACCGGCCGTGGTGCAGGTCTCGCCGCTGGCCGGGTTTCTGGCACATGCCTCGCTCGAATCGGGCGATGCCCAGGCGGACGATGACAAGGATGCCGTGCAGCTGATGACCGTGCACGCGGCCAAGGGGCTGGAGTTTGATACCGTCTTCGTCACCGGCCTGGAAGAGGGGCTGTTCCCGCACGAAAGCTCGGCCACCGAAGTCGACGGGCTGGAAGAGGAACGCCGGCTGATGTACGTGGCGATGACCCGCGCCCGCCGCCGCCTTTATCTGTCGCTGGCACAGATGCGGATGCTGCACGGCAAGACCCGCTACAACATGCGTTCGCGCTTTCTGGGCGAGCTGCCCGAGCGGGCCCTGAAGTGGCTGAGCACCCAGGCGATGCCGGCCTGGGGCGACATGGGCGGCATGAACGCGGGCGGGGCGGCCGGAGGGCGTGCAGCGCCGGGGACGGCTTACGGAGGCTTTGCCGGCAACCGGCTCTCGCGGGCCGTGCACGAGCGCGCCAGTCAGGCGGGCTGGAGCCGTCCGGCTGATCCGGGCATTCCGGCGGCCAGTGGTGGCAAGGCACTGGCCGGCCGCGACAGCCGCTTCCGGATTGGCCAGCGCCTCAGGCATGCGCGCTTTGGCGAGGGGGTGGTGCTGGGCATCGAGGGCAACGGCGACGATGCCCGCATCCAGATCCGCTTTGGCAGCCATGGCACCAAGTGGCTGGCCCTGGCGGTGGCCAAGCTGGATCCGGCCTGAAGTTCCTGCATCCAGCGCTTGGGCGCTGTGTTCCCGGCTGGCCTGGGGGCTGGCCGGGGCGGCTGCGACGGGGGCTCAGGCCGACGGGCTGCCGTCGTCCGCCGGGGGCTCGGCCTCGGGCAGGGCGGGTGCCTGGCGGGTGGGCGCCTCGACCGCCACGGTGTCCAGATAGCAGGCCCATTGCGAGCAGACCAGCACGGCCAGGATCACCGGCATCAGCAGCATCAGCAGCGGCGAGGCCAGCAGTGCACCTGCCATGCCGGCGATGCCACCCAGCAGGCCGTTGAGCAGCTGCACGAGCAGCGCCAGCCCCAGCGTGAACAGCAGCACGCTGAAACCATAGCAGAAGAAGGCCGGCAGGTTGCGGCTCACGGCCACCGCACTGAACACCAGCGATTTCAGCAGTGGCAGCCGGTGCAACCCGGCAAAGACCGGCGCAAACCACATCAGCACGTGGCAGGGCAGCGTGATGGCCATCATCATCAGGATGGCGTCGAGCATTGGTGCCATCGCCTGGGCCAGCTGGGCCGGATCGGGCGTCTGGTTGCTCGACAGGGCGCTCATGGCCTGGAGCGTGGCTTCGCTGGCGGCACCGTAGCCCGACAGGAAGTAGGCGGTCAGGTCGATGACCAGGCTGACCAGCCCCAGCTGGACGACGGTGAACAGCGTTTTCCGGTCCTGTGTCCAGCGCCAGGCGTCTTCCAGGCGCAGGGAAGTGGCACGCACGGGCCGGTGGGCCGCTGGTGCCACCGGCAGCCGGGTGCCGGGCGGTGCCAGCTTGCATAGCGTGGCCAGATAGCCCACCAGCATCACCGGTACCAGCAGCTTGGCCAGCACTGCGCCCAGCAGCCCGAAGATGGCCAGCAGGTTCGAGATGACCACCATCAGCAGCATCAGCAGCAACAGGTGCCGGGGTGCCATGCCCAGCAGGCTGAAGCCGTGGCGCAACCAGCGCCAGCCATGCAGGAAGGAAACGCGATGAACCTGGATACCGCTTTGTGGGCTGCTGTTCATGTCAGGCCAGTACAGCCGGCTGGGTGCGCCGGTCGATCAGGATTTTCTGGAAATGGGTGGGGTCCTTGGGTTGCAGCATCGCCGCTTCGCGTGGCAGGAGCAGGTCGTAGAGCCGTGACAGCCAGAAGCGCAGCGCGGCCGCCCGCAGGGCCATCGACCAGCCGCGCTGCTCGGCCGGCTCGAAGGTGCGCACCTGATGATAGCCGTCGAGCAATGCCCCCAGCCGGGCCGGGTCGAGCCGGATGTCGTCCGCGGCCAGGCACCAGTCGTTGGCCACCACCGCCAGATCGAACAGCCAGGTGCCCTGGCAGGCAAAGTAGAAGTCGATGATGCTGGGCTGGCCATCGTCGGTGAAGAGCACGTTGTCCCGGAAGCCGTCGGCATGGACGGCCGAGGCCGGCAGGGCCTGCCAGTCGGCGCCCTGCATCCACGCCTGCTGGGCCGCCAGTTCGTCCTGTGCCAGGGCCAGCTGGTCGGCCGGCAGCCGTGTGCGCATCTCGTCGATGGCCTGTGGCCACCAGGACGGGCCACGGGTGTTCTCGGGGGCCGGGCCAAAATCGGCCGCAGCCAGGTGCATGCGGGCCAGCAGCTGGCCAAAGGCCCGGCACTGTTCGGCGCTGGTCTGCACCACCGATCGGCCGGCCAGGCGCGTGACCAGCGTGGCGGGCTTGCCCTTCAGCAGGCTCCACAGCTCGCCGTTGCGGTTGGCCAGGGGCTCGGGGCAGGCGATGCCACGCTGTGCCAGATGTTTCATCAGGTTCAGATGAAAGGGCAGGCGCTCGGGCGGCAGGCGCTCGACCAGCGTCAGCACCCATCGGCCCTTGCTGGTATCGACAAAATAGTTGG
>JAUNLD010000041.1 GCA_030532425.1 Lautropia sp. | reverse complement strand
CTCAAGCTTACGCTTTAGCGGCCTGAACTGTGCAGGTTCTGGTGGGTCATTACATTCCTGCCTGAAGAAATCGAGGACGACAAGGCTCGCCTGGTGGCGCTGGCCGCAACCATCGCCCGCTGGACAGGGATCGAGAACCGGGGCTTCCGCGAACACGCCTGATGGGGCGAATCACGGTGAATACCGCCGCACCTGGCTGCGCTCGGGGCCGTGCTGCGTTTTTTCCGAAAAATGCCAGTGCCCGTCATCCGCCTGCAGCAGCAGGCTGGAGCAGCGCGTGCCGTAGCCAAGGTGGTCGCCGGCGATGAAGGTGGATGACAGCAGGCGCTCCCAGTCCAGGCTCAGGCCCGTGTCGGGCAGCAGGTCGTCGGGTTGCTGGCGGGTGTCTTCCAGAATGTGCCACGCCGGCAGTTCGAGCCGTCGTGCCCGTTCGTGCAGGGCGATCGTGCCGTGCCCGGGCCGGATCTGGGCTGCCTGCGGAAGAAACTCGTCTGTGAAACGCTGCCGGATGTGTTCGCTCTTGGCCCAGCGGTCGGATTTCTGCCCGTTGCACAGGACATGCACGCCAGCCGGCAGCACCTGCGGCGTGCGCGATGCCGGGCCACCATTGCCCAGGTAGACGGCGCTCTCAGGCGTGCCCACGATCAGGTTGAAGCCGGCATGGTCATCCAGCCGGGTGGCCAGCTGCTGTTGATACGCCAGCGGGCTCAGATCACCCGCCAGAAAATCCGTCACCAGTGCCCCGCGTGAGGTATTGAAGCGGCGCTGGTTACGTGTATCCCGGAAATTGGTCAGCACCGCCCAGCGTCCTCCCGGCGTGATGCCCAGCCAGGTGCCGCCTGACTGCAGGTCGCGGCCGGAAATGATGAGCGGGGGTGGGGAAAACGCCGCGGGGGCGCCTGTGCGGCCCACCGGCCCGGGCGCTGCTGCCGTGCGGGTGGCGCCGTCATGCCCAGGCGCCGTGTCCTGGCCGTTGCGTGGGGATGGGGGCGTGTGTGCTGGTCGGGCGGCATCGGCAGCGGGCAGGTGCCAGGCCTGCAGCCCGGCCGTCGGGCGCGCATGAAACTCGTCCCGGTTCGAGATCAGGCACAGGGGCATGCCGGGCAGGTGCTGCCAGGCGAGGGCGACAAGGCACATGGGCACGGGGCGGCGTGGTGGTGACGGGCCAGTGTACCGTGTTGGCGCTGGTGGGGGCCAGCGCGGGCGGCGTCAGCGCGCGTAGAATGTCGGGATGAGCAAGCCCGACTACCCGGTGACGACCGCCATCCGTTTCCTGCGCGATCACAGGATCGACTTCGTGCCGCACCTGTATCCCTATCTGGAGCACGGGGGCACGGCACACTCGGCCGAGTCGCTGGGTGTGCCCGAGCACCAGGTCATCAAGACCATCGTGCTGCAGAATGAGCACAGGAAGGGGCTGATCGTGCTGATGCACGGTGACCGGCAGATTTCCACCCGCAACCTGGGGCGTGAGCTGGGCATGAAGCATGTCGAGCCGGCCGATCCGAAGCAGGCCAACCGCTGGACGGGCTATCTGGTGGGCGGCACCAGCCCCTTTGGTACCCGGACGCCTCTGCCTGTCTATGCCGAGCACAGCATCCGCCTGCTGGATGTCATCTACATCAACGGCGGCAAGCGCGGCTTTCTGGTGGCGGTGGCGCCGGGGCCGGCACTGGCTGCGCTGGGGGCCACCGATGTGTCGGTGGCGACCTGATGGCCGCGCCCGGCAGCTCCTGATCGTCATGTTTCCCGCACGCCGGCGCCTCCCCGCAACGCCAGCGCAGTCTCGCCGTGGTGACGGCGGCAGACACAAGGAGAAAAATCTTGAACACGAGAGAAAACGCGAAACCCGCGCAACCGCTGATCCGCTTTGTGCAATGTGCTCACGCCGGTGGCCTGCACCGGCTGGCCTATGCCGAGTGGGGCGAGGCCGACAATCCGCGCGTGGTGGTGTGCGTGCACGGGTTGACGCGCAACGGCCGGGACTTTGACGCGCTGGCGCGGGCGCTGGTGGCGGACGGCTACCGGGTGATCTGCCCGGACATGCCGGGCCGGGGCCGCTCCGACTGGCTGGCCGACCCCGCCGGCTATGCGCTGCCGCAATACGTGGCGGACTGCGTCACGCTGCTGGCGCGCCTGGACGTGGAGCAGGTGGACTGGGTGGGTACCTCGATGGGGGGGCTGATCGGCATGCTGCTGGCCGCGATGCCGGGGCAGCCCAACCCCATCCGGCGCATGGTCCTCAATGACATCGGTCCGGTGGTCAATGCCGCGGGCGTGCGCGCGCTGGTCGAGCGGCTGGCGCAGCGCCCGGCCGGCTTCGCGTCGTTTGACGAGGGCCTGGCCTATACCCGTGACGTGGCAGCGGCCAGCTTTGGGCCGCATACCGACGCGCAATGGCGGATGCTGGCCGAACACACGGTGGTGCAGCGCGACGGCCGCTGGCAGATGCATTACGACGGCGTGCTGATCGACGAGGCGCTGAAATCGCTCGACAAGGTGGCGCCGCCGCTGTGGGCGTTGTGGGACCAGATCCGCTGTCCGGTACTGCTGCTGCGCGGGGCGGAATCCACCTTGCTGGACGAGGCGGTGGCGCAGGAAATGACCCGGCGCGGCCCGAAAGCCGCGCTGCACACCTATGCCGGGGTGGGGCACGCGCCGTCTCTTTTGCCAGCCGGCCAGATCGGGGATGTGCTCGGTTTTCTGGCGGGCTGAGCTGAAAAAAGGGGGCGGGGCCGACGGCATCCCGCCCCATGGCCTTCAGGACTGGCGAACAGGCACAGCCCCCGGCGGCGTACGCTCAGTTGCCGGCGACGCGGGTGCTCCAGTACTGGGGCTTGTAGCCATCGTTGGTGTAGACGTAATAGGCCTGGGGCTTCAGTGGTTGACCAGGCTGCCAGCCCTGCGGGATCTGCCAGGTGGTGCAGCTCTTGGATGCCGTGGCTGCCTGCACCCTGCTGGTCCAGCACATGTCCGCGCTGCGGGGGTCAAGCTGGCTCTGCTCGACACTCAGGGTGACCATCGCGTCCTGGGTTTTCTCCTCGGAGAACTGCTGCGGATCGTGCCAGCTCTGCACGATCTTGCCGAACATCAGCAGATCGTTGGGGGCAATGGTCATGGCGGCATTGCCTTCGCCCACCTGTTCACCCTGGTAGAGCCAGTACTGCTTGTTGTCGAAATTGACCGAGTATGCGTTCAGGCCCGTCCAGCGCGGCAGCGTGAATCCCTTCTGGGGGTCGTTGCTCACGTGCAGGGCCATCGTGTTCTGGTCGACACCCCGCACGGCCACGCGTGACTGGGTGGGGGCGGTCCAGGCACCCGAGCGGAAGGCGTACAGGTAGCTGCCGGTGGCTGGCGAATGGCTCGCCGCATCGGCAGTGCCACCGTCGGCATAGGTGGTGGCCCGGCTGTCATGATGCAGCGAGACGTACTGCGGGTCGTGTTTGAGGGCGGTGGTGCCCAGCAGGCCATCCGTGGCGGTGGCACGCGCGGGCAGTGCCCGCATGCCCTTGGCGCGCGGGGTGAAGGCATCGAACATCGCAGCCAGCACAGCGCCGCTGATGCCGTGGGCATTGACCGGCTCGCTGGTGGTCTTCAGGCTGTCGGGGGAGATGGGCGGCGTGCCTTTCCTGTCGCTCCAGTGCCAGTGCAGGGTGCTGCTGCCCAGCTCGGAGAAGAAACTTTCGTGCAGGGTCTGCCCGAGGTGCTTGAGCGGCTGACCCGATGTCCAGCCAGCAGGCACCTGCCAGAGGTCGCACAGGCGCTGGTCGTACTCATATGATTTGGAGAAATTGACGCAGGTCTGGAACTGCTCCGTCTGGCCCTGGGGCTGGGAGATTTCCAGTGCAACGGTGCCGTGCTTGCGGAAATCGGCCTCCTGGACGCGCCATTCGTGATTCCAGGCATTGCCGCCGGAGAGTACATAGTACTCATTCGGTTGCAGGGTGGTGGCAGCGCTGGCCGTCAGCCTGAGCTGGTGCGTGACGGGGGGCGCATCATCCCGTTCGTCAGGTGCTTCGCGGAAGCTCAGCTGCAATTCACGGCTGATTTCCAGGGGGGAAGTGATGGCGGCACCGGCGGCCTCTCCCTTTTTGGGCAGGCCCGGCAACGAGACGCCAAAGCGGGCCTCGGAGATGTCGATCGGCGCGTTGGCGCGGTTTTTGGTGGTGCGGTCCTGGGCGGCACCCCGCATCGGTCCTTGCGACAACCCTACCTGATACACGTATTTGCCCAGTGCACTGTCTTCGGGGGCGGCAGGCTGGATGTCTTCGTTCACCAGCACGACGGGGCCGAACAGGGGTTCTTCGGACTGTGGCTCACCCACCTGGCCGTAGGATTTGGTTTCGGGGTCCAGCCAGTCGAGATAGGGCTGTCCCTTGCCGTCCCGCTGCCCCACTTGCGAGAGCAATGCCTGGATCAGCAGGTCGCCACGGATGTGGACACCCTGACCGGGTCCCTTGCGAATAGGTGACGAATCATCGGGCGCCTTGGTTGATAGGGCATGCCCTGCTTCCTGGGCGGATCCTTTGGTACCCGGAGAACTGGATTGAGGGCCGGGTGCCACATCCTGGCTGCCACCGCAGGCGGCCAGTGCCATGCCCAGGCCCAGGGCCAGTGCGGTCTTTCGTGTATCAAGCGTCATGTTGTTTTTCTCCTTGTGTGAGCCTTTTGTCATTCCTGGCCAGGCGCGCGGCACCCTGGCTTTCAGGATTGCGTGCAGCGCGGGGGAGCGCCTGGTTGCGCTTCTCCGCGCATGGTTGCCTGCCCGCCTGGGGCGGGCAGGGCATCGGGGATGAGCGGATCAGTTGCCGCTGACGCCGGTGTTCCAGAAGGCGTGTTCGGCCCTTACCTGGCTGGTGATGCGATAGCCCTGGGGCTTGAGCACCTGGCCGGGCTGCCAGCCTTCAGGAATGACCCAGGTGGTGCAGGCCTTGCTGCCGTAGTAGGCAGCCGTGCTGTTGCTGAACCAGCACAGGTCGACACTGCGCGGATCGGCACCGGCCTGCTCGACCGACAGCACCACCATGGCCTCGCTCTCCTTGTCGTCCGAGTAGGCTTTAGGATCGTGCCACGACTGCACCGTGCTGCCAAAGAGGATCAGGTCGTTGGCGGCGATGGTCTTGGGGCCATTGCCTTCGCCAACCTGTTCACCCTGATACAGCCAGTGCTGCTCGTTGTTGTGGTCGATGCCCAGCTGGTTCAGGCCGGTCCAGCGTGGCAGGATGAAGCCTTTCTGCGGGTCGTGGGTCACGTGCAGGGCCAGGGTCTGCTGCCGGACACCCTGTGTGGGCACGCGCGACTTGTCGGAGGCCTGCCAGGCCCCGCTTCGGAAGGCATACAGGTAGCTGCCCGTGGCGGGCGAGTAGGTGCCGGGGTCGGTGCCGCCATCGGCATAGCGGGTGGCCCGGCTTTCGTGGTACAGCGATACGTATTGCGGGTCGCCTTCTGCAAGCGTGGTGCCCAGCACGGTGCTGCTGCGCGAGGCACGGGCCGGCAAGGACTTCATGCCCTGGGCACGGGGCGTGAAGGCATCGAACAGCGCGGCCAGCACGGCGCCGCTGATGCCGTGGGCACTGATCGGCTGGGTGGTCGTCCTGAGGGCGTCGGGTGCCAGGGGATCCGTGCCTTTCCGGTCGTTCCAGGTCCAGTTGGTGGTGCTGCTGCCCAGTTCGGAGAAGAAGTGTTCCCGCAGGACCTGACGGACCCGTTTCAGTGGCTGTCCGGCGCGCCAGTCCGTTGGCACTTCCCACACATCGCAGAGGAACTGGTGCGAGTCGTAGGCTTTCTCGACGTCAAAGCAGAGCTGGAACTGGTTGGGGGAGTCGGCCAGTGTGGGAAGGTCCGAAGGCCTGCCGATCTCGATGCCGATCGAGGAAAAGGTGCGGCTCTGCTCGACGTTGGTTCGCCAGACGTGTTCCCAGGTATCGCCGGTCCCGTAAATCTTGTAGTACTGGTCAGGCTGGATCGTGGTGGCGGCCTTGCTGGTCAGGGTCAGTTCTTCCGTCTTGACCGGCGAGACATCGAAATCGTCTGACGTCGGGGTGAAGGCCAGGTTCAGCTGGCGGCCGATTTCCAGGGGGGCACTGGCCGTGGCCGCGCCGTTGCCGGCCCGGGGCAGCCCCGCCTGCGACACGCCAAAGCGGAAAGAGAAGGTGTTGAATGGATGCGTACGGGCGGTGTTGTTGTTGAAATCATCCGGTGAGCCCCGCATCGGTCCCTGCGCCAGGCTCATCTGGAAGATGTTGCGGCCCAGCGCGGCATCTTCGGGCGTGGCGGCCTGGACGTCCCGCGTCACCAGGGCGACCGGTCCGGTCAACGGGATGGAGTCCTGCGGGCTGCCCACGTTGCCATGGCTTCGGCTGTCGGGGTCCAGCCATTCGACATGGGGCTGATTGCTGGCGTCATGTTCGCCCACCTGCGACAGCAGCGCCTGGATCAGCACGTCGCCACGGAGATGAATGCTGCTGTCGGCATCCTTGCGGATGGGGGGCGTGTCGCCAGGTGCCTTGGTGACAACGTCCGTACCGTCCGTGCCGGGGACGGCCTTGCCGACCGGGGACGAATCGGAGGTCCCGTCCTGGCTGCCGCCGCAGGCGGCCAATGCCATGCCCAGAGCCATCGCCAGGGCGGATTTGCGTGCATCAAGATTCATGTTTTTTCTCTCTCTGCTTGAATAAAAGATGACGATGCAGCGCCAGGCCGCCTGTCATCATGACGCAGTATGTGACAAATGTGTTTCCTTGTTATGAATGCCGACGGTTGTTCGCGGGTTTTGTTTTATTTAGAAAGTAAGAATTGTTGCGAAAAATTAAATTTCGTCGGATCTGGCTGGACAGCGGGCCGTGTGCAGGCCTACGGGAAAGGGGCATACACCGACTGTGCGGGCCGAGGGGGAAGGCAGCGCCGGGGGCGAGAGCAGCTACCTGTATGTACCGTGGATCAGGCTGATCCTTTCATAGGGATCAGGCTCAGCCCTTCATAGGGGAATCCCTGTAGGTAACTGGCTATATCCCTGCTCATCATCGGAGTTCCTAGAATCGGCACAAGAGAACAGGAAGACGAGGGAGGAGGAGATGATGCCATCTGCAGACAGGCGCGCGGTGCCGGTGAATTTCCTGCCAGCCCGAACATCGCGGTCGGTGATTGAGCGGCGCGACCGGCGCACGTGGCTGAAGACATCCGGGATGTTGATGGGCACGCTGGCTGCCGGCAGCCCGCTGGCGCTGCTGGCGCCGTCGCTGGTGTGGGCCTTGCCGTTGCAATCGTTGAACGAACCACAGGGCAAGGCCCTGATGGCGCTGGGGCGGGTGCTGTATCCGCATCGGCGGCTGCCGGATGCGGTCTATGCCTTGCTGGTGAAGGCGCTGGATGAGAAAGCAGGCGCCGATGCTCCAACACGCCAGCAGCTGCATGATGGGATCACGGCGCTGGACAAGGCAGCGGGTGGCCGTTTCGTGGATGCCAGCCCCGACATCCAGCAGCGATGTACGAAAGCGATCGCCGGTCAACCCTTCTTCGAGCTGGTGCGCAGCCAGTGCATCACCACGCTCTACAACAACGAGATGAGCTTTGCGCTCTTTGGCTATCCGGGGTCGTCATGGCAGCTGGGGGGCTATCTGAAGCGCGGCTTTCAGGATCTGGACTGGTTGCCCTCACCACCAGCCGAGGCAAGCCCGCCGATATCCGGGTCAGACAGTAAGTCTGCTTACTATAATGGTGAGCTGGAGGCGCAGGCAGCCGCAGTGGTAGCGGCAGCGGCAGAGTGGGAGACAGCCGCAGCCGCAGCCGCAGCGGCTGAGGCTGAGGCACAGGTAGAGGCGGAGACAGGCCGGGCTTCGGCCCCGTCATCCACCCTCTCGTCATCCCCGGCTTTTCATCGGTACGGAGGCTGACATGGCACGTTTCGATCTGTCGGATGATTCGGTGGTGGTGGTGATCGGTTCGGGAGCTGGCGGTGGAACCCTGGCCAACGAGTTGTGCCAGCGCGGCATCAAGGTCGTGCTGCTCGAGGCTGGCAAGCGTGAGTCACCGGCCAGTTTCGTGCAGGACGAGTGGCCTTCCTTCGATCAGCTGGCCTGGTCCGACCCCAGAACGGCCTCGGGGAGCTGGCGTGTGGCGAAGGATTTTCCGGCGCTGCCGGCCTGGATCTGCAAGACGGTTGGCGGGACCACCACGCACTGGGCGGGGGCGTCGCTTCGTTTTTAGGCGCATGAGTTCAGGACCCGCAGCGTCTATGGCGAGCTGAAGGGGGCGTCGTTGCTGGACTGGCCGATCGGGCTGGATGAGTTGGCGCCTTACTATGAACGTGCCGAGAACAAGATGGGGGTGACGCGCACTCACGGCATACCGGGGCTGCCGGGCAACAACAATTTCAAGGTCATGCACCATGGCGCGAAGAAGCTGGGCTATCGGCAGATCAGCACCGGCCACATGGCGATCAACAGCCGGGTGCGTGATGGCCGGGGCATGTGCCTGCAGATGGGCTTCTGCTTTCAGGGCTGCAAGACCGGGGCGAAGTGGTCGACGCTGTACACGGAAATCCCGGCAGCCGAGGAGACGGGCTTGCTCGATCTTCGTACCGAGGCGCAGGTGACGCGAATCGAGCATGACCGGCAGGGCAAGGTCGATGCCGTCCTGTATCGGGATGACCGGGGGCGAGAGCAGCGCCAGAGGGCCCGGGTCGTGTGCCTGGCGGGCAATGCCATCGAGACGCCCCGTCTGCTGCTGCTCTCGGCCTCGGCGATGTTTCCCGATGGGCTGGCCAATGCCTCCGGGCAGGTGGGGCGAAATTACATGCGTCACACCACGGGCTCGGTCTATGCAGCGTTCAGGGATCCGGTACACATGTTCCGGGGGACGGTGATGGCGGGCATCGTGCAGGATGAAGCCCGGTATGATCCGCGTCGAGGCTTTGCGGGCGGCTACGAGCTGGAGACCATTTCGCTGGGATTGCCGTTCATGGCGGCCTTTCTGGATCCGGGCGCCTGGGGCGAGGATTTCTGCTGGTGGATGGATCATTACACGCAGCTGGCCGGCTTGTGGATCGTGGGCGAGGACATGCCGCGGGAGAGCAACCGCATCACGCTGAACACGGGCGTGCACGACCGCTTCGGCCTGCCGGTGGCCGACGTTCACGTCGATGACCATCCGAATGACACGGCGATGCGCGAGCATGCCTATCGGCAGGCCGAGCGCCTGTATCAGGCGGCCGGCGCCATCCGTACCTTCCGCACGCCGCCCTATCCGTCCACGCACAATCTGGGCACGGCCCGGATGAGCGACAAGGCGCGTGATGGTGTCTGCAACCGCTGGGGGCAGACGCACGACATCGGCAACCTGTTCATCAGCGATGGCAGCCAGTTCACGACCGGGGCTGCCGAGAACCCGACGCTGACGATCGTCGCCCTGGCCATTCGCCAGGCCGAATACATCGCGCGGCAGATGAAGCGGCGGGAACTGTGATGGGAGGACAGGTTCATGTGTGATTTCTATGTGTCAGCCGATCCGATCCTGTACGAATCGCGGACGCGAACCGTGCGGATCCGGGGAGTGTCGACCAGCATCCGGCTGGAGAATTTCATCTGGGACACGCTTGCCGGCATGGCGAAGGACGAAGGGATGACGACCAATGCGCTGATCGTCACCTTTCATGACGAGATCCTGCAAAGCCGTGGCGACGTGCAGAATTTCACCTCCTTTCTGCGGGTGACCTGTTTGCGTTATCTTGACCGCAAGTGCGGCCAGCTGGCCGAGCGCCTGTTGCAGGCACAGGCTCATGTTCCGGCGCCGGCAGCCTCCGTGTTCGGGGGGCTGGGTGAGGGTAGTGCGCCCCGCTCGACACGATTGAACTGATCCTTTCATGACCCGTTTGCCAGGAGAATCGGCATGCCGAAGTTTTTGCACACGATGATTCGCGTCCGCGATCTGGATGCCTCGCTGCGCTTCTATGAGGAAGTGCTGGATCTGAAGCCGTCTCACCGGCTGGATTTCGAGGATTTTTCGCTGGTATACCTTCGCAATGCCGAGACCGACGCCGAGATCGAGCTGACGTGGAACAAGGGGCGAGACGAACCCTATACCCACGGTGATGGTTATGGGCATGTGGCTTTTGTGGTGGACGACGTGCGAGAGAAGCACGCCGCCCTGATCGCAGCGGGCTTCGAGCCATTGCCGGTGAAGGAATTCAGCCGCGATGGCCAGTTGCTGGCTCGCTTCTTCTTCATCCTCGACCCCGATGGTTACAAGATCGAGATTCTTGAGAAGCACGGGCATTATCGTTGAGTCCCTTGGTGCACCCTCTGCCTGATCGCGTTGTCCCTGGCCAGTGAAGCTCCCCGCGCTGCCTTGAGGAGGCCAGGGGCGTCACTCAAAGCAACGGCAGCATGGCTTCTGCCACACCCTTGGCCGAGGCGGGGTTCTGGCCGGTCACGAGGCGCTCGCTGACGACGACCAGGGGCTGGAAGTTGGGGGCGGCCTGGTGCCGTGCGCCACGGGCTTGCAGTGCGTCGGCCAGCAGGAAGGGGACGGTTTCGTGCAGGCCGACGGCTTTTTCTTCCTCATTCGTGAAGGCCGATACCTGTTTGCCGTCCACGAGATGGCGTCCGTCCGAGAGGCGGATGTTGAGCAGGCCGGCAGGCCCATGGCAGACGGCTGCGACCACACCGCCGTTTTCATAGATGCGGGCTGCTAGGCTGGCCAGCTCCGTCGCGTCCGGAAAGTCCCACATGGTGGCGTGCCCGCCCGCGTAGTAGATCGCATCGTAATCCTCGGCCCTGACGGCAGAAGGGGCCAGGGTATTCTCGGTGGCGTGCTTCAGCGTCGGGTTCTGCCAGAAGGCTGCGTTGACGGGGTCTGCCAGATCAAGGCCGTCGACCTGTGTTTTACCGCCTTTGGGGCTGACGAAGTCGATGCTGTGTCCGGCGTTGTTGAGGACCTGCCACGGATGGCTGACCTCGCTGAGGTAAAAGCCGCTGGGTGCAGCGCTGTCATCATCGGGGCTGCCCTTGCGGTCGTGGCTGGTGAGAACGAACAGGATGCGTGCCATGAAAACTCCTTGAAAGGGTGGTTGGAAAGGGGAGGAAAGGGCTGAAAGGGGCTGGAAACGGCTGGAAAGGTGATGGACACCGTGCCCCGTGATCGGCAATGGCGGGATTGTTGCCCTGGCATGCATCGGTCGTGAACGGCCGTTGATGGCGAATCACTTGCGCCAGAACGTGGAAAATCGGCCGGTACACTTCCCGGTATCGGCCATCATGGTGCCTGATGCCTGATGCTTGCGCCGAACCCGGAGCCCGGAACCTGGAGCCTGGCACTGGCACCTTGGCTTGCCTGGCCTGCCGGGCTTTCCGCCTTCTTTTCCCTTCACCCTGTTCCATGAAAAGGCCACATCTCGATGATCTGGCGGCATTTGTCCGCGTGATGGAAGCGGGCAGCTTTTCCGCGGCCGCCCGTGCGCTGCATCTTTCGCCCAAGACGGTCAGTAAGCAGATGGGGCGTCTGGAACAGGCGCTTGGCGTCACCCTGTTCGAGCGCAATACCCGCCATGTGCGGCTGACGGATGAGGGGCGGGCGATGGCCGATCATGCCCGGCGCGTGCTGGGCCTGATGGATGAGATCGAGTCGATGGCAGCAGGTGCCCGGCAGGTGCTTCAGGGCACGATCCGCATGACGGCCCCCGTGCCTTTCGGGCGCCGGTGGGTGGCCCCTGCCATTCAGGATTTCCGGCGGCTGCATCCTGGTGTCCGTTTCGATCTCCGGCTGTCGGATCAGGTGCAGGACCTCTTCGGCAGTGATCTGGATCTGGCGGTCCGGATGGGCCCGTTGGCTGATTCCCGGCTGGTGGCAAGACCCCTGACGACGGCCCGGCGCATCCTGGTCGCCTCGCCCGATTATCTGGCCCGTCATGGCGAGCCTGCGACGCCGGCCGCGCTGCTGGATCATGCCTGCCTGGTCTTTGCCTGTCCGGGCACGCTGTACAACCGCTGGCAGCTGCGTGGCCGGGATGGTGAAGCGCTCATCACCGTCGATACCGCCTCGTGCAGTGACAACGGGGATGTCCTGCATGACTGGTGCGTGGGCGGCATGGGGATTGCGCTGCGTGAGTGCTGGGATGTCCGTGAGGACATCGAGGCAGGGCGGCTGCGTCAGGTGCTGCCGGCCTGGGAAGCTTCGTCGTTGAACATCAGCCTGGTTCGCGTGCAGCGCCATCCCGTGCCGAAGCGGCTGCGTGCGTTCAGCGATTTTCTGGTGGCGCGTTGCGCCATGCCCGGGTGGGCTGGGCCCGGGTCTTGAAGCTCTGCCGGGGCAGCATTTTTTCGATACAGTAAGGATGCCCAGCCCCTGTCTGGGCCGGCCCGTCTGAGGAATCCCAGCCCATGAGCAAGCCCGACTACCCCGTCACCACCACCATCCGCTTCCTTCGTGAGTCAGGGGGCCCCGTCGGGTGGCGATGAAGTGTGCTGCACCCGCATCACGCGCAGGCCCAGCAGACGGTGCATCGTGTCGAAATCGCGATCCTGGTGCAGCAGCAGGTAGTCGCGGTGCAGGCAGAAGGTGCCGATCACCACGTCCAGCGCGCTGCGGATCGTGAAGCCGGCCGACACCATCGTCCGGTAGTGGGTGGCAGCCTGCCGGGCCAGCTCGGGGTCGACGGCGGATTCGACGATGAAGCCTTCCAGCAGGTAGCGGGCGTTCTGATAGTCGCGCTCGTGCCGAAAGCCGCGCAGCACTTCGTACAGCACCAGATCGGGCACGACCAGCTGTTCGGGTTCCCGGCGCAACAGGGTTTTCAGCGCGTCGGTGGCCGGTTTGGGGCTGCCACGAAAGAAGTCGATCCAGACGCTGCTGTCGACGACGATCATGATCGTGCCGGGCCGGCAGAGGGCAGGGGTTCCATCACCCGGTTGGGGATGGGGGCTGTTTCGGCCGGCAGGGTGGCGGGCTGGTCATCCCAGTGCAGACGGCCCTCCCACTTCAGCACTTCGAGGGCGTGATTGCGTCGTGCGACCAGGCGCAGCCCTTCTTCGACGGCTTCACGTTTGGTGCGAAAGTGCCCGCCCTTCATGGCTGCAGCCATCAGGTCGTCATCGATGTCGATGTTGGTGCGCATGATGTGTGCCCATGTTGGGTTTTTTGTGTATCGTAGCGCTGAAATCCCTGACCGGCAAGAGGGGAGGAACAGGGAGTCTCGGAGCCGGGAGTCAGGGACTGAGGGACTAAGGAACTAAGGCACTAAGGGAGCCGGGAGCTGTGGGCCGGAGGCTGGGGAGTCAGGGATCTGCTCAGGGCTCCTCCGGCAACCTGGCCCGCTTGCGCAGTGCCGCCACATAGGCCGCGCCATCCAGCGGCCGGCCGTGCCGTTGCGACAGCCACAGCGCTTCACCCAGACATTCCTGGGCCACATGGGCGGCCTCGTGGGCGCTGCCCAGCTGCTGCTCCAGCACGTCCATGCAGTGCCGGATGCCGCGTGGCTGGTCGATGGCCCGCTGTTCGCTGATGGCCAGGTGCATCGACAGATGAAGGAACGGATTGGCACGACCGCTCTCGGGGCTGTACTCGGCCTCCAGCGCCCGGTTCACGTCCGACAGGTCGTCGTGATATTCGGGGTGCTGCCGGATCCAGATCATCGCCACCGTTTCGAGCGGTTCGAGTGGCAGGCCGTCCTGATGCTTCTTCCAGATGTTGCAGAAGTAGCGGCGGACATCGGCGACGGATGGATTGAAAAGCATGGGACTGGCTGTCGGGTAAGCTGACCACGGGCGATGGTCTGCGTGAATGGATGCAGTGTAATGGCTCTCGGCGTGCCTGATCAGGGCTGGCCTTCAGATGGCCTTGTCCAGCGCCGAGCGACGCGGCGGCGGCATCGTCTTGGGTTTGTAGTCGCACAGGTCCGCGACGGGGCAGCGCCAGCATTCGGGCGTGCGCGCCTTGCAGATGTAACGGCCGTGCAGGATCAGCCAGTGGTGGGCATTGAGCAGGTAGGGCCTGGGCACCACCTTCAGCAGTTTCTGCTCGACTTCATCGACGTTCTTGCCGGGGGCCAGGCCGGTGCGGTTGGCCACGCGGAAGATGTGGGTGTCGACCGCCATCGTCGGGTGGCCAAAGGCGGTGTTGAGCACGACGTTGGCGGTCTTGCGGCCCACGCCGGGCAGGGCTTGCAGGGCATCGCGGTCTTCGGGCACTTCGCCGCCGTGCTGGTCGATGAGGATCTGGCTCATGGCCACCAGGTTTCTGGCCTTGGTGCGGAAAAGACCGATGGTGCGGATGGTGTCGGTGACTTTCTCCACGCCCAGCGCGACCATGGCCTGTGGTGTCGGCGCCATCGGAAAGAGCTGGCGGGTGACGATGTTGACGCTCTTGTCGGTGGCCTGTGCCGACATCAGCACGGCCGCCAGCAGCTGGTAGGGACTGCCGTATTCCAGTTCGGTCTGTGGCGAGGGGTTGGCCTCGGCCAGGCGCCGGAACATTTCCTGTCGTTTCTGCGGGCTCATGGGCAAGGAAGGCAAGGAAGGGGATCAGGCGTTTCTGCCAGCCGGTTCATCGGGGGAGAGGGCTGGCAGGGGCGTTGCTCGCGCAGGGAATTGGGCTCATCCGCTGCATCAGCCGTGCTGCTTGCCAGCGGCCAGTTTCTGGCGCAGGGCTGCCAGGCGGCGGGCCTTTTCGTCGGCACCGGCCAGGGCGACCAGGGGGTCACGGCTGGTAGCCGCCAGGACCGGGGCAGCTGGAGCCGGTGGTGTTGTGGATGCAGCCGGGGCGTCGGCGAGCGGCCCGCTGACGTCCACCCTGACCGGGGCGGCCTGGCTGGCTGCATGGGCAGCCGGGACCGTTGGCGCGGCTGCGGCCAGGGCAGGTGTCGAGGCAGGGAGGGGAGGCGCGTGGCGGGTGCTGCTGCCGGTTGTCAGGGCACTGTCGGTGGGGGCTGCCTGGCCCGTGCTGGCCATGGGGGCATGCTGCCGGGGGCCGGTGGCCGACGGGCTTCGGTGCAGGCGTGCTTTCTGCCGCTCGGCCGCCAGCCGCTGTTGATGACGCCCGTAGTGCTGCCGGCCAAGGCGGGCATCGGCATCCTGCCACAGGACCCGAAGCGGCAGTACCTCGATACAGTCGGTGGGGCAGGGCGGCAGGCACAGTTCGCAGCCGGTACAGCGGTCGGCCAGCACCTGGTGCATGAAGCGCGGCGCGCCGACGATGGCATCAACCGGACAGGCCAGGATGCACTTGGTGCAGCCGATGCAGTGGGCGGGGTCGATGCGCACGGTCTGGCGTACCGGCATCGGTGCCAGGTCGTCGGCCAGCGGCAGCACTGGCCGGCCCAGCAGCTGCGCCAGCGCGGCAATGGTGTCGTCGCGGCCCGGTGGACAGCGGTTGATGGCTTCGTCGCCCTGGGCCAGCGCCTCGGCGTAGCCCCGGCAGTCATCATAACCGCAGCGCCGGCACTGGGTCTGCGGCAGCAGCTGGTCGATGCGCTCGACCAGGGGGACAGGGGTGTGGACGGTTTGGGTCATGGGCCATTGTAGGGGCTGGGTGGGGCAGATCGCGCATCCCCCAACCATGTCCTGGCGATGGTTCGGGTGGTGACGGGCTGCACCGGATCAGTCCGCGATGTGGCCTTCTTTGACAACTGCCCTGTTGCCTGGAGGCAACAGGGAATTGCCCGTGACGATGGCAGAAAAGCTTTCCAACAGTTGGGAACGATGGCATCCTGCACGCCGCGCTGTCCGTGCCTGCGGCAGGCAGGGCCGGGATGTTTCAGCCTTCGAGGAATTTCAGCTTGTCGGCGACGCCGTTCCAGTCATCGGCGTCGTCCAGCGGCGACTTGCTGCGGGTGATGGCCGGCCAGCCCGGTGCCTTGTCGGCATTGAGGGCGATGAAGCTTTCCTGGTCGGCCGGCACGTCTTCTTCGGCAACAATGGCTTCAGCAGGGCATTCCGGCACACAGACGGCACAATCGATACACTCGTCCGGGTCAATGACCAGCATGTTCGGGCCTTCACGAAAACAGTCCACGGGGCAGACATCGACGCAGTCGGTGTATTTGCAGCGGATGCAGTTTTCAAGGACGATGTGTGTCATTGCGGCAGACGGCGAGGTGCGGAGGGATCAGACCCGGCATTTTATCCTCAATGTGCGCAGCTGGGCGATCAGATTTCATGGAAAAGTCGATGATCATTGCTTCCTTACTCGATACCGACCTCTACAAGTTCACGATGATGCAGGTCGTGCTGCATCACTTTCCCGGGGCGCAGGTCGAGTACCGCTTCAAGTGCCGCAACGAGGGGGTCGATCTGGTGCCGCTGATCGACGAGATCCAGCGGGAGATCGACCATCTGTGCTCGTTGCGCTTTACGGAAGAGGAGTTGCAATACCTGCGTCAGTTCCGCTTCATCAAGAGTGATTTTGTCGATTTTCTGGGGCTGTTCCAGATGAATCGCAAATACATCTCGATCACACCGTCGCCCAAGGGCAATGGCGAAATCGACATCGTCATCAGCGGGCCGTGGCTGCACACGATCCTGTTCGAGATCCCGGTGCTGGCGATCGTCAACGAGCTGTATTTCCGCCGGGTGGCCCCGCAGCCCGACTTTGCCGAGGGGCGTCGCCGGCTGGACGAGAAGATTGCCACGATCGTGGATGACCCCGAGATGGCGGGCATCCGCATTGCGGATTACGGTACGCGCCGGCGCTTTTCGGGGCGCTGGCACGAAGAGGTGCTGCAGGTCTGTCAGGAGCAGATGGGCGAGGCGCTGACCGGCACCTCGAACGTGCTGCTGGCGATGCGCTATGGCATGCGGCCGCTGGGCACGATGGCGCACGAGTATCTGCAGGCCTGCCAGGCGCTGGGGCCGCGTCTGCGCGATTCGCAGATCTTCGGCTTCGAGACCTGGGCCAGGGAGTACCGTGGCGACCTGGGCATCGCGCTGTCGGATGTCTACGGTCTGGATGCCTTCCTGCGCGATTTCGACATGTATTTCTGCAAGCTCTTCGATGGGGCGCGCCACGATTCGGGCGATCCCTTCGACTGGGGCGAGCGCCTGATCGCCCATTACGCGGCCAATCGGGTCGATCCGGCGTCGAAGACGCTGGTGTTCTCGGATTCACTGACCTTCGACCTGATGAAGTCGCTGTACCGGCGCTTCCGTGATCGGGCGATCATCGCTTTCGGTATCGGGACCAACCTCACCAACGACCTGGGGTACACGCCCCTGCAGATCGTCATCAAGATGACGCGCTGCAATGGCCAGCCTGTGGCGAAGCTCTCGGATTCGCCGGCCAAGATCATGTCGACCGACAGCGAATATCTGACCTACCTGCGCAAGGTCTTTGACGTGGGGCCGGATGATGCTGCTGCCACGGCACAACCCCAGCGCGAGAATACGGTCGGCTGACGGGCTGGGGGCGTCAGCTCCGGCATGGCTCGGGAGAGGCTTCGGATGGATGGGCATGAACACGGTCTGCAGGGAACGGGAGGCGCCGGGCGCCCGCGGCTGCTTATTACCCGGCGTATCGATGCGCGGGTGCAGGCGCATCTGGCGCAGGTCTTTGCGGTGGAAGACAACCCCGATGATGCCGCCTGGTCGGTGGCCGGGCTGCATGCACGGCTGCATGACAAGGATGCGGTGCTGGTGGTGGCATCCGACCGTGTGGATGCGGACTTCCTGGTGGCGGCACCCCGCCTGAGGATGGTGTCGACGGGCTCGGTGGGCGTCAATCACATCGATCTGGCGGCCTGCGCGGCGCGTGGCATCATCGTCACGCATACGCCCGACGTGCTGACCGAGGCAACGGCCGACATGGCCTGGGCACTGCTGATGGCCACGGCCCGGCGTGTGACCGAAGCCGAGCAGTGGCTGCGGGCCGGACACTGGCAGCGCTGGGCCTGGGATCAGTTTCTGGGCGTGGACGTGCACGGCAGCACGCTGGGCATCGTCGGCATGGGGCGGATCGGCTGTGCCATCGCCCGGCGTGCGCAGGGATTCGGCATGTCGCTGCTGTATCACAACCGCCGGCCGTCGGCCGAAGCCGAGGCGTTGCAGGCGCGCTGGTGTCTGCTCCCCGAGCTGCTGGCCGAGGCCGACCACGTGGTGCTGGTGGTGCCGTATTCGGCTGACACCCATCATCTGATCGATGCCCAGGCGCTGGCGCTGATGAAGCCGCAGGCCACGCTGGTCAACATTGCGAGGGGTGGCGTCGTCGATGATGTGGCGCTGGCGCAGGTGTTGCAGGCCGGGCGGCTGGCGGGGGCCGGGCTGGATGTCTACGAGAACGAGCCGGCCCTGAATCCGGCCTTGCTGGCCTGCCGCAACGTGGTGCTGACGCCCCATATCGGCAGTGGCACGCATCGCGCCCGGCTGGCGATGGCGATGCTGGCGGCGCGCAACCTGACCGAGGTTTTTGGCGGAAGGGCGGCGCTGACCCCGGTGGCTGCCTGAGGCGGAAAGGGGGGTAAGGGGCAGCGCCGTTCAGAAGAACAGGCGTATCCCCAGCATCAGCAGGCTCTCGGGCGTGCTGTCGCCCGACTGCGCTGCATAGCGGCTTTCGGCGTAGGTGGCCATGTCGCGCGACAGGCGCGAGGTCAGGCCCAGGCCGATCATCCCGTGTGTCTTGTAGCGGCTGCCCACCAGGCCCTGGCCGTCGGCAATCTGATGCCGCACTTCCAGCTGCAGGCGAGGGCGGATCGACCCCAGTGCGCTGAACCAGTCGGTTTCCAGCACGCTGCCCAATGACAGGCTGGAGAGCGAACGGCTGCTGTGCCAGCCTGTGGTGTGAAGGCGGGCGGTACCCACCCGGGTGGCGACCAGGTCGTAACGGCTGTAAGGCGAGAAGGTCCAGCCGTGAAAGGCACGCGGCTGGCGATTGAGTGACAGGCTCAGCGCCTGGGAGTAGCCCGAGATGCCCAGCCCGCCCGCTGATGCGTATTTTTGCAGGAAGTCGTGGCGGGCACGGTGCGATCCCAGCGAGACGCTCATGTCGAACATCAGGTGGTGGCTGGGGTGCAGGGACAGGTAGGCCGAAACGATGGTGCCGGAGGCCTTGCGGGTGGAGATGCGGCCGGCAGCAAAGCCGATGGCCACTTCCTCATTGACCTGCTGATCGCTGCCGACGATGGTGCCGGGCGTGGTCAGCCCCAGACCATCGCTGTTGTTGATGCTGTAGAGCGTGCCACGGATGTAGACGTTGGTCTTGCCGGGGGCGCTGTTGAGCAGCCGGCTGGTGCCGGGGCGCAGGCTGGGGATGGGTTGCAGCGGGATGCTGCTGCGGCGGTCGGCCAGCTCCAGCTGATTGTGAAAGCGGGGCAGGTCGCGGCTGCCGGCCTGGGTCAGGCGCTGCTGGCGGGTGCGGATCTGCGTCTGGTGCGTGTGGATGCTGCCCTGCGCCTGCTCGACGAAGGAGGTGGTGGCGTCCCGGTAGGTGTCGGCGGGGGTGGCGTGGACGGGGGCCTGCATCAGCAGCGCCAGCGCCAGGGCCAGTGCGCCGTTCAGGGCCGGGCGGCAGAATCCGGCACCTGTGCAGTGGGGCATCTGCAAGCAACCGGGGGCCGCCGCCGGCGCCCGTGCTGCCCAAGGCGCCAGCCGTCCGGTAGACTCTGACCGGAACACGGCCGGGGGCCGCGGGCTATCGGTGGATGTGACGTTGGGCAACATGGTGGTTCTGGGCCATTCAGGACGCTGCAGGGTGCAAGCTGTCCTGTGGTGGCAGGGGCGGAGGTGTCAGGCAGTGTGCCGGTTGTGTCTGGGTGCAGGAATTCCTCACGAACAGACTGATTTTTCAGGAAAAACCGGGGCGGCGTCAGACAGGGCGGATGAACGGTTGTTCTGTGGCCAGCGACCGGTTTCCGGGCATATTGTCTCGCTAATATTTCAGAAGAGGTAGTTTTGTATCAATATGGAAACAAAGCAGAGCGCATGCCGGACGGAGGTTCATGACGGTGCTGCTTCGGCGGCGGCCCGGGACGGTCTGGCGGGAGGGGTGACCGTGCTGCCTTCGGCCGAGTCGGCGCGCCCGTCGGCCACGACAGGGGGGCGGCCGCCCCTGGTCGGGCTGATCCCCGCGGCCGGACGCGGTACGCGACTGTCGCCGCTGCCGTTCAGCAAGGAGCTGATGCCGGTGGGCTACCAGCATGTCAGTGACGGGGCCGACCGCAAGCCCAAGCCAGTGTCGCAGTACCTGGTCGAGCGCATGCGGATGGCGGGGGCCAGCCAGATCTTCTTCATCGTTCGTGCCGGCAAGTGGGATATTGCCGATTACTACGGTGATGGCAGCCGGCTGGGCCTGTCGTGCGCCTATCTGCATGCCGGTCTGCCGTGGGGGCCGCCGTTTTCGCTGTCGCAGGCCGTGCCCTTCATCCCGCAGGCGGACGTGGTGTTCGGCTTCCCCGACATCCTGATCGATCCGGTCGATTCGTTCACGCCGCTGTTGCAGCGCAAGGTCGAGACCGGTGCCGATGTGGTGCTGGGCCTGTTCGATGCCACCGCGCGTGAGCCTGGTGATGTCATCACCCATGATCCTGCCAGTGGCCGGGTGCAGCGTCTGGAAACCAAGGAAGAGCGGCCCCGGCGCCCGGAGCATTACACCTGCTGGATGTTTGCCGTGTGGGGGCCGCGCTTCACTGCCTTTCTGGCAGAGGAGTGCAGGCGGCTGGCGGTCGAGGCCGAGGCACGGATCAAGGCTGATCCGCTGGCCAAGGCGCCGGAATGGCCGGTGGGCGCCGTGATTTCGGCGGCCATTAGTGCTGGGCTGCATGTCAACAGTGTGTACTTTCCGAAGGGGCGCTTCCTGGATATCGGCGAGCCCTCGGGCATCACGGCGGCGGCGGCCTTTCCGGGCGTGTGGAACGGGCTGGACGCCCACCCCCGGGATGCGGCCGCGGATGATGGTGCAGCGGGGGAGGTCGTGGCTGCTGGCGTGGCGGCAGGCGCAGACGCCAGGGACGGTGCGGATGGCGGAAACGGCGCCGGCGGTGCTGCCGCTACCGGTGGTGGCGCGGGGCGCTGATGCAGGCGGATGAGGCCCGGCCCGGTCAGGTGACACCGGTTCCGGCAGCAGGGAATGCGGCAGAGGGGGTACCCCTGGCGTGGTGGCTGGTGCCCTCGGGGCCTGTGGCCAGGCACTGGCAGGCGCAGATCGCGCAGCTGGCCCGGCAGACCGGTGGCCCGGTTTTCGAGCCACATCTGACACTGGCCATGTCGTGGCTGCCGGACGGGGTCGATCCGCGTGGCCTGGCCCCGGTGCTGTGCCAGGCGCTGGCCCCGCTGTGGTTGCGGGTGACGGCCGTCGATCACGGGCCTGCTTACTTCCAGTCGGTTTTCCTGCGGATGGTGCCGGCGGCAGACGGCGCGCTGGCCGGGCAGGTGGCGCAGCTGACGACGGCGCTGGATGGCCTGTGGCCCAGCCAGACCGTGGCACCGGCCTTTGCACCACACCTGAGCCTGGTCTATGGCCTGCTGGCCGAGGATCGGCGCCAGGCGCTGGTGGCCACGATCGTGCCGCCGGCCGGGGCGGTGTGCTTTGACACGCTGGTGGCGGTACGGCCACGGCCAGGTGCACGCACACTGGCCAACGTGGCCGATTGGGATCCCTTCTTGCGGCTATCGCTCGTCAATACGTCGTCATTTCCACAAAAACAGGGATAACCCCTATCGGCCCTGCGGGATGAAGGGCGTAGGATGCTCCCAGCGTGTCATCGCACGCTGTCAAGCTCGACCCGTATGACCACAGGTCGGCGCGATGGTGATGTCGCCTCATCGTCGCCTGCCGCCGTGTGGACGTGGCCACTTTGTGTCCGTTGGCTCGTCATCCCCCACCTGCCACGCGGGATGGGGCGAAGAGTCGGAGTGGTCTCGTATTCCCGTTTCTCTGTTTCTCGTGTTTACAGGCGGACATCGAACGACCGAGGGGAGTGGTTTGCCATGTCCAGCCTTGAAGACAACTTCCGCAAAGCCCAGCAGGAAGTCCGGGATCTGCCCACACCACTCGACCGCATCCAGCAATTGCGCCTGTATGCCTTGTTCATGCAGGCGACGGTGGGGGATGTGAGTGGCCGGCGCCCTGGCTTTTCCGATCTGGAAGGCCGCTCGCGCTGGGATGCCTGGCTGGCTGTCGCGGGCATTGGTCGCGAAGAGGCGATGCGCGAATACATCGCCGAAGTGGCCCGGCTGCGCAGTCGTCGAGGTGTCGGTTCATTGGGAACTGCGTCTTATTCACTGGGGTGATGGCCGCGTCTGCGGGGGCGGGCGACGGCGTGCCGCGCTGTGCCTCCATGCCGGTTGTGGCGCAAGCGTTTTCCCACCGCCTGCCCGAGCGTTTTTCCCAATTTCCGGTTATCATCGCAGGTTCCTTGCCACACGGTCGGTGAGCACAGGTCCGGGGCGCATGCCCCGGCGTGGTCCGGCTCACCCGGTTGCGGGCGCCCCAGGGGCGTCGTGGCGGCCGGCCGGTGGCTTTCTTTCGTCGGAAATCCACAAGGGGAATTCATGCGACATTACGAAATCGTGTTCATGGTCCATCCGGACCAGAGTGAACAGGTGCCGGCCATGATCGAGCGCTACAAGCAGATGGTCGAAGGCCGCCAGGGCAAGATGCACCGCATCGAGGACTGGGGCCGCCTGCAGCTTGCCTACCCGATCCAGAAGATTGCCAAGGCACACTATGTGCTGATGAACGTCGAGTGCGACCAGGAAAGCCTGGGCGAAATCGAAAACGCCTTCCGCTTCAACGATGCCGTGCTGCGCCACCTGGTGGTGCGGATGGACAAGGCCGAGACCGGCCCGTCGGTGATGAGCAAGCGTCTGCAGAAGGAAGAGTCGCGCAAGGTGGTCAACACCGAAGCGGCCCCGGCTGCCGACAGCAACGCCAACGCCGGGTAATCGACGGCAGGCGTGTCGGATTTCGGGAGTGCCTTCCCACTGGCATCCGGGGATGCCGCCCAGCCCGCGGCGGGCGCAGGAACCAACCTGCTGACCCTGTCGGCCGAGCTGATCGAGCGTGGCGCGCTGCGCTACACCCCCGCCGCCGTACCGGTGGTCGAGTGCCAGCTGATGCACAGCTCCCTTCAGACCGAGGGCGGCATCGAGCGTCAGGTCCACCTGGAGATCCCCGCGGTTGCGCTGGCCGACATGGCCGCCCAGCTGCAACAGATCGTCCCTGGTACCCGGCTTGAGGCCACCGGTTTCCTGGCGCCGCTGCGCCGGGGCAGCCGGACGCTCCGACTGCATCTGACACGCATCGTTCCCTACTGAACAAACACTTCTGGAGTTTTCATCATGGTTGGTTTCCGTCGCGGCAGCAAAGACCGCAAACCCAAGCGTCCCGCCCAGTCTGCGCTGTTCAAGCGCAAGAAGTTCTGCCGCTTCACGGCCGAGAATGCCGAGTGGATCGACTACAAGGATGTCGATACGCTGAAGGACTTCGTCACCGAGCAGGGCAAGATCATTCCGGCCCGCCTGACCGGCACGCGTGCGCACTACCAGCGCCAGCTGGCTCTGGCCATCCGCCGTGCCCGCTTCCTGGCCCTGATGCCTTACACCGACAACCACTGATCCCCACCGCGAGGCTGATCGTGGCCGCCGTCCCCTGCGAGGGCGGCCGGCAGTCTTGCAGGAGCGCATGATGCAGATTATTTTGCTTGAGAAAGTTATCAATCTTGGCCAGCTGGGTGATGTCGTCCGGGTCAAGGATGGCTATGCCCGCAACTTCCTGATCCCGAAAGGCAAGGCCCGTCGTGCCACCGCCGCCGCCGTGGCCGAGTTCGAGGCCCGTCGTGCCGAGCTGGAGCGGGTGCAGGCCGAGAAGCTGGCCGCCGCCCAGGCCGAAGGCGAGAAGCTGGCCGGCCGCCAGGTGTCGCTGACCGAAAAGGCCGGTGTCGATGGCCGCCTGTTCGGCTCGGTCACCAACGCCAACATCGTCGATGCCCTGCACAAGGCCGGTTTCGAGTCCGTCCAGAAGCAGATGATCCGCATGCCCCAGGGTCACATCAAGACCATTGGCGAGCATCCGGTTCAGGTGGCCCTGCACACCGATGTGCTGGTCGACATCACCGTCAACGTGACGGGCGAGACGGCCTGATTCAGGCCCATCGCCGTTGGCGCATCTTGCGGCTGCCCACCCTGGGTGAGGCGGCTGCGGGATGCCGGTGCAAGATTCAGGGGGGCGACCGGTTGGTCGCCCCTTTTGTTGCCACCGCCTGCTGGCTGTGCTGTTGGTGGCCGGCCGGCCGTGCGGGGCCGGGCATCCGCAAGACAAGGAGGGATGAGCGTGGCAGGGATGGACAACAGCGCATCGCTGGAAAATCTGCGGCTGCCGCCGCATTCGGTCGAGGCCGAGCAGGCGGTGCTGGGTGGGCTGATGCTGAACAACAGCGTCTGGGACGACACGGCCGAAATCCTGAGTGAAGACGATTTCTATCGTCACGACCACCGCCTGATCTGGCGCCACATTGCCGGGCTGTTGCAGCCGGGCCGTCCGGCCGACACGCTGACGGTGATCGACTCGCTCAAGCAGACCGGGCAGCTGGACGAGGCTGGTGGCGCCGCTTATCTGGCCTCGCTGTCCAACAGCTACACCTCGGCTGCCAACATCCGCCATTACGCGCAGATGGTGAATGATCGTGCCGTACTGCGCCGGGTGATCGCCGTTTCGGACGAGATCGCCAGCGAGGCCTTCGACGCCAACAACCGCCCGGTGAACGAGGTGCTGGATGCCGCCGAGGCGAAGATGTTCAAGATCGCCGAGGAAAGCGGCAAGAAGAGCAACAGCTTCCAGCCGCTGGGCGAGGTCACTGCCAAGGTCATCACCCGAATCGGCGAGCTGTACAACCGCGACAATGATAGCGAGGTCACCGGCGTCGCCACCGGCTTTATCGATCTCGACAGGATGACCTCGGGCATGCACGAGGGCGATCTCATCATCCTGGCGGCCCGGCCGTCGGTGGGCAAGACGGCTTTTGCACTGAACGTGGCTGAAAACGTCGCTCTCAACCAGGAGATGCCGGTGGCCGTCTTCAGCATGGAGATGGGGTCCGAGCAGCTGGCGCTGCGTCTGCTGGGCTCGATCGGCCGCATCGACCAGCAGCGGTTGCGTACCGGCCGGCTGACCGAGGACGACTTCATCCGCATGACCCAGGCGATGGAGCGGATGGAGGGCGCACCGCTGTACATCGACGAGACGCCGGCCCTCAACCCCTTCGAGCTGCGCGCCCGGGCCCGGCGTCTGCATCGGCAGTTCGGCAAGCTTGGCCTGATCGTCATCGACTATCTGCAGCTGATGACCTCGGCCAACGGTGGCCGCGAGAACCGTGCCACCGAGGTGGGCGAAATCTCGCGGGCGGTCAAATCGCTGGCCAAGGAGCTGAAGTGCCCGATCATCGCGCTGTCGCAGCTCTCGCGCGAGGTGGAAAAGCGTCAGGACAAGCGGCCGATCATGAGTGACCTGCGCGAATCGGGCTCGATCGAGCAGGATGCCGACGTGATCTTCTTCATCCACCGCGATGACCGTTACGATCCCGAGGCCGAGACCAAGGGCATGGCCGAGATCATCATCGGCAAGCAGCGTAACGGCCCGATCGGTTCCGTCACGCTGGCTTTCCACGGGCAGTACACCAAGTTCGACAACTTCGCGCACAACGCCTGAGTGTCTGGTGCTTCTGCGCTGCCCGGGACCGGCCACGCCGCTGCCACAAAAGGAGGGCGGCGCCCTGGCTGAGCGAAGCGGGGGGCGGCCCGAGGAGGGCGCGGCACGTCATGACGCCGCACGCTGGACGGCCAGTGATGTGCCCGGCCCCATCCGGCGGGGCCGTGCCTGGATGGGGCCGTGGGGGGCGTGGGGGCCGCGCTGGCGGCCGCAGGCTCAGGCGCCGCTGGTCAGTGGCGCGCCCGGGGGCAGGGCGCCGGGGCTGGTGGGGCGCTTGCCTTCACCCTTGCCGCGCAGCAGCAGCCGGGACAGCAGCTTGCGGGCCGGCTGCTCGTACAGCAGGTAGACCAGCGCCGAGGCCAGCAGGGTGGCACCGGCCACGGCGGCGATGTAGGCCGGCATGCCCAGGTTGAGGGCACCCAGGCGCTTGAGCACGCCCATCACGTAGATGTGGAAGATGTAGATCGGGTACGACAGCTCACCCAGGAAGTTGATGCCGTGCCTGAGCACCTGGGGCAGGCGGCGCACCGACTGTTCGGCCGCCAGCGTCAGCATCACCAGCGCGGCGCTGGGCAGGCCGATCACCAGCACGCGCACCCACTTGTCCAGCGCCATGGCCGGCGTGACCAGACCGGACGAGGGCAGCAGCAGATAGCAGTAGGCGGCCAGTGCCAGCAGGGCTGCACTGATCGGCAGGCGCGCGTTGTCGATCGCCTGCGGGTGGCTGACCAGGTTGGCCAGCAGCATGCCGTAGATGAACTCGATGATGTAGGCATCACTCCAGAAGGCCAGCATCGATTCGGGGGCGACAAAGCCGTGCAGCTGCGTCAGCGCCACCAGCATCACCGAGCTGAGCAGCAGCCGGTGCTGGTGAGAGATCTTCAGGGCGATGAAGTAGATCAGGTAGAACAGGATCTCGTAATTCAGCGACCAGCCCAGCGTCAGCAGTGGCAGGTGATACTGGACCTGTTCATTCCACACCGGCAGGAAGAAGAGCGATTTCAGCAGCACCTCGGCGCTGAACGACACCTGGTTGAGCAGGCTGGGCACGAACAGGGCGGCAGCGCCCAGTGCCAGCGTCCCCAGCCAGTAGAGCGGCACGATGCGGATCAGCCGGCGGGTGAAGAACTGCGGCGCCCCGTTGCGGGTGACGTAGTGGATGATGAAGCCGGAGATGACGAAGAAGATGTCGACGCCAGCGCTGCCGAACGGGGCCATGCCGTATTCGGTACGGATGTGGCTGACCACGACCAGGGCGGCCGCGATGAAACGTAGCGCCTGGATCGAATAGATCGTTTTGTCCTGGGGCTGCGGGGCAGCGGTCAGGCGGGTGGCAGAGGCGGACATGGCAGACATCGGAGTCACCGTGATGACAGGAGGGGGTGAAAAACCAGGGGCCGGTGGTCTTGAAACGGGCTGATGACCCTGTAGCAGGCGTAATAAAACAACAGAAAATGTGCCCTGTCGGTGACGTATGACGCCGACAGGGGAACAGGCCGTTGAGTCGTGCTGGCAATCACCTGTTTTTTCAGCGAAAACGGGAAGTCTGTGCCCGCCGCCGACCATGACGAGTCCGCGATCTCAGCCCGCCTGAAGCTCTTTATATAGGCATTTATGTGACATTTTTGTTCTATTTATGCCTAAAGATGAAAATGGCTCTCTGTTTGTTGACTTGTGTGATCGTGTGAAAAAGATACGGATTGCGTTCGTCACGGCGGGGGTGGACC